>CAZAJB010000022.1:9980-32563 GCA_964485345.1 uncultured Clostridiaceae bacterium
GAGTATCCAGACCCTTTCCCTAGAAGTAAAGGGGCAGCTCGAAGAACTGGGAGAGGCCCAACGGATCTATGAAAGAGAAAAGGAAGCAGAACCCCAGAGGGATAGACTCGCTGCCAGTATCGCCAGTCTGGCTAAGCTCTTGCCCAAGTACAGTGAGGCTGAACTCCTAGCCAAAGAGCTGGTAGAGCTCCAGGCGAGTCACGAAAGGCTGACGGAAAATCTACAAAAGCTGCAAGAGAGGAAAGTGGCCCTCTTAAGCGAGAAAACGGATCTCACCGAGGCCCTCGAATCCCTGCATGATCTGGCGGTGCAGGTCCTAGCCTGCGAGCAAGAGGGTAAGGCACTAGAGAACAACCGCACGGGGCTAGAGGCTCTAGGTAAGAGCCTGGAAATCTTAGAGAAACTGGCTGTGGAATGCAGAGATGCTACAGAGCTTTACCAGGACGCCAGTGCAGCCTACCAGGCGATCCAGGCAGATCTTCTTCGCAAGGAACGAGCCTTCTTCAGGGAGCAGGCCGGTGTCTTGGCTGCATCGCTCAAGGACGATGAACCTTGCCCCGTTTGCGGTTCGCTTTCCCATCCCGAAAAGGCCACCCCTGATCCCGAGGCTCCCAGTGAGGCGGAGCTCGCTCGGCTGAAAGAGCAGGTCGAAGTGGCGCGGCAAGCCCTCGATGCGGCTAGCAAGCTCTTGCATACAAAGCAGACCGAACACAAAGAGACGGGAAAACAGCTGGCCACAAGTGCTCAACTCTTCTTCCCAGATTTGGCTGAGGGCCTGACTCCAGACAAACTGGCAGAGGAAATTACTGCTGCCAGAGGGGAACATGATCAGAGCAAGGCAGAAAACGATACCCGTTCCGAGGAGCTCCAAAGGGAACTCAAGCGTAAAGGGGCAATGCAGCAGCGGCTACAGGCCCTTGAGGCGGATTTGCAGGGCAACGAAACGGATTGGGAAGAAAGGGATGCCGCTCATCGGGCCCTCAGCTCCGATCTTGCCACGAAATTGGGTCAACTGAACACGCTCCAATCTTCTCTGGAGTACAAGGACCAGACGGAAGCGGAAGGGGTTCTCCGTGGTTGGCAAAGCGATCTCTTGGCCTTAAAGGAGGCTTTGCACCAGGCAGAGCAGGGTTATCAGGGCTTAAAGACAAAACTCGAGCACAACCAGACTCTCTTAGGGGACCAAGAGGCGCGGCTGCTTGAGGTTCAAGGGGAGCGGGAGCTTGCCGAGCTTAGGTATGCAGAGAAGCGACTAGCCTGCGGTTTTGCCGACGAAGAGGCCTACCAAAGGGCTCGCAAGGATGAAAAGGAGCTCAAGGACCTTAAAGAGACGATTACCGCCTACGAGCGTGAAGTGGAAAAGATCGAGCAGGAATACCAGAGGTTGCTGCAAGAAACGAAGGACAAGGATCGACCTGATTTGGCGTCCCTAGATGAGTCAAAAGCGGCTTTGGAAGGGGAAAAGGCACAGATTGACCAAGAACTGCAGAGCGTGAACACCCGCCTTGGTGTGAACGAGCCAATTTATTCCCCTGTTCACGCTGGGCTGCAGAGGGTGGATCGTTATCGTAGGGAGTATCTTCTCCTCGGAAGCCTGGCTAAGACAGCCAGTGGCGAACTGGCGGGAGTGCAGAAGCTAGCCTTTGAACAGTATGTCCAGGCCTTTTACTTCACCCAGATCCTCTATGAGGCCAACAAGAGGTTGAAGATCATGACCAACAGCCGTTTTGAGCTCTTGCGCCGAGAAGAGGCCGCTGACCTCCGTTCCCAAACCGGTCTTGAAATTGACGTCTTGGATCACTACACAGGGAGGGTTCGCTCGGTGAAATCGCTCTCTGGAGGCGAATCCTTTAAAGCCTCTCTATCCCTGGCTCTCGGGCTTTCGGATGTGATTCAAAGTTCTGCGGGGGGAGTTGAAATCAACACCCTATTTGTGGACGAGGGTTTTGGGTCTCTCGATGCAGAATCTTTAGACCAGGCCATCCAGACCCTAGTGGGTCTAGCCGAAGGCAACCGCCTGATTGGCATTATTTCCCATGTGGAGGAGCTTAAGGAACAGATCGATAAGCAGATTGTGATCGACAGGATGGCGGGAGGTAGTAGCTCCGTGCGGGTTTGCTCCTAAGGTCACATGATGTGCGCAGGCGAGCTGGGCGAGGTAGCCATGATTGCGACTGCGTGGAAGAACGGCTATAATTAAGAAGAAATACGAATTTAGCCGAAAGAGAGGGCGGTGTGAGATGACGAATATCAAGCGGGCGATGGGAAAAAGACAGATGAAAAGAGTGTCGGTTTTGGTAGGCGTATTACTAGTCTTGACGGCTGTAGCTGGGATCTTTAACGTAGGTGTGGCAGAGGCAGCGCCAGACCTTACCGGTACTTGGGCAGGTATTTTGGATATACCAGGTGCTGAACTTGAGATGATTTTTCACATTGTATCGGAGGGAGATGTGTGGTCTGGGACCCTTGACGTTCCGGCGCAGGGAGCTGTAGGCATACCCATCACCGAAGTACGCCTGGAGGATGCGGTAGTCATCTTTGATGTTTCACTGATTGCAGGAATCTATTCTGGCAGCTTCAGCCTAGACGGCACCAGCCTAGAAGGTATCTGGGAACAAAACGGGATGCAGATACCGCTAGTTATGCAGAAGACCTTGCCAGAACTGGCTGGCCCGAACCGTCCCCAGGAACCGCAGGCTCCGTATCCTTATAGCGAAGTTGAAGTTAGGTATCCCAACCAAGAGGCCGGTATTGAGCTGGCTGGAACCCTTACCGTACCTGCCGGCGACGGCGTATTTCCCGTGGTGCTTCTGATTAGTGGTTCGGGTCCGCAGGACCGCAACGAGGAGCTCATGGGTCATAAGCCCTTTCTTGTCTTGGCCGATTATCTCACCAGACGTGGCATCGCGGTACTACGCGTTGATGACAGGGGTGTGGGCGAATCCACCGGTGACTTTGCCTCTGCTACTACTTTAGATTTTGCCGATGATGTTCTCGCCGGCGTGGCATACCTCAAGACGAGACCTGAGATTGACCCTGCAAGGATCGGCCTAATTGGCCATAGTGAGGGCGGTCTGGTTGCACCACTGGCGGCTAAAGCCAGTTCTGATGTGGCCTTCATCGTGCTCATGGCCGGTCCTGGGGTCAACGGGGAAGAGATCGCTTACCTCCAGGCTGCTTTGCTCTTGCAAGCGGCTGGAGCTCGCCAAGAGGTTATCGACCAGCAAAAGGCAATGCAAGAAGCGCTCTTTACCATAGCGAAAACGGAAAAGGACCCAGACAAAGCAGCGGAAGAGTTGAGGGCTGTGATTCTAGCACCGTACGCTGGGCTTTCCGAGGAAGAGTTGGCTTCCTTTGGTGATATCGAAGGCGCCATCATGGCGCAAACCCAGCAACTACTTTCGCCTTGGTACCAATTCTTTATGACCTACGACCCGCTACCTACTCTTAAAGAGATAACTTGCCCGGTCCTGGCCATCAACGGCAGCAAAGACATGCAGGTTCCGACTGAGCCAAACCTGACTTTGATTGAGAGAGCTTTGGAAGAGGGTGGAAATGCAGACTATACCGTCCTTGAACTGGCCGGCCTCAACCATCTTTTCCAGACAGCAGAGACTGGATCTCCTGAGGAATACTATCTAATCGAAGAGACGATGTCTCCTGCCGCGCTAGAAGTGATGGGAGACTGGCTGCTCCAAGTGACCGGACGCAGAGCTCCTTTGCAGTGAGTTTTGTTTTTAGTGCGCTTGCAGTGATTTGGATTTAAGACCCTAATCTAAACAACGGACCCTCGGAATACGTTTTCCGGGGGTCTTTTCTTTGAGTAGATGAAAAGGAAGACTTCCATTTTCTGTCGAATTTAGGTCGGCGAGTGCGCTCAAGCAAAAGACACTCAAGCAACGCACACGGTTGGACGCAAACTGGCCCCGGCTCAATTGCAGGCAAGGGGAGTATTGACATGCAAGCATATCAACTGAAGGTTGAAGTGACCGAATTACCCACCGTTTGGCGGCGTGTTATTGTACCAGGCAAAATCTCCTTTGAGACTCTACACCTTGTTGTTCAATACGCCATGGGCTGGCACGATGCCCATCTTTATGCGTTTAGCTCCGATGATGAGCCCGCTTGCTATACAAACAATCGCCAAGGTATTGATGAGTACGAGTATCTCAGGGACAACCGTAGGTCTGTGCGGAATGCTTGGGATGAGCAAACCTTGGCGCAACCTTTGAAACTGGCGAGCACTATGGCTGGGCCTCTGCAGCGGAAGTGGCTAAGCTCTTGAAGGATTTGGTAACCAGAATTGTCAAGGCCTTCGCAAGGAGAACAAACAGTTTGATATTTGGGAAGCGTGTCTGAAGCCATGCATATACATCCCGAAGGGCATATCACTCGAAAACACTACATCGATTCATTCATATATCGCAGAATATGTTGGCAAAATTCCTCAATGTCTGGGAGACGAGTCGAGACGATTTCGTAAAGTTCCGCAGTTGTCACATCGTGATAGAGATGAACAAGGCGATTACGATATCCAGGTAGCCCGCGATTCTTATCCAGATACTTCTTAGGTAGAATACCTTCACGTCCTAGGATGTCAAATATTTCGGTATAATCGCTAGGTCTACCAAGTGCCTGTTTAGCAATGATGTGTCGTCCCATATCTAATACTATTTCTAGACTTCTCCGCAAGTGATGTTCGGCAATCGCAAAGTTGTCAGTATCAGCAGAGAAATCCTCTATGCTCATCTCTGAAAGCGAGTGCAATCTTCTAATGTTCTTGCGAACTTCTGTCATCCATTCAAATAGCCGTTCTCTATCAAACACCTGCATCGCCCTCCATAATCGCTTCTTGCACATCGAGATAGAATTTCTTGAGGAATGGCGCAAAGTCGTGGTAGTCTCTCAACACCTTTTCTTCGAAATCGGTTCTTACCTCATCATTGGCTGAATATAAGATTTCGCCTTGAGAGATCGCCTTAAAAGCCACTGTTACGCTGGCTTTATCCAACAGGACTAAGTCGACTGGGGTTGAACCGAAGAGGCGCTGTAGATCGTCTTGTAAGATGAGTAGGCTATGGATGGAAATGTCCTTACCTCCAAAAATCACACCAATGTCCACGTCACTCATGGCATCTGCCATTCCTTCAATTTGAGAGCCAAACAAGTAGCCGGCTAGAGCATTGTGTTGAACAAATATTCGGGTGAGTTGCTCTCGTGAGACCATTTTCAAGGCCATACTCCTCCTTCACTCGCTTCCTATTTTAATCATAGCATACCTTACAGAAAAAGGATCCAGAAAATATCAAGGGAAGCGCATGAGGCCGCTACACAACGAATGCGCGTACAACTTATGACAAAAAGAGAGCTGGGACAAGATATGAAAAAAAGTCGCTGTATTCTAGCGGGACGGGCTTTCGTTCTGTAGGGGCCAGGTAGCTTCAAGGTTATGCATTGTAAGGGTTTTTTTGTGTATAAGGGGGGGAAAATGAAGAGGACCATGGCTACGCCACATACAATCCTGTCCATGGTTACAGAAGGGTGAGGTGCATTGTGTGGAATGAGCTCTGGGCCTGCAGGCTCTGTGAATAGATGAGGTTTTGCGTGCGAGATAACTGTGGCTAATCCTCTTTTGCGACTAAGAGGGTCTCGGTTGCGTTACCCAGTTCAGTTAAGCTTTGAGTGATTGTTCCGTTGATCCTCGTTTCTTGTCATCACCTATACATAAGGGATAGGACTCCAGATCAAAAAACTACAGATGGGAGAGGCCTTAGTTTATTGACGCCATTTTCGAGGGCCCCTCACCACCGTCTTTTGCCAATTATTCGTTCTACAACATAGTCTGATTAACCAGTAACTTGTTTTCCAATTTATGAGATCTTAGCCGAATGACAATGGGCCAGGCCCCATCTAACGTTCGAGATCTTTCTTCTGTTTCTTCCACTTGCTATAATCTTTGCCCCTCTGTTTTTGCCTTTGCAGATACGCTTCCTTTTTTTCCGTAAACTTAGCCTCGCGCTTCAACCTGAGGTAGCTGTTCCATCTCTCCCAGGGGAGCTCGCCACTTTCCAAAGCACCTTTCACAGCGCAGCCAGGTTCCGTTTTATGTTGGCAATCGGCGAATTTGCAGTCTGGAAAGTAAGCCTCCACGTCCAAGAAGGCTCCGCCAAGACCAGAGCTCACATCCCACATACCAAGTTCGCGCATGCCAGGGGTGTCGATGATCATAGCCCCGTTATCGAGCGTGACAAGTTGCCTGTGGGTGGTAGTGTGTCTTCCTTTACCATCGTCTTCCCGAATGTCTCGGACGTTCATGATCTCTTTTCCTGCCAGTGCATTCACGAGGCTTGACTTGCCAACCCCCGAGGAACCCAAAAACACCACCGTCTTGCCGGGTTCAAGATAGGCCGCTAAGGCATCAAGCCCCAACCCATCCACCGCGCTTACGGCGTGAATCGGGGTCCCGATGGCGATTTCGGCAGCGGACTCCATTTGTTCTTGGCAATCGTCGACCAAATCTGCCTTGGTCAAGATCAGAACGGGGGTTGCCTGAGACTGCCAGGCTAAGGTGATATACCGCTCGATCCGCTTCAGATTGAAGTCCTGGTTGAGGGACTGCATGATAAAGACGTAGTCAAAGTTAGCGGCAACTGCTTGCTCGCCGCGGCCCTTGTCGGGATCGCGCCTGGAGAAGAATGACTTGCGGGGAAGTGTCTGCAGGATTCGACTTTCCCCGCTCTGGTTGTAGTCGATCAAGACAAAGTCGCCCGTCGTGGGAAACTCTTCTGGACTGCCAGTAAAATAGACACTGGATTTTAGTTTTCCGAAGGTTGGGCCCTGTTCACAATCGAGCTCATAGCGTTCTCTGTGTACTGCTGTGACCCGGGCTCGAATCGTTTTTGGGTCATCCTGCAAAACCTCTATGGTCAATCCATCGCTCTCTAAACTCAATTCTTTCATCCTCCAATATAGTTGATCTGTTGACAACCCATGTTCTAAGAGCGCGTACTAGAATCATCAAACATCTCCTTTCCGTCCATTTCAAATCCCGAGAATGCAAAATGGACACAAAAATACCGCAGCAAGCAGCCTTTGGAAGCTGTAAACCTGCGGTCTGGTGATTTGCCTTACAAATCACCTTGGAGTTTGATTTCGTCAAACGTCCAATTTGGGATGTGCTAGAAATGAACAAGCACACCTCTTCGATGTGCCTGGTTTTTAACAGTATTCACGAAAGGTTACTTTTAAGGGCACAAGAAGGAAGGGCATCCATCGCCCGCTCCGATCTGTGCTATGTATTCTGTTAGTCGAAAACCACCATGATGATCGCAGACATTATCATCAGCTCCTTGTTGATTGCTACGCAATCTGCTAAATGTGAATATTCACCCTTGAGTTTCGCCTAAAGGTACATTCTTCGCAAGACAAAGCCCCTGAGCCCGCCTAGCGGTATTCCAAATCCCCTAAAGTATAGCATCCTTTTTTAGGAAAATCAATGCTTAGGGGGACGCCAGCTGTTTTTTCTACTGCTGCCTTTCGCCCGTTTTCCCTGTTCTGCGGGATTTGCTCGAAATTCCAACTTGGTGTATGCTATGGAACTCTTGGGAAATAATAGGAAGAAGTCTACCAAAGGGGGTGATAGCTTGAATTGGTTATCTAGAGCCGCTCTGCTCCTAGTAATTATTGGAGCCTTGAACTGGTTATTGGTTGGTCTCTTTCAGTGGGATCTTGTCACAGCTCTTCTGGGCGGGGAGACAATGCGATCCGCTTCGATGCTCAGCCGGATTGTCTACACATTAGTGGGTCTATCTGGCATCTATTGCCTTACCTTTCTATTCGGAGACAACAAAGTCGGGTCAGAATAGACATCCTGGCACCTTCTGAGGTTCAAGGAGTTTTGGATCGCAACTACGATGGAAGCCTCGGTGGGTACCCAGGCTTCTATTTCCTTTTCCCGCTGGCAAATACGAAGGAC
The DNA here is from genome assembly GCA_964485345.1 of uncultured Clostridiaceae bacterium. GTDB lineage: Bacteria > Bacillota > Limnochordia > Darwinibacteriales > Darwinibacteriaceae > UBA5420. The sequence continues at coordinate 17,956 of CAZAJB010000022.1, forward strand.
CAGGTGATCCCATGAGAAAGTTTATTCCGCAGCGAGCTATTTTTGAGCCCGCCGCCTTAGAGTATTCCCTTGGCAGGGAGCTACATGCTCACTTCAAGGAGTTGGGTGTTGAGATCCAAACCACCCCGTCCCATAACCGGGTCACAGGGATCCCAGGAAAGACTCCCAAAGAGAAATATGTCCAGGCCAAACAGAGTTTGGTGATCGGAGTCAGGCGGACCTTGAAGTTCTCTTCCTGCAAGCCATCGGCTCATTACCAGTTGCCACTGGCCACAAGTTGTCCCGGTTTCTGTGAGTATTGTTACCTGCAGACAACCCTGGGGCCAAAACCGGTCCTACGGGTCTACGTGAACATCGAGGAAATCTTGGCCCATGCCCAAACGTATATAGAGGAACGTGCTCCCGAGCTTACCATTTTTGAAGGGGCAGCCACGTCAGACCCGATCCCAGTGGAATATCTGACGGGATCCCTGCAAAAGAGCATCGAATTCTTCGCAGGTACGAAGCTGGGTCGCTTCCGCTTTGTGACAAAGTTTAGCGATGTAGATTCCCTCTTACAGGTCGCCCATAACGGTCATACCGAGATTCGTTTTTCCCTCAATACCCAGAGGGTAATTGGCCAATACGAGCGGGGTACGTCTCCCCTGGCCAAGCGAATTGAAGCGGCCCGAAAGACAGCCCTAGCGGGCTATCCGCTCGGCTTTTTGCTTGCGCCGATCATCACCTATGAAGCTTGGAAAGAAGAGTATTCGAAGGTGATTGACGACCTTGCCGATTCTCTTTCTAGCGAATCAAATCCCAGTTTTGAGCTGATTACCCATCGCTTTACCAAGAAAGCCAAGAACAATATCGAACAAGTTTTTCCCCACAGCACTCTCCCCATGGACGAGGAGGAGCGGCAGTATAAGTACGGCCAGTTTGGCTATGGCAAGTGGGTCTACCCCAAGGAGACCATGTCCGAAATCAGGGACTTTTTCGCAGAAAAACTCAGCCAGGCCTTTCCCCATTCGGAGATCAAGTACATCGTCTAGCATGGTCGTCTGGGGCCTCGTCTGGGGCCTGGACCTCACACAATTGCCGCCAATTTAACGAATATCGCAATAGTTGGGCAGAAAAAGCGGAGCTTCCGGCATGGGGCTGATTTTCATGAAATGGGTGTAGAGCCGAATTGTCGCGGTTCTTAACAGGAAAAGGCGCCTTGTGTTCCGAATAATATGGATAATATTGGTATGGAACCACCCGATTTCTAGGAGGGAGCCCAAGTGACGAGAACTGTTGTGATCTTGATCATTGGTTTTGTTGCCCTGCAAATGCTAAGTATGGGGACCGGCCTAGCTGTGTCGGCCGCTACTTCACAAGATGAGAAACAAGCAAGAGAGAGTACAAGAGAGAAAGCTATCGAGATAACAGAAGAGATAACCGAAGAGAGAACAATTGAGGAACGTGTTAAGGAAACTCTCTCTCGACTGACCCTTGAAGAAAAGGCCGGCCAGATGGTGCAAGGCGAGGTAGGAACCATCACGCCCGAAGATGTTATGGCTTATAACGTTGGATCCGTTTTTTGTGGTGGTGGGAGCCGCCCTCCTGCGGGCAATAGCGCCGCCCATTGGCTGGAGATGTATGAAGACTTTCAACACGCGGCCCTGCAATCATCGTCCCGCATACCCATCATCTTCGGCGTGGATGCTGTGCATGGACATAATAATGTGGAGTCCGCTACGCTTTTTCCACACAATATTGGTTTGGGAGCAGCGAATGACCCGGAGCTCATGTATGCCATTGGCGAGGCCACAGCCAGGGAAGTAGCGGCCACAGGCCTGAATTGGAACTTTTCACCCTGTGTGGCTGTGGCGCAGGACATTCGCTGGGGCCGCTATTATGAGAGCTTTGGCGAGAGCGCCGCGCTGCAAGAATCCTTGGTCAAAAGGTATGTGGAGGGGTTGCAGCAGAATAACATCAGCGCAACGGCGAAACATTTTGTGGCCGATGGTGCCACCGGTTGGAACAAGAGAAACTATCGGGCCAGTCGGGAGCTCTACAATCCAGATGCGTTCAAGATCGATCAAGGGAACTCCAAAATAAGCGAACAAGAGCTGCATGAGATCCACCTGGTGGGCTATTTGGAAGCGATCGAGGCTGGTGTAGATACAGTGATGATCTCCCACAGCAGCATCAACGGTGTCAGACTACACGGACATAATTTGATTCAGTCCCTCCTAAAGTCAGAACTTGGTTTTCGGGGCATTGTTGTTTCGGATTATGAGTCCATTCATCAACTGCCAGGCGATTACCGCCAACAGGTGATTCGCGCTGTCAATGCGGGCATTGATATGCTCATGGAGCCCAGGCGCTGGAGATATGCCATCAACGCCATTATTGATGCCGTCAAAACCGGCGAGATTTCGCAGGAACGAGTGGACGATGCCGTTACCCGTATTCTGACCATCAAGTATAGACGGGGGATTATGGACGAGCCAATCAAGGCCCGTGATGTTAGGTCTTTTTATGCTGAGGAAAACAGGATGATAGCTAGGGAAGCGGTCCGTAAGTCTCTTGTGCTTCTGAAGAACGAGGGCGACCTCCTACCCGTAGCCAAGGACGCTAATCTGCTCCTGATCGGACCCGGCAGTGATAACGTAGGTATGCAAGCGGGTGGCTGGACGCTTTCTTGGCAGGGATCAACAAGGGGGGAAATAGAGGGTACGTCGATTCGACAAGGTCTAGAGGCGGTAGCTCTGGCAAGTGGAGGCCATGTTTTCACCAATCTTGAAGACGCGTCCCGGGCGGACGTGGTCATTGTGGTCATTGGGGAGATTCCCTATGCGGAAGGAGTGGGCGATAACGGACAGCTGACCTTGGGAAGTGCCACTGCGCACAAGGATAATCTACAGGCTCTTAAAGATGCCAAGTCAACTGGCTTGCCTACCCTTGTCATTCTCCTCTCCGGCCGTCCGCTCTTGGTCACAGATTACATGAAAGATTGGGACGCATTCATCGCTGCCTTCTTGCCAGGCAGCGAGGGGGGCTCTGGGATAGCGGATGTACTGTACGGAGATTATGACTTCAGCGGGAAGTTGCCCATGACCTGGCCGAAAACAGCAAGGCAGTTCGGTGCCACCATCTACAAACGGAACTATCGAGAAAGAGACTACTTGTTTCCCTTTGGCTATGGGCTTGACTACGGGTTGCCAAAAAATGGGGGGTCGGACCCCTTGCCCAAAACAGGAAACGAGCTAAGGTTAGCGAACTAGATAGCAGCTGGTCGAACAAATCATTGAACAACATGTTGTCAAAAAATGGGGGGTACGACCCCGCTTTACTCCGAACCCCTAAAGACCAAAGAGGTGGGATTTGTGAGTTCATCCACGTCCTTAGATAAACCAATTGTAGAGACAGCCTATCTGACAGCCCAAAATGTCCACCGCTATCGGACTATTTTGCGTCACTTTTACCGTCATCATCAACAGCTTAACTATTGGCTCACCTTAGAAGACATTCTAAGCTTTATGACTTCAGAGCCCTCTTTTGCTGCTTACAATCGCGAGCAGTGTGAGCAAGACCTAAATGCCCTCGTGGGGTGGAAGAATCTCTTAGCAACTCAGGATGTGGGTAAAGTCCAGACAATCGAAGAATTCAAGAACCGTCGCTTCCGCTACCAGCTTAGTTCTTACACCATTGAAATCGAGCGTTTAACCATCAAGTTAGAGTCCATTTCCGGTGTGGGCGGCTCCCTAGAGGCTAATCTTTTTGAGCGCATAGCAGAGCGCCTTCGCCAAATGTCTGGAGTGTCTAGACAGACGGGAGGGAGCATGCATAGTTGGTGGCAGGACTTAAGCGTCGACTTCCAGCGCCTAAACGACAACGCCACCGACTATATAGCCAGCTTGCAGCGGGGCAAACTCGATGAACTCTTGAATACCCAGGCCTTTCTCGTCTATAAAGATGGAATTATCGAGTACTTGCGCAGCTTCATTAGAGAACTGCAGCGTTTTGGACCCACGATCGAATCTCTTCTTCAACAAATATCTCCAGATGAGGCTGGAATTGTTTTAGATGCGGTGATTACTTACGAAAAGGACATCCCCCGCATTGACCAAGAGATTGATCTAGACGAACTAACAGGGGAGATCTATGGTCAATGGAGCAGCTTGAACGCTTGGTTCTGCGGGTCGCCTCGGCGAGAGAGCGAAGCAGCCCGCTTGCTTGGCATCACAAATAGTATTATTCGCCGTTTGACTAGGCTCGCCTATCGCTTAGCCGAGACACAAAACAGCTTGGTCAGTCGCCACCGCGAATGCCTACATCTGGCTCATTTGTTTGCCCAATGCCCCAACATAGAAGAAGCCCACCGTTTGTCCGCAGCGGTCCTGGGCCCTGCCCATACTAGGCATCTTTGGGGTGAATTCGAGCGGCACACTGACAGCAATTTGCAGGATGTGTGGGAAGAGCCCCCTGCGATTATACCTATCAAGCCCAGGGTTAGAGGGTTTAGAGAACGGCTGCAGACTGAAGGCATTCGAAGTCGGGCAGAGGAGAAGAAGCGAACCCTCAGCCACTATCTAAGACTTCAACAAGAAGAACAAAACGTGCTAGAACAACACATCCGAGATTCCGTCATTGACTTTGAGACTCTTCCCATCATTGAGCCCCATGTGCGGGTTACGCTCTTGCGCTGGATCGGCAAAGCGATGGGTAACAAAGAAAGAATCGGGCATACAGAGGATGGACGCACCTACAAGGTGGAGATTCATCCCACGAAACGGATTTGTCTTGAATGTCAAGACGGCCATCTGGACATGCCTGCCATTAAGTTACACTTTCTCGAAGGAGGAGCCGAGTGAGGTTATGGAAGAAGCAATGCTCTTAATAGAAAACTACTGGATTCTGCGGGATACGGACCCAGAAAACTATTATCGGATCAAAGATAAAGAGCATGAACTACGCTCTTTTTTCAAGGAAAAATTAGGATACACCTTGACGATCAACCCCCACCTGATTCGGGTCGTTAAGCGTCCGGGGGAGCTTCAGCCTTGGATGGGCATTCTATCGTTTCGAACGCCCCTAGATTACTCCTTCCTATTCTTGATTCTATCCTTTTTGGAAGACAAAGGCGCGGAAGACCAGTTTGTCCTCTCTGACCTGACGGAGTATATTGCCACGCTTTTCCCCGGCGATGGGGAAATTGACTGGACCTTGTACCAGCAGCGACGCTCCCTGGTCCGGGTTTTGCAGTACGTTCGGGAAACCGGGTTAGTGAAAATCAATGATGGCTCAGAGCAAGGTTTCTCGGATAGTGAGGAAGCGGAGGTTCTCTATGAGAGCGCAGGCCTCTCCCGCTACTTTTTGCCCTCCTTCAGCAGTGATATCACGACTTTGCACGAGGCCGAATCCTTCATGAATCAGGAATGGGGGGAACTGGCTGAAGACCGGGGCGTGATTCGTCGGCACCGGGTCTACCGGAGATTGCTGCTATCACCCATGGTCTACACCCGGGGGGCGGATGATCCCGATTTCCAGTACATTCGGACCTACAGGCATGTTCTCGAGCGAGATTTTGCCCAATGGCTCGATGCAGATTTGCACCTTCATCGTTCTGGAGCCCTTTTGGTCTTAAGCGACAGGCGTTTCTCTCCAGAAACATTCCCCCAGAGCAACAATCTTTCGGATATTGTCCTGGGCCTTGCTATTCTGTTTAGGGAAGGCGTTGCTAGGGGGAGCTGGTCTGTTGGTGATGATGGAACCATCACGATGATTGAAGCGGAATTCGGAGCCGTCTTAGCAGAGTGTCATGCTAGATTTTCCCCTGGCTGGTTCAAGACGTATCGAGAAAAACCCCTAGACAGACTGGCCTCTGAAATCCTAGAGTATATGGAAGAGTGGGAGATGGCCAGGCGCGATCCCCTGCTGCGAACAGTCACCTTGTATTCCTTAATTGCCAAGCTCGTGGGAGAGTATCCAGAGAACTTCACCATGGGGGAAGGAGAATCGGCGTGAGTGCTAGACGAGACAGAGAAACTAGGTGGGTTCCGCATAGGGTGGGGCTCGTGAATTATTGGTATTACGATGAAGAGGAGTTTCCGTTTGCCGGGGGCAAGCTACTCCTCCGGGGTAGTAATGGTTCGGGAAAATCCGTGACGATGCAGAGTCTCATTCCCCTACTTCTCGATGGCAACAAAAGCCCTGAACGCCTCGATCCCTTCGGCTCAAGGGCTCGTCAAATGCAGGATTACCTCTTAGGTGATGAGGATCGCCGGGTTGATCAACGCACGGGCTATTTATTTATGGAGTTCAAGAGGGAGCGCCAGGAGCAGTATTTAACCATCGGCATCGGGCTGCAAGCTCGCCGCTACCAACCAGTAGACTCGTGGGGATTTGCCATCACAGATGGACGGCGTGTGGGGCATGATCTCAGGCTCTACAAACCAGGACTCTTCCAGGATAACCAAAGGGCTAAGGTGCCAGTTTCTAAACGAGAGCTAAAAGAGCTGCTCGGTGAGGGCGGGGTGCTTTGTGCCACCCAGGGGGAATACATGGCCCTTGTGAACCAGCTCGTTTTCGGCTTTGATTCCCTAGAGGAGTATGACGAACTGATCAAGCTCCTAATACATTTGCGCAGCCCCAAATTATCGAAGGATTTCAGGCCCAGTGTACTCTATGACATTATGAATTCTTCCTTGCAGGCCTTATCGGACGAAGATTTGCGCCCTTTGACAGAGACAATCGAGAACATGGATCAGATGCGGACCCAGCTTGAACAACTTAAGCGCAATAGGCAAGCGGCCTTAAAAGTACGAGCTGAGTATGATAAATACAACCGGGCTGTCTTGTACAATAAAGCCATGGCTTGGGAAAAAGCCGTCAGTGACCTAGGGCAAAATGAGCAAGAGATCCAGCGGCAGGAAAAACAGCTCGAGGATGAGCATCGAGAAGTTGACCAGCTGGGATTGGAGATCACAAGGATTGAGCAAGAGCGTGAGGCTCTGCAAGTTAAGGAGCGGGAGCTGAGGGATGATGATGCTTTCCAGCTTGAAGAAAAATACCAAACGGAGCGGAAACGCCAAGAAAAGCTAGAGCAAGAAATTCGCAGCAAGCAGCACAATCTATCCCAGAAGGTGTCGCGGGAGAAGGATATTGAGAAGCAAGCCCAAGATGTGGACTTTCAAGGGGAACGTCTGGCAGAGCGGCTTGCAGAAACACTTGATGAAATCGATGGGCAGGCGGACGAGGCACGCTTTGAGGATCACGCCTTCAACCGGGCTGATCTACAAGAAGTCTGGGGCGATCCTTTCGATTTTGCTCTCTGGCAACGGGACACACGCCGCTACCAGGAAAGCATCAGAATCGGGCGTAGTACGTTAGAGGAGGAGCAGAGGGCGGTCAGGCGTTATGACGAGCTTCTGCAGGACCAGGATAAGTACGAGAGGGAACGTGAACAAGCGCTCAAGGGCCAAGAAGCAAGTTATCAGAGTCTAGACGAAGCGCGGCAGCAATTCCTAAATGTCTTGGCTGAGTGGTATGAACAGAATGATGAGTTTCTGCTGAAGCAGGAAGAACGCCATCTCTTCCATCAGCTGATCTTGAACTATGGTGAGAGCAAAAGCAAAAGTGATCTGGAAAAATACCTTTTCCCCATTTTCGGTCGCTTGGATCAAGTTCTAGCCAGTCAAGTGCTGGAAAAACAGCAAGCGGTAAAGAATCTTCAGGAAACAGAAAGCCAGATCTCGCAAGAGCTCGCGGATTGGCGAGAGAAACCCGATCCACAGCCCGAGCGGGATCCTCAGGTTACAGCCACTCGGCGACTTTTGGCTGAAGCGGGGATTTCTTGCCTTCCCTTCTATGAAGCGGTAGATTTCCGTGACGGTGTAACCCCTGAAAACAGGGGGGTTCTTGAGGCCGTCTTTGTGGATATGGGCATCTTAGACGCCCTCATCGTTCCTGCAGCAGATCTGGCGAGAGCCCGCACCATCTTGGGCCAGGGGGCCGATAAACTACTTGTGGTGAATCCGAAGAAGCAGCAAACCATGCCCAATTTGCATCTTGCCCTGCAAGTGGTCTGTTCGCCTGGGGATCTGTTTAGTTATGCTCGGGAGATTCTATCCAGCATCTCCTTGCGCCAAAATGGCCTAGAATGGTTTGTTGGTCAAGACGGAAGCTATTCTCTTGGTCCAGTAGTGGGACGAGCCCGGCAAGGAATGCCTTCTCGTTTTATTGGAGCGGAGTCTAGGCGTAAATACCGACAAGAGAAAATTATGGAACTAGAAGCAAGACTCGCCCTTGTGCGGAGTGAATTGGAGGACGTACAAAGGAAAGTAAGGCACCTTGAATCCTCGCGGGAGAGACTCCAGTGGGAATTTAGTAATCTGCCCAGCACGGGCCCTTTGGATCTTGCAGTCGGGGAATGGAATGGGGCTGCCCGGGAGGTTCTGCTTAAGACGGAGCGGCTTGAGCGGCAGATCGTCCTCGTTCAGGCTCAGTTTGCCGTCGTTCAAGAGCAGAAGAACATGGTGCGCGAAAAGACGAAGGGCTTAAGCCTTCCCCTGTCGTTAGCCAAGTTTCAGCAAGCCGAAGAGGAAATGCAGCGCTATGAGGTTGAGCTAACTCGCTTGGAAGGTTTCTATCAGCAGTGGCTCTCGGGCAAGGAGCGCTTCAGGGCTTTGCAGTCTAGCTTAGAGGGGCTGCAGGAGGATGTGGATTATCTAAAAGGCGAGCTAAACATGGCAGAACAAGAGCTGCGGGGATGTGTCCGCTTAATTGGGGAACTTAAGTCTCTGAGGGAGCGCGTGGAGTTTCGCGAGCTGCAAGATGAGATAGAGAGGATTATTGGGCGTTTAAGGGAGATGCCAGAGGAGATCAAGAACAAGGCCACTCGGAAGGGGCACCTAGAAAGCCATGTCCTTACCCTCTCTGGGCAGTTAGCTCTGGAACGGGAGCGTTCGCTCGTCTGTGCACAAAGTCTAGAACAGGCAGAGGTAGGTCTGAAAATTGAGGCCAAACTCGGTTTTGTGCTTCCAGTGCCTAGTCACTTTCAAGGGGAATGGGCGGCCCACTTCTCTCAGGAAAGCTCTCTTCTGATGGGCAAAGATGGCTTGGCGGCTTCGAGTCTTGATGAGACTCTCTTAACTAGACGCTTGCAGGAGGCTGTGTACGAACAGCGCACAGATTTGCTTGATTATGGTCTTTCCATTGGCGAACGAGCCAGCGAAAAACCAGACGGTGTTCGCCGTCTCGAAGTCACAGCCCGCCTAGAGGGACGTGTGGTTTCTCTTTACCAATTAAGTAAGTGGATTGAACAGGAGATCAGTAACAACGAATCTCTCCTGGATGAAGCGGATCGGGAGCTCTTCGAAGAGATTATTATGCAAACGGTGGGTCAAAAGATTCGAGCCAAGATTTATCGCGCCGAGGAGTGGGTGCGCAATATGAATCGCTTGATGGCTGAACGGGATACCACCAGTGGCCTCACACTGCATTTACAGTGGAAACCAAAACCCGCGGAGACAGAAGATGAACTTGGCACGCGGGAGTTGGTGGATATTCTCAAGACAGATGTGAGTATTTTGAGCGAGGAAATCTTTAATCAAGTGACCACGCACTTCCGCAGCCAAGTCCAGCGGGCCAAAACGCGCCTGGAGGAGCAGGATTTTCGCCAATCCTTCCACCAGACGATCCAGAGTGTCCTCGACTACCGAAAATGGTTTGAGTTTAAGCTATTCTTCCAGAAAACGGGGGAGACGCGCAGGGAGCTCACGAACAGAGCCTTTGATCGCTTGAGTGGTGGTGAGAAGGCTATGGCCATGTATATTCCCCTCTTCTCCTCGGTCTACTCGCGCTACCAAGCGGCAAGGCCGGATTGTCCCCGCCTCATCTCCCTAGATGAAGCGTTTGCAGGCGTAGATGACAGCAACATTCGGGATATGTTTCAACTTATGGAGCATCTCGGCTTTGATTATATCATCAACTCCCAAATTCTCTGGGGCGACTATGATACAGTCTCTCAACTCTCTATCTGTGAGTTAGTGCGGCCCAAGAATGCAGACTATGTGACTGTGATCCGCTATCTCTGGGATGGCAAGAGCCGTTCTGTGGTCCTAGATGGGCTGGGGGAGGCTGCAAGCGGTTGGGAGGGCTGAAGGTGAAGACGGCTGATCTCGAGTTTTTTCGGCAGAACCCAGGCTATGAGAGGGTTTTCCGTGGTATTCTGGCACGTTATCGCTCCTTGGGCAGGCTGGGAGGAACAGTTACGCTCAGCAATTTGACCACCGAAGAGCGAGAGGTCTTATCAAACCACCTCCGCCGGGACCTTGGTAGACAGAAAAAGGCGAGCTTTATGGTGCAGGAGTTTGCTCGCTCCCTAGAGGTAACCCGCTTTGCGCACTATTCTTTAGAGGAAATCCTGGCAGCGTATTTCGAGATAGAATTGACTACAGCCAAGGAAGAAGCGGAACGTTTAGCAACAGAACGTAGTGACTTCTTTGCATCGTTGGCAAGAGAACACAGCGCATCCATCGCCGGGCGGTGGCTGCGGGCCATTTATGAGCGGAAAGCCGTAGGCCACGTCAAGGTCTGGCATGCTTACGGCGAATCTCCGGGTGTGCTTGGGGAGCAAATCCAGACAGTGGCCAGGGCTTTGGATGTGCTTGACAGGAGGCAAGTACCCCATTGGCGCCTGCCCGTTTTTGCGTCCTTGATGACTACGGATCCCCATGCTTTTGATCTCGAAACCAACATGGGAACGATGCTGGTGGATGCTCTGTGTACAGTGCTTGGTGTGGATGGGTATTCGTCTAGGGAGGAAGTTGGGGAGATCCTGTATGGAGCCGGGCTTTTGGTCGATGAATTGTCAAACTTCGTGACTTGCGCTGGCCTAGAAGGTTATCAAGGGCAAGAGATCCATCCTGTCTGGGCAGGAGCCATAGCTTGCCGGGAACCGCTGCAAGCGCCGCTGCTCAATCTAAGCCAGCTCGCTCGGGTGAAGAGCCCATGGAACACTGTTTTTGTGGTAGAGAACCCTGCCGTTTTTGCCGCCATCCTCGATGCCTTTCCCGGCGCGCCACTTCCTCCTTTGATTTGCACAGCGGGCCAAGTGAAGGTAGCGGGGCTTGTGTTGCTGAATTTGCTAGCCCGGGAGCAAACCACAATCTACTATTCTGGCGATCTTGATCCAGAAGGAATCTTAATCGCCCAGCGTCTGGCTACACGGTATCCAGGTTTGCTGAACTACTGGCGATTTACTCCCCCAGACTATGAGAGAGCGTTATCTCACAAAAGGCTAACGCCCACCAGACTCGCTAAACTACAGGGGGCCACAGATCCCAAGCTGAAACCTCTAGTGGAGGCGGTGACCCGTACCAAACAAGCGGCGTACCAAGAGCTTCTGCTGCCAGATCTGATTCGGGACATCGGGGCCTGGACCCCGATCAATTAGATCAATTCAACCGGAATTCGTCAAATTGCGCGCAATTGCGCGGGGTCCAGGCCCCTCAATAATCCCGGTGCTTCCTCCAGACGTCTAGGACCAACTCATAACGCTTGGGATCCATGCCTTTGAAGGGAATATTGCTCGTACAGAAGATGTACCCACCTCCGGGTTTGCCATGTTCAAGGGCGTAGGTGGCACTGGCGATTACCTCTTCGTCGGTACCGGTTTGCAGGGCGGCACAGTGCACGTTTCCACAGAGGCAGACCCGATCCCCAACCAGCCGTTTAACTTCTTTGATATCCACTCCAGCCATGGGATCGAGGGAGTGGAGGGCATGGGGCTCGCAGGCTACGAGCTGATCGAGGATGGGCATAATGTTACCATCGGTGTGTTTGATGGTAAAGGCCCCTGCTTTCTTGGTTTCGGCGATAAGTCTGGCCAAATAGGGTTGAACGAAACGTGCAAACATAGTGGGAGAAAGAAAAGGTCCGGTGTTGAAACAGTAGTCGGAACACATGATGATGCTATCAATTCCGGCGTCAATATATCGCTTATTGCGTTCGATGGCGGCATCGGCCATGCGATCTGCTTCTTCCTCTACAGACTCTGGATCGTCCGCAATACGGTAGACAAATTGCTCAAACTCGCTTCCTTTCGGAATGGCAAAGGTACCATCACCTTTGGCGGTGAGCATATAGGTATCACCGATGAGGGAGCGGATGTGCTGTGCCGTAACTCTGATCCACTCTTCGCTTAAATAGTGGATGGGGATGATGGAGTATTCCAAGGCTGAATACACCTCGATCATGTACTCTGCATTGGCCTTGACCCGTCGTTCCTGATCCAAGAAGGTTAACCCCTTGAGATCCTCTTGGCGAAGAAACCTCTGCCCGAACATCTCCTCTTCGAGTTGGAACTCCAGTTCAAATGTTGGTACCTGATCCGGTATTCCTAAGGTTAGTGCTGTGGCTGCTCGTTCTCGTGGTTGCATAAAATGACCCCTTTCATCTCAAGCGCTGTACACTCCATCGACCTGCAGAGCAAACTCGAGTGTTGTTCTCTTATGGATTCAAGACAGCGAGATTATTTCCTCCACGATCGCTTATCCTCGATCCACAAATCGCTCGTGCACATCCTTCTCGCCATCAAGTGTCGAGCTTGGTCGAGTTGGCACCCGGTGTCCGCGTATTAAGGATTTGCGGTGCTTTGAAGAGTTCTTGGACGAATTACGTTAAATGTCGTGAACCCAGTTGCAACTAACGAAAGACGAGAGTATACTCTCTATAAGGTCTAGGAAAAGACCATGAGGGAACGCTGGCGTCCCCCATGACAAGGATTTAGTTTTCCAGTGGGCCATCACAATTAAGGCCGCTGTGAGATTCGGGCTTCCCAATTCTTAAGTCTATCAAACTAGGAATGCATAAATAGTGTGTGAATGTGTCACAAGCCCTCCCACGCGGTTCTTCCTTGGATGAGTCCACTGGATTTTTTCATTTTGCCACCTGGTGTTGGTTATGGAGTATTCTCAAAAAAAGGCTGTTCATCTAGGTGCATCTCCTAGTATGAACAGCCTTCGTTTTTCGTCAAATTGCGCGCAATTGCGCGGGGTCCAGGCCCCTCAGCCGACAAGCAGGGCCCTCCGGCTCCGCTTTTTCAAACGTTCAGGTCTAGTGCATATTCGTACGATATTAAGTCTCCCTTTTTAGTCTCCCTATACGCTTTCTCTAAGTGGGATAAGTCAGATAACTCCTTTGCAGAGAACTTGCCCAGTTCTTGCATGACCCGCTTTATTGTTTCTAGTTCATTTTCCTGCAATGCAACTTCGGGAACCCAAGACGATGTAATCAGATCCCAATCTTGTTCAGTGGGCGAGAGTTCAACAATTCCCTCGTGCTCCAACCAGGCGAGCATAGCACTCCACCCATGGACTGCCGGTCCGTAGGGAAGATGTGCATAGCGCAAGCCACTTATCGAAATTCCGTTGTCTTTAAAATGGAGAAAATCACTATAGAACAGCATTTTCATTAATTTAGTTTTGGACAACGCGGTTATCTGGTTGCATGCTAATGCTACCATTTCTTTTACCTTGCCAGGATTGAACTTGGTAAACCCAGAAAAAATCGATGGCTGATAGTCTCCTAGTAAGTTTTGCGCTGACTCCACATAGAGCTTCTCTACATCAGTCCGTAGCAGAGTTTCTAGGCGCGAGCGCAAATTGGTTTCCTCGCTTGGGGACAAGTCACTTCCAACCTCATCAAGTAGTCGTTTGACATTGGCAGGGTCTTCAATCAAAACAAGCAGTTCATTGTGGGCATCACTGGGCAAAGACCCGTTTTCATAACGATGGATGGTGATTTCGCCCAAACGAAGCAGCCTTCCTAGTGCACGCTGGCTCAAATCATATTGAGTTCGAATCGCTTGAATTCGCTCGGGGCTCACAACGCCTCTCCGCTTTCTGAATTCAGCATAGACTCTATCTAAGTTCTTGCGATCCAGCTCCTCATGGAAAATTTGCTCTCCACACTCTTGACAATGATGCACATCAGCAGATAGGGATATTTCTTCGCCCCTAACTGCATACGTCTCCTGCACGGATTTTCTCTCTGTGTCTACAACACGCCCGCACCGAAAACAGAACAATCCTTCCATTCAAAGCACCCCCCTCTCAAAACCTGTCATTCTTTGAACGGATACAGAAGAGCCCATTTGGCCTCATGAAAGGATATGCAAACCACTCGCTGGAATTGGCCTGTGATCAACTTGATTTTAATGTATAGTTCTTCCCCATCGACTCGATAACCAAAAAGCCATATATACCCTGGAAAACTAGGGTTGTGATCCGATTCTGGTCCAGCGCTATAATCCTTGACACTTAGGTTCAAAAGAACCATCTTCGCATCATTTATAGTGTATCCCAGTGAGGCCAAGAACTGTAAATTCTTCTGGCGTTCAACCAGAAGTAACGAATTCTCGCGCGCAAGTATCTTCTTCATATCTACCAGAAAACGGACGAGATCTTCTCTCGTGGTAATTGATGTCACTCGATCAACCCCTGCAATGAATTCCCCCTTGTTAAATCGATAGTAACACACTCGGAGTCAAACCACAAGCAATTTGTTATCAAATGATAACAAGGGGGACTGACCCCCCAAAATTTGCCAGAATTTGAAGGGTTTTCATCTGCCGCGT
>CAZAJB010000023.1:0-32453 GCA_964485345.1 uncultured Clostridiaceae bacterium
AAGTCGCGAATGGCTTTATACAGACCAATCATGCCCTCTTGGATAATGTCTTCCCGATCGGCTCCAATCAAAAAATACGAGCGTGCCTTGGCCCGTACAAAGTTCTTGTACTTATTAATCAAATGCTCTAGCGCTTGATCGCTACAGTCCCGGGCTAACTGAACGATCTCCTCATCGCTAAGACTTTCGTACATATCGAAATACTTCTTCGGTGCATTAGCACTCACCATCGATCGCCTCCACCCCAAGTGTTACCGCAAACAGTTTGTCCCAATGGCACAAACCTATTATACACTATGGCTAGGGCAGGGTCAAGGCACCAAACTCCGTTGCCGTACCACTTCATACATGAGGAGTGCCGCAGCAACGGAAGCATTCAGAGAATTAATCGCACCCCGCATGGGGACGGACGATAAGAAGTCACACTTCTCCTTCACAAGGCGACTCAAACCAGTGCCCTCACCACCAATTACAAGGGCGATCGGACCTGTTAAGTCCTGGAGAAAGCAGGTGTCTCCTTCCATATCTGCACCAATAATCCAGTAACCTGCCTTCTTAAGAGTATCCATGGCTACAACCAGGTTGCCAACACGGCAGACCGGCAGGTAATTCGCTGCGCCAGCCGATGATTTCATGACGGTCTGCGTTACAGGTGCGGCGCGCCTCTTAGGAATAATAACCCCTTCGATGCCCAGAGCCTCGCCGCTGCGCATAATAGAACCAAGATTATGGGGATCCTGGATTCCATCTAAGAGAACGAGAAAAGGTGCCCATTTGCCATCCTTAGACCGGGCTAGCAGCTCTTCGAGTTCTAGATAGGAGACGCCGGCCATCTGGGCCAGAACGCCTTGGTGGTTGGCGCCTTCGCTGAGCTTGTCAAGGATGTTGCGTTCTACTTCTTGTATTACGATGCCTTGCTCCTTGGCCAGGGCAAAGATCTCCCGTATGGACCCCTGCCTGGGCCCCTTGGCCACGAGGATCTTATTAATCTCTTGGCCTGAACGGAGCGCCTCAAGTACGACTTGACGTCCTACTACATCACCCACCGATACTCAATACCTCGCTTTCGAATTCGTCAAAGCAGATGGGAGCCACTTCCTTCACTAATTCTAGAATAGCCTCTGCATACTGGCGAATCTCATACTGGGCGTGCTTGTCTAAGCGCAGGCTAAGGAAATTCATGAGGGCGTTGCCATTAACGGTCCAGTAGAAACTGGTATAGATGCCGATAGGCAGAATGCTTCTAGCCTGTTCCTTAACCATTTTTTCGGCTCCCGCCCCTGAAACGAGCCCCTCATAGAAGTCAAAGGCCGCTTCATTCTGCTTGATCCAAGCTGCCAGCAAATCTCCCTCTAGGTGCTCTGGAGTAAAATACTCCCGTAAGGCAATACAATAACGAAGAGACTCTTCGTTATAGGAGCCAATTCGATGCCTAAACCATTGGCGCGCCACAAAGAGAGGCGCCTTGACATCGAAAGTGAAGACCATGGCCTCAAATGGCGTCTTGTGTCCCGCCTTAAGTAAGTGGCGCAGCAATTGACGGTCGGCGTTTTCTGTCTTAGCTTCGCTTCGCCAACAACGGCGGGCGTTGCGAATCACAGCCGCATCGCCACCCATGCTCTCGACCAGGTTAACGAATCCACGATTTAATACCTGCATAGTCATCCTCCTTAGGAGCGATAAGTGCGAAAGCACCTATCATATGGTGGGATCAATTGTGCCTAGAAGCTCATCAAGACGCTTCTCTTGGCCCGTTAAGTACAGGTAGCCAATCAAAGCTTCCATGCCCGTACTATACCGATATTCTATCACATCACCGCGGTGTGACACCCCACCTTTGGCATTTCTCCCTCGACGCACTACATCCCTTTCGTCCTCGCTTAGATCAGGCTCCCATTCATGAATAATCTCCGCCTGGCGTGAAGCCTGAACATACTTGACCGCCATCCGATGCAATTGATGCATTTTGCCGGGGTAGGCCGCTAGTTTTGTGCGAACGTACAGCTCATAGACGGCGTCGCCCACATAGGCCAAGACAAGGGGTGAGAGCTCCCTTGGATTTACATTCGGATCAACAAACAATCGCTTACACCTTCCATCTAGGCCCTTGTGGGGTATCTTCGATCGTCACACCCAGACTAGCCAGTTGGTCTCGAATCTGGTCTGACAAGGCGAAATTCTTCTGTTTTCTCAGCTCTTGACGCAAGCCGAGCAAAAGATCAAGCAGTGACTCCGCTAAACTATCATCCTGGGCCTGTTCCTGTTGGAGCACCCCAAAGATCTGGCCGGCGAAGCGTTGCAGGACATCAGAGGCCTTTTGCAAAACCTCTTGCCCACGACCTTGCCGATGCTTGTAACCATTGATCTCACGTACCACTTCAAAGAGTATGCCGAAAGCCATGGCGGTATTAAAATCGTCGGCTAGGGCTTCTACTAAATCAGTTTCGAGTCTAGCCAGTGTTTCCAATGTCTCGCCATCTGAGACTGGGTCACCATCGTCCGCTTGTTTTAGATCATCCTGTAGAGTCCGGTACGAATCATTGAGCCGTGTCCAGCCCTTGCTCACTTCTTCCAGCTTACCTTCGTAAAACTCTAATGCAGAACGATAATGGGTCGACAGCAAATAAAAGCGTAGCAGTTCTTTCGGATAGCGCTTGAGCAGTTCCTGCACGGAGATGACATTGCCAATCGACTTCGACATCTTAGCATCCTTTAGCTTCAACATCCCGTTATGAACCCAATAACGGGCCAGGGGACTACCTGTAGCCGCCTCGGATTGGGCAATCTCATTTTCATGATGGGGAAAGATCAGATCATTGCCGCCACCGTGAAAGTCAAAGGCCTCGCCTAGGTATTTCAGACTCATGGCTGAACATTCAATGTGCCAGCCTGGTCGTCCTTCTCCCCAGGGACTCTGCCAAGCAGGCTCACCAGGTTTGGCGTCTTTCCACAAGGCAAAGTCCGCGGCACCCCGTTTGGCCGGATCTACTTCAAAACGGGTCCCTTGCCGTAGTTCCTCCAGTTTCTGCTTGCTCAGCTTGCCGTATTCGGGAAAGGAGGCTACATTGAAGAAAACGTCTCCCTCTGCCGAATACGCGTGGTTTTTCTCTACTAGTCTTTCCACCAGCTCGATGATCTCAGGCATATGCTCCGAGACCTTTGGATACATATCAGCCCGCTCTACCCCTAGGGCATCCATGCTAGCCAAGTATTCTGCAATGTAGCGTTTGGAAATCTCCAGGGCCGGCACATCCTCGTCAAGGGATCGCTTGATGATCTTGTCGTCTACATCGGTAAAGTTCTGGACATGCAAAGTCTCGTAGCCCAGCATGCGGAAAAAGCGCTTGATTACGTCCCAGATGACACTAGGTCTAGCATGCCCTAGATGTGTATCAGAATAAGGAGTTACACCACAGACGTAGACGCTCATCTTTCCCGGTTCACGGGGTACAAACTCTTCCTTCCTTTGGGTCATAGTGTTATAAACTTGGACTTTTGTCACCTTGTTGGCCTCCCACTAAGAAAAATAACAAACCCCCATCTCCATACAGAGACGAGGGTCGCGGTTCCACTCTGTTTTCAGTCGTGCTCATACGAAAACAGTAGCACAACTAACACTCAAAAGCTATAACGGGCCACCCGTCCACATACTAATCCTGCACTTCGCTTAACAGCGCCACGAGCGCAGTTTCGTATTGGAGGATCAGGGGTGCACTTCGCTGAGGTGGCCGCAGAATACTTTCACCAGGTGTATTCCTCTCTATGCGGCGTGCTACCCTTCTGCTAAGGGCTCTCAGTTACTCTCCCCTTCATATCCTGTACGAAGTTGATTAAGCCCATTATATGCAAAGCGTTGCGCCTTTGTCAACTGTCGCTCCTCGCTTGACAACAAGCGCTGTCAGACGATTGTGATGATTGTGATGCAGCGTCAAAGTTCTAGCAATCCTTAAACACAGGGTTCCGTTTTTCCACAAAGGCTTTGAGACCTTCCGGGCCATCCTTGGTAGCCAGGCACTTTGCGAAAAAGTCTGCTTCTCGCTCTCCATGCCTAGAACTCACACCGGTTCCTGAGGCCGCAATAGCCTGTTTTGCTAAGGCCAAGATAGGGCCGGACTTCTCGGCTAACTCGATGGCGAGTTTCTTGGCCTCTACAAGCAATTCCTCTGGTGCGAAGACCCTTGAGACAAGGCCTGCCTCTAAGGCTTCCTGAGCAGAGAACCGCTGGCCGGTCAGAATCCACTCTTTCGCCCTAGCACCTCCCACAAGGCGCGGCAGACGCTGTGTGCCTCCAAACCCAGGAATGATACCAAGGTTGATCTCTGGTTGACCAAAGCTTGCTTTACTGGACGCCCAGCGCAGGTCACAAGCTAGGGCAAGTTCACATCCACCACCAAGGGCATAGCCATTTACTGCGGCGATAAAGACCGCGGGGTGATCTTCAATTGCTTGAAAAATCCTGTTCCCCAGCCGTGAGAACTGTTTGGCGTCCTCGCTCTTCATCTTTGCCATGGTAGCAACGTCTGCACCGGCTGCAAAAGCTTTCCCCTGGCCGGTGAGAACTACCGCCTTGACTGCTTGCTGCTTGAGAACCTCTAGTACCGACTCTAGCTCCAAGAGCACATCTGCATCAAGTACATTGAGTCTCTCCGGACGTGCCATTTCTAAGAGCGCCCATCCATCCTGTACCGTTAAAGTAAAGCACTGTAGATTCATGGTGACCTCCCTGGAGTTAGTTATAGTCAAAGAAGCCAAACTTGGTTTTACGTCCTAAACGTCCGGCTCGCACCATTTTTCGCAAGAGTGGTGCGGGACGATACTTGTCTTCACCAAGCTCCGCGTGGAGAGTCTTCATAATGGCCAAACAAATATCTAGACCGACCAAATCGGCCAAGGCTAATGGTCCCATGGGATGGTTGGCGCCTAGACGCATCGCGGTATCAATATCCTCTGCCGATGCTACCCCTTCAGACAAAACAAAGATGGCCTCATTAATCATGGGAATTAAGAGGCGATTTACAACAAAACCAGGAGATTCCTCTACCAAGACAGGGGTTTTTGAAAGTGCTTCAACAAAGGCCACGACCTTATCGCTGCATTCCTGCGCGGTAAAGGGGGTCCGTACCACTTCCACCAGTTTCATGACGGTGGCTGGATTGAAGAAGTGAACACCCACCACCCTTTCCGGCCTTGGAACATGGAGTGCAACAGCCGTTATACTGAGGGCAGAGGTGTTCGTACCCAGAATGCAGTCTTCACGACAAATCTCACCTAAGGAAGTAAAGAGCTTTCTCTTTACCTCTAAGTCTTCTAAAGCTGCTTCTATCACGATATCCGCATCCTTCAGATCGGCGAGATCGCCGGTGGCTGTAATACGGTCAAGCACCGTCTCTTTTGTGGCGACGTCGATGCGTCCCTTTTCTAGTTGGCGGCTTAATCTCTTTTCAATGGCCTTCCGACCTTCTTGGGCCCTGGCTCGATCTACGTCAACCAAGACCACAGATCCTACTTGTGCAGCGGCTTCTGCGATGCCACTGCCCATGGTTCCCGCTCCAATCACACCAATTCTCATCATCTATTCATGCACCTCCATTTGCTGGGTTGCAGCTAGATTCTCTCCACAACAGTAGCATAGCCTTGCCCGCCACCAATGCACAGCGTAGCCAAACCAAGCTTCAGATCTCTTTGTTCCAAGGCGTGGAGCAATGTCACCAAGATCCGAGCACCGCTCGCTCCAATAGGATGACCTAAGGCGATGGCACCTCCATTGACATTGACTTTTGCAGGATCAAACTTCAACTCCTCGGCCACAGCCAGTGATTGCGATGCAAAGGCCTCATTCGCTTCAATCAGATCGAGATCGTCTACGGTGAGATTTGCCTTGGCAAGGGCCTTGCGGCTTGCCTCTACAGGCCCAATTCCCATGATGGCAGGGTCTACACCAGAGGCAGCATAGCTGAGAATGCGAGCCATGGGTTTTAGGCCAAGTGCTCTGGCTTTCTCGCCGGACATGATGAGCAGAGCTGCAGCACCGTCATTGATACCCGAGGCATTGGCTGCGGTCACAGTTCCATCCTTTTTGAAGGCGGGTCTCAGCTTAGCAAGCCCTTCCGCGGTGACACCGGCCCGAGGATACTCGTCCTTGTCAATGCGGAGAGGATCTCCTTTACGCTGAGGAATGAACACGGGTACAATTTCGTTGGCAAAGCGGTTCTCCGCCTGAGCTGCTTCGCATTTTTGCTGGCTGGCGGCGGCAAATCTATCTTGTGCTTCCCGACTGATGTTCCAGCGCTCGGCAATGTTCTCGGCGGTAATACCCATGTGTGTATCGTTAAAGGCACACCACAAACCATCCTTGATCATCACATCAACCAGCTCGCTGTTACCCATGCGTGCTCCCCAGCGAGCCTTTTGATCGGCATAGGGAGCTAGACTCATGTTTTCCATACCACCAACTACGTACATATGGCCGTCTCCTGCCCGAATGGCCTGTGCTGCTAATCCGACGGCCTTCAACCCAGATCCGCAGACCTTATTCACCGTAAAGGAAGGTACGTGCTCAGGGATTCCGCCCTTCACGGCGGCCTGCCGTGCGGGGTTCTGACCCAAGGCAGCCTGCAATACATTTCCTAAGATGACCTCATCGATCTCACTGGCAGGAACACCTGTTTTCTCCAGGATATCCTTAATTACGATGGCTCCTAATTCACTGGCGGGCACATCCTTGAGCGCCCCACCAAAACTACCTATGGCCGTGCGAACTGCTCTAACAATCACTACTTCATTCATCATGATCCCCCTTTGATAACTCACCGGTTCCTTGCTTAGCGTTACGCCGTCTTCGTTCTAGATTCGCAGGCTCAATCGCCCGGTTATCCTTGGATTCAAGAAGCTGGGCTACGCCCGAATACATCTCCTCATCTCCGTTTGGTGACTCCCAACCGCTGTCGATGTACTGAGGTTCTGCATAGGTGGCGATGACTCCTTCGTAGTTGCGCAAGACCACCTTGGTAGGAGACATGCTAATCAGGTATTGGGGGAGCACCGGGGTTTTCCCTCCACCTCCTGGAACGTCCACAACATACGTCGGGACAGCATAGCCAGAGATGTGGCCGCGCAGCGCTTCCATGATTTCTAATCCCTTCGATACCTTCGTGCGGAAATGCTCAATTCCCATGGACAAATCACACTGATAAATGTAGTAGGGCCGGACACGGATACGCACCAAACCAAGGACCAGTTCCTTCATGATCTGGGGATTGTCGTTCACACCGCGCAACAAGACGGTTTGATTGCCCACGGGGACTCCGCCATCCACCAGCCTGAGACAAGCCTCTGTTGATTCAGGCGTGATCTCCTTGGGATGGTTAAAATGGGTATTTAGCCAGATCGGATGGTACTTCTTTAGCATATTGACTAGATCGTCCGTGATTCGCTGGGGCATCACAACTGGCGTACGGGTACCGAGACGAATCACGTCGACATGGGGAATCTCCCGCAAACGCTTGATAATCTCCTCGAGCTTGTGATCCGCCATGAGGAGAGCATCGCCTCCAGAGAGCAGGACATCTCGCACGGCCGGAGTGTTTCTTATATACTCAATGCCCTTTTCGATGTACTCCCAAGCCATTCCCCCGTCGTTTTGGCCAGCAAAGCGCCGCCTCGTACAGTGACGGCAGTACATCGAACACTGGTCGGTAATTAAAAAGAGAACACGATCCGGATAGCGGTGGGTTAGACCAGGTACCGGCGAGTCCGCCACCTCATCGAGGGGATCCTGCATGTCTGCTGTTCCCGCAAGCGTCTCGCTAATTGTCGGGATGGCCTGGCGCCGTACGGGACAGTTTGGATTGTGTGGATCCATTAACGAGGCATAATAAGGGGTAATCCCCATCCGGAAAACCTCTAAGACTTTGCCAATATCACTTTTTTCGGCATCCGTTAGAGTGATGATTCGATCTAGGTCATCCACGTTTTGGATGCGGTTTCTTACCTGCCAATGCCAGTGATTCCACTCTGCTTCACTGGCACCCCACCGCTGCCATGGTTGATTACTCAAAGTCAAAACCTCCTTCACGGTCTCTTTAGAGTCCCGCAACATCCATGTCTATCAGTTCTGGTGATACGACCAAGTCAGCACCTGTTGCCGCCCTGATCGCTTCCACACTAAACTCTGGATTCTTCTCAAGCAGGATCATGCTTCCGCCTTTGATTGAAAAGACACCCAGATCTGTGACGACCAAATCTACTTCTCCCGCTGCCGTTAAGGGCAACTGGCACTCTTTCAATAACTTGGGCTCACCATCTTTGGTCAGATGAAGTGTTGCCACAATCACCCTCTTGGCCCCCACGACCAAATCCATAGCACCGCCCATGCCCGGCACCATTTTTCCTGGTACCATCCAATTAGCAAGGTTCCCCTGGGCATCCACTTCTAGAGCTCCGAGGACGGTGACATCAACATGCCCACCCCGAATAATGGCAAAGGACTGAGCGCTGTCAAAAAATGCTCCTCCAGGCAAGATCGTTACGGGTTGACCTCCTGCATTGACTAGACAGGGGTCTTCTTCACCTGGGGCAGGAGTGGGGCCAAGACCGACGAAGCCATTTTCTGATTGTAGAGTGATATTTACTCCAGGGGGAACATAATCGCATACCATTGTGGGAAGTCCAATACCGAGATTAACGACATCGCCATCGACGAGCTCTTGGGCAATACGGCGGGCGATCAATGCCCTCTTTTGCCTGCTATCCATGCTAGTTCGACCCCCCTGTTAAGAAGTCTATGAAAATACCGGGTGTACCAACCTCATCGGGGTCAAGCTCGCCCACTTCCACGATCTCCTCTACCTCAGCAATAACGCAGTCTGCAGCCGTGGCCATAATCGGATTAAAATTGCGGGCGCTGCCGCGATAGACCAAATTACCTTTGCGATCTGCTTTCCAGGCCTTGATCAAGGCAAAGTCGGCGTGCAGTGGTTTCTCCAATAGATAGGTCTTCCCATCCACCTGCACTTCCTCCTTGCCTGCGGCGACAACGGTTCCGACGCCTGTCGGTGTTAAGAAGCCTCCCAAACCAGCTCCTGCGCAGCGAATCTGCTCGACGAGCGTACCCTGGGGTACCAATTGCACCTGGATCGTCCCCTCAATCATTCTCTGTCCTGTTTCGGGATTGGTGCCTATGTGACTAACAATCAAGTTCTTGACTGCATCGGCGGAAATCAGCATGCCGATGCCATCACCCTTTAAGCCGGTGTCATTACAGATGACGGTCAAATCCCTTACACCGCGCTGCGCTAACTCCTGCACGAGGTGTACAGGCGTACCGCAAGTCATGAATCCTCCGATCATGACACTGCATCCATCCGTCACCCTATCAATCACTTCTTTCTGCGACATGATTTTCGGCAATGGTTCATCCTCCTTTTCATTTACCCTTGAGCTTGATACCTAAAATCTCTCTGGCCTCATCTGGCGACGCTACTTCGCGCCCAAACTCCTTAGCAATCCGAGCTATCCTCGCCACCAACTGGGCATTGCTCTTGGCCAGTTCGCCGCGGTAATAGTAGATGTTGTCCTCAAAGCCAACTCGCACATGTCCACCCATGGCTATAGCCGCCATGGCGAGGGCGATCTCGTGACGACCAATACCCGCCACGGTCCAAGTAGCATCACTAGGAATCGAATCCACTAAGAAGCTTAGGTTGCGCACACTGGCACTCATGGCACCTGGGACACCCAAGACAAAATTGAAATGAAGTGGTGGTCGTAAGACGCCATCTCGTACCAAGCGCAGGGCATTGTCAACCATTCCCACATCAAATACTTCCAATTCGGGCTTGACGCCCCGTTCCTGCATGAGGTGAGCTGCCTTCTCATAAAAATCCTGTGGATTGGAAAATATGTCCCGTCCAAAGTTGCAGGTTCCCGTAGAGAGCGTGGCCATTTCGGGGCTAAGTTCCACAGGCTGCAGGCGTTCTTCTGCACTATGCCATGTGGCACCGCCAGTCGATGGCTGAAAGATGACCGGGCACATCTGAGCTACGCTGGTCTGGATCTTTCGGTAAATCTCTTTGTCCTGTGTTGGACTGCCATCCCTTGTGCGGGCATGGACGTGGACAATGGAAGCTCCCTCCTGATAAGCCTCTAAGGCTGCACTACCAATCTCTTCAGGCGTGACGGGGAGAGCGCCCTGTTGCTCCCTGGTAACCTCTGCGCCGTTAAGTGCGGCAGTAATGATCAGTTTCGACATGCGCCTCACCTCCTTTGCTTATCCTTTGGTACCACACATACTCCTTTGGCCGTTGCCACAACAACCGGTTCATCCAGAACATCCATGGCTGACGGGGCTGCATTTGGGTCCGCTGGACTTGCGATCTGTTTGACGGCAACAAACTCCATCTTGCGTGAGGTATTGCCCACTTCTGTGATTGTACCAACAGCTTCGATGAAATCGCCGGCATACACAGGAGCCTTAAACTGCACATCACTATAGGTCAAGAACAATCCCTCATCACCATCATGACGAATCAGAAGTTCGGTAGCACAATCACCAAAGAGCTGCAAAACGAAGGCGCCGTCCACCAACTGGCCCCCGTAATGGGCCTGGGCAGCGCTGACTCGAATACGGATCACACTTTTCATTCATCTTCCTCCTCTAGAGCCTTCTGGCTAACTCTTTGGCCAGAAAGCTGCTGACATGGCGAGCTGTTGTTCCAGGGCCAAATCCTGCGTCGAAACCCAGTTCTGTGGCGAGGGCTTTGTCAATGCGGGGTCCTCCTACAACCATGATCAAGTTCTGGCGAAGGTCCTCCGCTTCGGCCATTTCAACCAGTTCGGTCAGATTTTGAATATGCACGTTTTTCTGGGTCACGACTTGCGAAACGAGCACGGCGTCGGCCTTTAGCTCCCGGGCTCTCTGCAAGAGAATCTCATTAGGAACTTGACTGCCCAAATTGTGCGCTTCCATCATGGGGTAGCGTTCTAGACCATAGTCTCCGTCATAGCCCTTCATGTTCATGATGGCATCCAACCCCACTGTGTGGGCATCTGTTCCGGTGCAGGCCCCTACCACCACAATCTTGCGGCCGATTTCTGCTTCAATCAAGGCGTTCACTTCGTCAAAGGTCATGGATTCGTCCCCGGCATCAACCACGGCGATTTGCTCCAGATCTACACTATGACGGCTCCGTCCATAAAGAACGAAGTGACTGAAATCGTAGAGGTCCTTCATGTTGGTCACCTGGACACCCTCTAGACCCATCTGCGTAGCCAGACGTTTGGCAGCTTCGAGGGCGAGAGGTCCTGCTGGCACAGGCAGGGTAAAGCTGACTTGAACCTGTCCATCGCCCCACGAATCCCCATAGGGCTTAATTACCTTGTCTTTAGAGTTCACCACGATCCCCCCTCCCTGGTTTGGCTAATCCCTAACTCTTGCTGCATCCTATCCATAAAGGGATTACTGTAGCCAAGGCCCTTGCGAATCACACCATCTCCGCCCTTACCACCATCCCTAGGACGCCTAATGTCGGCAAAGTACCCTTCGCCGATGGCCCTTTTCAGACCCTTTGCTTCGATCTCCTGTAAGAAATCTACGACCTGATCGACGATGGCCTCTGAACGTCTTTGGATGATGCCTTCGGGCCGAAAAACGATTTCACCCGCTAGATCCCGGGCATTTTCCATAACATACCGGGCATTCTCTAGGCTCAAGGCGCGATCACTAAGGTGCGGTGTGTGAATGGCCTCCGTCAGCATGCCAAGGAGATGGATGCTTTGACCCGTCATGACTGAGGCTAGATTAAACATCGCGTTTTGCACATGACCCATAAAGATGTCACCCGTCATATACTTCGTGGGCGGCATATACTTCAAAGGTGCCTCCGGAAAGATCTGCCGAATGGTCTGGGCGGTGGCGAGTTCATAGAGAAATCCATTTTTCATGTTCGGATCAAGCTCAAAGGCATGCCCTAAGCCAAGCTGCCAGTTTTGCAGACCTGCTACTAGACCCATCTGCTCATTGATGAAATTCGACGCCAGCACGGTGTGGGCTTGTTCAAAGGCGTCTGCAGTGGTCAGGTAGTTGTCTTCACCGGTGTTGATAATAATGCCAGCGTAGGCATTAATCATGCGCGAAAAGTACTGATCCGCAAAGGTCCGTTCCATGTTAATGTCGCGAAACAGAATTCCATACATGGCATCATTGAGCATCATATCTAGGCGTTCTAAGGCTCCCATGGCTGCAATTTCTGGCATGCACAGCCCGGAGCAATAGTTGACGAGCTGAACATAGCGACCGATCTCCTCACTCACTTCATCGAGGGCCTGCCGCATCACCTTGAAATTAGCCTGGGTTGCGTAGGTACCACCAAAACCTTCCGTAGTCGTACCATAGGGAACATAGTCCAGGAGACTTTGGGCAGTGGTGCGGATGACGGCGATGATGTCTGCCCCCTGCCGAGCCGCTGTCTTGGCCTGTTCTATATCTGCGAAGATATTTCCACTGGCCACGATAACATACTTCAAAGGCTCAGAGCCAATACCTAGACTTTGCTTAAGTGACTCCCGTCTCTGCCTTTGCCGGTCGATAGTCAGGAGTGTATCATCTGTATAAAACTCCATTACCTGAGCGATTGCGCCAGGATCCTGGCTGGGAAGCTCACAAAGGCGTAAACCGCGAGCACACTCCTCCGCGATCTGCTGGGGACTTTGATCGAGAGCTACGACTGCATTGGCAAGCCAAAATGCGATACCCCTGTCCAAAAACCCTGCTTGGTTCACCTGATCGACCACAACATTAGCTAGCGGGATATCTTCGTGATTCGTGCCGTCAATACGAAAGAAACGGGCCACTGTACGCTCTACGCTCACTGTAGTATGACGCGAACTATCCTCCTGTACCTCTCGGGCAATGGCCGTCGCCAATTGCCTAGCTTTTTGCACTTGTTCGTTATCTAGTACTAGTAACTCGTTAAGCATTCGTGCAGCCCCTCTTTTCTACGATAGTACTCGATTCGAGGAGCTCCTTGGCCCTCTCGACAATTAGGGGATCTAGACCTAGAGCTTCTGCCACTACTGTCGCATCACTTATCAGCCCTTCCCCTTGACCTTTTTGGACTACCTCTAAGCGGTAATCCATACATCGCTGCAGTGAGTTCATCTCCAGCTTTCTGAGCTTTTCTCGGTCCAAACCCTTAACCCTGAGATGACGAATACTGCTCAGACCTACTAGCGATGGAAAGTGCGTGGTAATCACTGTGATCGCTTGCTGCCCCCGGAGGTATTCGATGATTGCCTGAGCAATCCCCGCACCTTCCACCGGGTTGGTTCCATGGGCAATCTCGTCCACTAGAACTAAACCGTCTTCGCCACCACCACTTTGCTGAACCACATCCCGGAGAAACACCACTTCTCCCGCAAATGCACTCAAGCCCCGGGGAATCTCAGATGCAGCCAAATGGGCTCGGATGAACAGCCGGGGACTGAACTCCATAGAGGAGGCAGGTACCAAGAGTCCGTATTGGGCCATAGCAGTTAAAAGACCCAGTGTCTTGAGGGTTGCTGTTTTCCCCCCCATGTTCGGGCCCGTGATCAAAGTCACGCCAGGCGAAGCCTCCAAAGTGAGGGGTGTATAGATCTGACCTCCTTGTGCCACCTCTTCTTCCAAGATAAGGTGCCTGCCGTCATGAATGCAAATGCGCGAAGCCTTTGACACTTGGGGTTTGACTCCCCCCATGGCTGCGGCAAACTTTCCCTTAGCCAAGAGAAAATCGAGCCAGGCTAGGCTTTCAAGTAGGTCACCTATACGGGGGGCGAATTCCCCCACAAGGGCCGTGAGTTCCACCCGGACCTCTTCTTTACACTGTTCCTCTTCAACTCGAACCTCTACCAGCGTCTCGCGAATCTGGCGCATTTCTTCGTCTTCGTTCAGTTGAAAGGTGACAAAATTCGCACTTTCCTGCGTCTTATGCAGTTCTATCATTGCCTCAAGCAGGGCAATTGTTTCGGCGTCTCCAGCTCCGACCGTAATTTCTCCCTCCATCGATAAGAACCTGCCTACGGTTTGAATCAACGCACTATCGACGGACGCCCGAAAACCAGCACGGATACGTTCCAAACGCGCCCGCTCTGCACGAACCCGAGCGAGCTTCTGATCGTAGGCGTCTGCCACATAGAAGCTGTCATGGCCCCCCTGGCCACGGCTTAGAGACTCCCTGCACTCGGCGCAAAGGTCAAGTGGTTTCGAAAGGAGCGAAAGCCAACCTAGGCGCTCCAACTCGAGGACGACTTTTTCTCCCGTTCCGAGTAGTTTCTTGATCTCATAGAACTCCATATCATCCAAGGTAACCCCTTGCATACTACGCTTCAGACTGCCTGAAATATCTCTAACTGCGCTGAGAAGAAAGATTAAGTTATCGGCGCTCTTCGGCTCCCTTGTGAGCTGGTCACGGATCTGCTCGAGACGGTTAAACTCCCTCTCTAGCTCAGGCCACTCAGCCTGGGTGAAGGCATGAGCCTGACGCATCAGGACCTTTCCTAGAGAGGACACAGGAGTAATCTGTGACCAGACCTGATCAAAGCCCAATTGACGCCTGGTTGCCATATCAAGAAATTCCATCGAAAGCCTCCCTTTCCGGCCTGTAGCGAATACCTAGATTTAAATCAAAGGCAGGAATCGGATCCACAGCTTGTCCCACATCTCTTAGCAAGAGCAGGGGATCTGCTAGACCAAAGCGACTACTAAAGGGATTCACCGTCACGGCACTAAGATGAATAGGATCCAACACCTTCAGCGCGGCCTGGTTCGACGTTAACCTCAGAAAACTTTGTTTACCCAAGAAAACGCTGGTGGGATCAGAGACAAGGATGGTCAATAAAGCCATATTGGGCTTCCTGCTCAGGATCTTGGCTAGCACTTCATCGCTGAGCATACCCTGGACAAAAACCGTCGTGGTCTGTTCATCCATCAATTCGGCCAAAACGTTTGGGTTGTGGACAATGTCCTCATAACTCACCCTGCTTTGGATGCCCTCTGCGCTCAGTAATGCGACCTTGACATCTATTTCTGTAGCCAGACCTCGTACTTCTCCGGCCAGTTTCGGGTTTTTCCAGGCGGGCAAGGTCAAGATGGCCACTTGGGCCTTTAGCCTCTCAAGTAGCAGTTGGCGATCCCAGCTTACTTCGGTTCCTACGGCCAAGACTGTGGTGTCTGTCACCATCGGTGCCGAGAGGGACCTTCGATCGATAGCGCCATCGACAATAAGTAAGTCGATCCCCACCTTTTCGAGCTGTTGCTTGACTAAGACAAGCTCATGACCAGCGCTAGGCCCTGCCAGCAATGTCTTGCCAGTACTCAAGGCCCGAGCCAAGATTACTTCTCCTAGAGGCGTCCTAATTCCGGTGCTGCCCATTATTTCATAGTCTAGACCGCTGTCCAAGATTAAGGACTTAGCATTGGCCACAATTTGCCCGGGACGAATGATGATCCTTGGTTTTTCGTAGTACAGGAGGCTGTCTTGCTCTTCACCATCGAGGCCAATCGTTGTCACGGCCACGTTGATGCCCAGCTGGCAAGCTTCCATCAAGAGCTGATTAAAGGAAAAGGTCTTGCCCGTGTTCTTACCCAAACCAATCACAGAAATCGATGAGAAGCCTAAGCTTAGTACCTCTTCGATCAACATCAGTACGACCACCCCTTCCTGCAGGGTGGTCTCTTATACATAGATTGCGCCGAACAGCTCCCGCAATTTGGGGTTTTCCCTAAGAACCTGAAGGGTAATGTCGGCGTGACTTTTTGTATACCCGTTACCAATGAGCATATTGACATCTTTGCCTACCCCTTCCGCACCCAAGGCTGCCGCGGTAAAACTCGTGGCCATGCTAAAGAAATACACTGTTCCTCCATCCCGGGTACACAGGATGGAAGTCATTTCCGTTTGGGGGATATTTACGCAGTTAATGGTGAGATCTGCGAGTACTCCGCCGTTCGCTGCTTGGAAGGCATGAAGACAGTCTACGGGCTTTGTTGCATCTACATCAAGGACGATGTCTGCCAGTTCTAGCTGCTCAATGCGCTTAACCGCGGCAACACCGTAGTCCATGGCTATGATGGTTCCCGAAATTCCAGCCCGTTTTTTGGCTTCATGCAGACACAGACTTCCTGACTTGCCGCCTGCACCCACAATCAAAACAGTATCACCAGGCCTTACCAGTTTGGCGGTCTGGGCAGGGGCCCCGGCCACGTCTAAGGCTGCCAAAGCAAGTTTCTGGGGAAGATCGTCAGGCAACACTGCATAAATCCCGCTCTCAAAAAGAACCGCCTGGCCCTTGATATCTACCTGCGCGGTGTCTAGGTGGATCGTCTCGATGGCGTCGATCACAAGGGGAGTTAAAGTCAACGAGACCAGTGAGGCAATGGTATCGCCCACCTGTAGATCTCGTTTACCTTGCAGACTTGCACCAATAGACTTGACCGTGCCGACAAACATTCCACCAGATCCTGTCACGGGATTGTGGTGCTTGCCTCTGCGCCGAACGATATCTAACATGATCTGAGCTATACGCCCTTTGTCATCACCGGCTTCTTGTCTAATCTGCGTAAAACTGGCTGAATCAATATTCAGCGTCTCGACATCGAGCAGTATTTCGTTAGAATGGATCTCCATATGATTATCAATACGCTGGGCCCCTTGGGGCAAAGAGCCCACGGGTTCCATGACCCTATGGGTACCAAACGGACATGCAACGGTCACTGACACACTCTCCTTTGTGGATTTTTTAGCGAACCATCTATGATATTTTACAGTTTCTTCAATAATAACATATACCCCTCCACTTTTGAAGAGTTCCTTCGAAAATGGAGGGGTATGTTCTCCTTTGCTCTTTTTCTCGGTTAATCCATCGCACGCAGAAAGGCGACGACTTGTGCAGCAATTCCCTCTTCACGGCCGACGAAACCCAATCCCTCAGTGGTTGTGGCCTTAACACTAATCTCACTCTCACGTACTGCTAGTGTTTGGGCTAGCTTGGTCTTGATGCTACCTTTCCAAGGCCCAAGCTTGGGTCTTTGGGCCATAATCGTAATGTCCAAATTACCTAGTTCAAGCCGTTCTTGCTCCATGACGGACAGTACTTCTTCTAACAGGACGATACTTGAGATGCCCTCATACTTCGGATCCGTATCGGGAAAAAGCTCTCCGATATCTCCGAGGCCCATAGCACCGAGAAGGGCATCCATCACCGCATGGGTTACCACATCGGCATCAGAGTGGCCCAGGAGTCCCTTTTCAGAGGGGATCGTCACCCCTCCTAAAATGAGTGGTCGGCCGACCACGAAGCGGTGCACATCATAACCAAATCCCACGCGGGTCTTGTTTGGTCTGGGCAAGTCCTCCGGTGTTGTGATCTTGAGGTTGGCGTAATCCCCTTCCACAATGTGGACTGGATGTCCCATGGATTCTAAGAGAGCGCAGTCGTCCGTGGACGTGACGCCCTTACTCCTAGCCTCTTCATGGGCCTGGACGATTAAAGCATAACTAAAAATCTGGGGGGTCTGCATGGCCCAAAGCAGCGAGCGATCTGGGGTTTCGATCACCAGACCGTCCTTCACTTTCTTGATCGTATCCTTGACACGAACGGCGATCCCCACGGCGAGGTACTCCCTGGTCGCTACGAGTCCTCTACGCACCAGATCCGGTGTAATGAAGGGTCTGGCTCCATCATGGATAATCACCCACTCCGTATCTTCAGAGAGAGCCTTCAGCCCAAAATACACACTGTCTTGCCGCTCGACGCCGCCTAAGACCACCTTGGCCTCTTTATGTACTACGTCCATTCCTACCAGTTTTGCCATGGCTTCCTGGTCCCTAAGGTTTGTGACTACCACAACCTCTGCTATCTCATCCATAGAGTCAAAACAGGCAAGGCTGTGCGAAAGAATCGGCCTGCCTCGCAGGGGTAAGAGTACCTTGTTGTCCCTTAGGCCCATCCGTTGTCCCGAGCCTGCTGCAGCTATCACGACTCCTACTTTCAATCGATCAACTCCTTTTGACCGCCTTAGTAGTAAAAGGACCCGATGTACTCTAACATCAGGCCCCCTCAATCCTATAAACTTATAATGCCCGCTCCATAGCTTTCGGTTTGGCAAAAATCATGCGGCCAGCAGCTGTCTGGAGAACACTCGTCACCAGCACGGCAACTGTCTGCCCAATATAGCGACGTCCTCCGTCCACTACGATCATGGTGCCATCATCTAAGTATCCCACACCCTGGCCTTGCTCCTTGCCGTCTTTGATAACTTGCACCTTAAGCTCTTCACCTGGTAATACCACAGGTTTCACAGCGTTAGCGAGTTCATTAATGTTCAGCACGGGCACCCCTTGCAGTTCGCAGACTTTGTTGAGATTGTAGTCATTTGTGACCACTTTTCCCCCCATGTCTTTGGCCAGTTTAACGAGTTTTGTGTCCACCTCATTAATTTCGCCATAGTCTTCCTCCACGATGCGAACGTTCGAATAGGGTTCTTTTTGGATCTTGTTGAGGATGTCTAACCCTCGCCTACCTCGATTACGTTTCAGAACGTCCGAAGAGTCCGCGATATGCTGCAACTCCTCCAAAACGAATCCCGGAACGATCAAGTCCCCCTCTATGAATCCCGATTTTGTAATGTCTGATATTCTTCCATCAATAATAACGCTAGTGTCAAGTATTTTGGGACTCCCTTGTGTAGCAGTAGCTTTGAACTTCAGTCTCCCTCGATCTACACGGGAAAAAGCCTCGGGCAAGTCATCCGTTCTTCTGAGTCCCACCATTAGGCCAAAATATCCCAATATGACTCCGAGAATAATCGGGACATAGTCTCCTAGGAAGGGGATTCTCAATAAAGGAATAGAAATGATTAGCGCAATAACCCAGCCGCTAACTAGCCCTATCATACCCCCGACAAGTTCATGTGTGGGGGTTCGTAATAAAACCTGTGTCGCCTTCCTACTACCCCGCTTGAGCCCTCGCAGAATTGCTGGACCAACCACTATACCGACTAAAAGACCAACGAAAATAAACAGACCAACTAAATAACTCTCATCGATGAATCCAGCCATCGCGCCCGAACCAAGTACAAACAACGCCCCAGAATAGCCCAGGACCGCGCCAATGGCAGCAAACACAATCCTAACGAATATGACCAAACCTCGCTTCACCTCCCACTATCTTACTTATTGTTCATGCTCGCGATAGTTTAGCTCGTTCAAGTTATAGTATTTCCTGTTTTCCCTTAGGTATTCTTTTTTGGCCGAAAATGTTAGTTTTGCCATCAACGGGCACGTGTAGTGACTCACCTCCCTACTGCTCGAAAATTCCGGCAATTCGCTCCACAATTTCTTCTTCTGTGGATTCCTGAGCGATCACAAGCTCGCTTAGGAGGATTTGCCTTGCGTTATCCAACATCTTTCTCTCGCCAGTCGAAAGACCCTTTTCGTTTTCTCTAATCGTAAGATTACGCACAACCTCAGCTACTTCGAAGATATCGCCACTTTTTATCTTCTCCATATTAGCACGATAGCGACGATTCCAGTTTGTTGACATGGCTGTCTGATCGCCCTGTAGAATCTGATAGACGCGTCTGACCTCTTCGTCATTGCTAACCTGACGAAGACCTAAATCATCAACGGATTTCATGGGAATCATTACCTTCATGTCTCCTATGGGCAACGCCATAATATAGTACTCTTGCCTTTCGCCGAGTACTTCCCGTTCTTCTATAGCCACGATTACTCCTGCACCGTGCATGGGGTAGACAACATGATCCCCGACGTTATACATCGCGCACCCTCCTTTGTCAAACGTAGATCCTTACAATAAATTTACCACTTTACGTCGCCAAAGTCAAACGGCGCCCCTGGCTAGATCCCTGTTCATTAGGTTGACAACCGATTTTCAAAAGCTTTATAATGAAACCAGAATTGCTCGACTAAACACTAAAGGTGGCGAGAGGACGTGACGAAAATGACGAAGCCAGCAAGCACCTGTCATCATTTTCAAGACAACGTACAAGAAAACCTGGTGCGCCATTACAGCATCCTAGATGTGGCTTCAAAGTTCCAAGAAACCAATGCGCGGGTAAACAGAGCGCTCTGCAGAGCGGTAACCGATTGCGGCTGCATCAATATTAACGCCTCAAAACAGCTCTTACCCGATGACTGTTCATTCGAGGATGTGCGCAGTCATATCCAGTCGCATCTCAAGGGACAATTGTGCGAAAACTGCCAGGAAGTGCTGGAAGCCGAGGTAGGGCAAAACCTGTTTTACTTAGCAGGAATGTGCAATGCCCTTGGACTCGACCTGCAAGAGATCATAGATAAGGAAGGCCAACGGATCAACACCCTAGGCATGTTCCATCTTCGCTAGATGTGACTATCGACTAAGACCTGCTCGCGCAAACGGCGTAAGCCATCTTTAATTGCTTTCGCCCGAACTTCTCCAATGCCTTCTACATCATCGAGCTCTTCGATGGTGGCGTCCATGACGGCAGAGAGGCCGCCAAACGCTTTGACAAGGTTTTCTATGACAGGCATGGGTAAACGGGGTATCTTGGCCAAAACACGGTATCCCCCAGGAGCCATAGCCTGGTCGAGACTGGTTATGCTTCCCCCAAAGCCCAACGTCTTGGAAATGGAACCTAGGTTGAGTAAATCATCGGAGTCCAACGCTTCCAACTGGCCCCAAGCTTCACTCGGCGCGCTGCCCGTGTAGTAGTCTTTGAAGACTAGGAGCCCTTCGTCTTTGGTGTCAACCATGAGCTCCTCGAGCTGCATTCTTACTAGACGACCCTCTGAGCCCAATTGGATCACATATCTTTCGATTTCCCAAGCAATTTTGTGCACCATCTGGCTGCGTTGCAGCACCGTTGTAACATCTGTTAGGGTGACCAAATCTTCGAACTCCAGAGCACTGAGATTCGTCAGAGACTGCTGGAAAACACTGCGGTACTTCTCCAAGGTAGACAAGGCCTGGTTAGCCTTGGCCAAAATCACGCTGACCTCCCGGATCACATACTTCCAGTTTCCCCTGTAAATAGTAATAATATTACGCCTTTGTGATATGGAAATCACAACCTGGCTGGTCTGTTTCGCAACTCGCTCTGCGGTTCTGTGGCGCGTCCCGGTTTCGAAACTCGGAATCATGCTATCTGGAACCAGCTGCGTATTGGCATAAAGAATTCGCTTGGCATCGCTCGATAATACGATGGCCCCATCCATCTTGGCCAGCTCATAAAGGGAGCCGGGATGCATCTCAGCATCGATGCGAAAACCACCGTTAACCAGCTCCAACACCTCAGGCGTATCTCCTATGACGATCAATCCGCCTGTTTTTGCCTTCAGAATGCTATCAAGGGCTTCATAGAGTTGAGTGCCTGGGGCTACCATCTCTAGATGCTCATAAATCATATCGTTATCCCGCATGAGATCACCTTCTAACCGCGATTTTCAAAGCTTCTTGTATCGTGCTTACACCATAAATCTTAATCGGTTCACTTCCTTGAACATTGCTCTTAGGGATGATGCAACTCTCAAAGCCCAGGCGATGAAGCTCTGCCAGGCGCTGTTCTATGCCTCGAACAGCCCTTATTTCTCCCGATAAGCCAACCTCTCCTAAGACAGCACAGAGCGGATCAACGCTCACATTAGCAACGCTACTGGCTACCGCCACTGCCATACCCAAATCTAAGGCCGGTTCTTGCAGCCTGAGGCCACCGGCAATATTTAGAAACACGTCCTGCGTTTGCAGGGGATAACCCTGCCGCTTCTCTAGGACTGCTAGAATAATGGAGAATCGTTGATAATCCACACCCGTTGTCTGCCTGCGGGGAGTACCCCCATAAGGGCTGGGAGCCACAAGGGCCTGCACTTCTACTAAGAGCGGACGGGTACCCTCCATATACGGTACGACAACAGAACCAGAACTGTTTTCTGGGCGCTGTGCCAACAAGAACTGTGACGGATTGGCCACAGGGATCAAACCCCGCCCACCCATCTCGAAGATGGCCACCTCGTGGGTGGAACCGAAACGATTCTTCACCGAGCGGATGATCCGGAAGGATGTATGCACTTCGCCTTCGAAATATAGTACGAAATCCACGGCGTGTTCGAGTACCTTTGGCCCAGCCAGATTTCCACCCTTGGTCACATGTCCCACAAGCAGAATGGATATGTCGCTACCCTTCGCCAACTGCAGAAAGCGTCCTGTCGATTCTCGTACCTGCCCGACACTGCCAGGAGGTGAAGAGACCTCTTCGACGAACATGGTCTGAATAGAATCAACGATGACTAAAACAGGCTGTTCCTCACGGATAACCTCACAGATCGCATTGGTGTTAGCCTCGCTGAGCACAACCAGGGCATCCGCTACGGCATCAAGGCGGAGCGCTCGCAGCTTAAGTTGGCTCAAAGACTCTTCACCTGTAACGTAGAGCACTTTTCCAACCTTGCGAGCCACCAAGCTTGCCACCTGGAGCAGGAGGGTTGACTTTCCGATCCCGGGATCGCCCCCGATCAAACCCAAGCAGCCTGGTACTAAGCCGCCCCCCAAAACCCGATCAAGTTCCTGAATACCAGTGCTAAAACGGGACTCTGCCCGATTCTCGATTTCTGCTAAGGGTAAGGGCTTGCTCTTTTTCACCCAACTCCGGGAGGTTTTACTGACAGGTTGGATTGTTTCTTCTACTAGTGTGTTCCATTCATCGCAGGCGGGGCACTTGCCCATCCAACGAGGGCTCTCCGCTCCGCAAGCCTGGCAAACAAATACCACCGTTTTTTTAGCCACCGTCTACCCTTTCTATGTTCCGAATTTCCCCTACGTTTATTATACCATCAGAAAAAGGAGTGCACAACTGCCCGTTAGGCACCGTGCACTCCCTCTTTACAGCAGGGACTAGTAGAAGACAAACTCTCCTTCTTTGGAGTCCACTGTAATTGTGCCCCCTTCGCCAAAGGTTCCTTTGAGAACCTCTTCGGCCAGGGGATTTTCAATATATCTCTGAATCGCTCTACGCAGCGGCCGTGCTCCGAAATCGGGATCGAAGCCCTTGTTGGTGAGCAGCTCTTTGGCATGGTCCGTGGCCGATAGGGTGATCCCCATCTCGTCGAGCTGGGTGCGAAGCTCCTCGAGCATGATCTCCACAATCTGGCCAATATGCACCTTGTTTAGGGCGTGGAAGACTACAACCTCATCGATCCGATTTAGAAACTCAGGGCGAAAGGCCTTCTTGAGCTCGTCGGTAACCTTGCTCTTCATGGCCTCGTAATCACTACGCTCGTCCGTAACGGTCCTGAAGCCGATGCCTGAGTCACGCTTGATTTGCTGTGCCCCAACATTGGAGGTCATAACAATGACCGCATTGCGAAAGTCCACGACACGTCCTTTGGAGTCTGTCAGTCTCCCATCTTCTAGCACTTGCAGCAGAATATTAAAGACCTCTGGATGAGCTTTTTCAATCTCGTCAAAAAGGACAATCGAGTAGGGCTTTCTGCGCACCTGTTCTGTCAGTTGGCCGCCTTCATCATAGCCAACATATCCAGGAGGCGAACCGACTAAACGAGAAACGGCATGACGTTCCATATACTCCGACATATCCAGGCGCACCATAGCATCTTCATCGCCAAATAGTGCCTCAGCTAGAGCCCTAGCAAGTTCTGTTTTTCCTACGCCGGTAGGTCCTAAGAAGATAAAAGAACCAATGGGACGCTTGGGGTCTTTCAGCCCGGCATGGGCCCTGCGCACTGCCTGCGAAACGGCGCCAATGGCCTCATCCTGACCAATCACCCGCTCATGGAGGACCTCCTCTAAGTTGAGAAGACGAATCGCGTCCTCTTCGGTAATGTCTGTCACAGGTACTCCAGTCCAGCCCGCCACGACAGCGGCAATATCCTCAGCAGTCACAACAGCCTCTGCGCGACCATGACTCTTGCGCCACTCATTACGTTTGGTTTCTAGTTCTTCCTGCAGTTTTTGTTCTGTATCCCTGAGGCCTGCCGCCTGTTCAAACTCTTCATTCTTGATGGCAGCTTCCTTCTCAACGCTCACTTCCGAGATTCTAGCTTCCAGCTCTTTCAGTTCGGGTGGGGCAACCAAACCTGCAAGCCGTACGCGCGAACCTGCTTCGTCCATCAAGTCAATGGCTTTGTCGGGTAAGAAACGATCGCTGATATAACGATCACCTAGGCGTGCCGCAGCCACGATAGATTCGTCGTTGATTTTTACTCTGTGATGAGCTTCATAGCGATCTCTCAGTCCCTTGAGAATCTCGATGGTTTCCTCCACAGTAGGTTCGTCCACCATAACCGGCTGAAAACGCCGTTCTAGGGCTGCGTCCCTTTCCACATATTTCTGGTATTCATCGAGTGTAGTAGCGCCGATCGCTTGCAGCTCTCCCCTGGCCAGGGCAGGCTTGAGGATATTCGCAGCATCGATGGCTCCCTCGGCGGCACCGGCACCGATAATTGTGTGCATTTCATCAATAAAGAGGACCACATCTCCTGCACTGCGAATCTCTTCCATTACTTTCTTCAGGCGTTCTTCAAACTCACCACGGAACTTAGAGCCAGCCACCAGGCTACCTAAATCCAGCGTGACCAGACGTTTGTTGCTTAAGGTTTCTGGCACATCATTGTGGATGATCTTCAGAGCCAAACCCTCAGCGATGGCGGTTTTTCCCACACCAGGTTCACCGATCAGGACTGGGTTGTTCTTCGTCCGTCGGCTCAGAATCTGAATCACTCGTTGAATTTCCTTATCGCGCCCAATCACTGGGTCGAGATTGCCTTCGCTGGCTAAAGCCGTTAGATCACGGCCAAATTGGTCTAGGGTTGGCGTAGTATTCTGCCGAGGCGCCTGCATTTTTCCTTGACCGCCGCTACCTAGCTGATTGGTGACCTGAGAACGGACCTTATCCAAATCGGCCCCCAGATTTTGCAGAACCTGCGCAGCCACACCTTCGCCCTCGCGAATCAGGCCAAGTAAGAGATGCTCTGTACCAATATAGGTGTGCCCCAGGCGTCGAGCTTCATCAAAAGACAGTTCTAACACTCGTTTCGAGCGCGGGGTAAAGCCAATCTGACCTTGCGTAGGCTGACCTCCCCGACCAATGATGCGCTCCACTTCACCGCGCACTTGATCGATACTGATTCCTAGGGATAAGAGAGAACGTGCAGCCACATCCTCGCCTTCGGCGATCAAGCCAAGAAGAATATGCTCCGTCCCTACCACATTATGACCCAACCTTCTCGCCTCTTCCTGTGAGAGGACAATGACTCGCTGAGCCCGTTCTGTAAAACGTCCAAACATACTTCCACCTTCTTTCCTTTATGAATTAACACCAAGTGTATCTCTGATCAGACTTGCTCGTAGGCGATCCCTCTCGTGTACTGGAAGGGCCTGCCCTAGCATCTTTTGTAGATGTGCCGAGCGAATCTGCACCATCAGCTGCTTCAATACTTCTGGATCACTATGCTCAATCACACCTAGGTCTACCCCAAGCTTCAGATCAGATAACAACTCCATCGCTTCTTGGCCCGTGATAGTGCGTGCATGAAGCAAAGTTCCATAGGAACGGAACAACCAGTCGCTTGTCTTTAGTCTTCGGTCCTCTTCCAATAAATACTCCCTAGCTTGGCGCTCACTGTGGAGAATCTGATCGGTAAAGCGGCCTAAGTGCTCAATTGTCTCTTCCTCGCTCTGTCCGAGCGTAATCTGGTTCGAAAGTTGAAAGACATTGCCCCAGATATCGCTCCCTTCTCCATAAAGCCCCCTCACGGTGAGGCCAAACTTAGACACTGTGCCTAGGACTTCTTGCACCTTCTTCAGTCTGCGCAAAGCAGGTAGATGGAACATTACCGAGGCTCTAAGCGCCGTTCCCACATTTGTGGGGCAACAGGTTAGATAGCCTGCCTGCATGTGAAAAGCATAGTCTAGGTGTTCTTCAAAACGATCGTCGATTTCTGTAGCCGTGCGCCAAGCCTCATCAAGCTGTAAGCCAGGTTTAAAGACTTGAATGCGCAGATGGTCCTCTTCATTGACCATGATACTGATGTTCGAAGTCTCGTTGAGAATAACTGCCTTATGCTGAGCGTTCTGGGTATGACTAGGGCTGATCAAATGTTCTTCTGCCAGCACTTGCCGATCCAGTTCCTCCATCGTGCCCATCTCATGATAGGTAAAGCTACCTAGATCCTCTAGATAGGGAAGCACATCCGCAGTCTTTTTCAGGACTGCTCTGAGATCCTCCCGACTAGCTCCGGCTGGAAAGGGTATCCCCTCCAGATTACGCGCCAGACGACAGCGGGTACCCAGGACAATGTCACCTTGGGGCCCACTTCGCCTCATCCAAGAAGAAATCTTCTTCATTCTTGTTCCCCCCCTGCCACCTGGCTCTCCAGCAGGCGCAGCTCATCACGGTACTGGGCTGCCTCTTCATAGTTTTCCAGGCTCACACATTCCTTCAAGCGCTTGCGCAAATCTTCAATCTGACGGTTGGCTCGAGCTTTAGGATATCCCCGGGCTGGTACCTTCCCCGTATGTGTGCTCGAACCATGTAGTCTGCGTAAGACAGGTTCCAGCTCATCATGAAAAACTTCATAGCAACTGCTACAACCTAAGCGTCCCGTCTTTTGTACATCTACGATCGTCCGGGCGCAAGTGGGGCATGTCTTCAGATTCTGGCTTTGCCCCAGCTTCTGACCGGCTTTCACCGATTGGAACATACTCGATAGCAAATGCTGCAAGTCAAAGCCAGTGCTAAAATTGGTGTACCCTTGGGCACAGTTCTGACAAAGATGCAGTTCGGTCTTGCTGTTATTCTCAATCTGTACGAACTTCACCGTAGCTTCATGTTCCCCGCATTTTTCGCATACCATAGGTAATACCACCCACCTTTCAAGACTTGGACTCAATAATTAAGAACAATAATGAGCGCACCAGACTAGCTCGCAACACATCTTTACCTTGGCTGATGGTGCCCACTTCCTGCTGTACAATGCCCCGGACGAGCTGCAACTGTCTGGGCGAAATCACATGGTGATCTCGAAGATAGGCTATGACATTCTCCATTTGCTTATCCCCAAGCTCTGAACCAATACTCCGCAAAAGACTGATTGCATGGGCGTAACCATCGGCCACCTGCAGATGGCCAATTCGAATATAGCCACCACCGCCCCTCCTGCTCTCCACAATGTAACCCCGCTCTAATGTAAAGCGGGTCGATAGAACATAGTTGATCTGCGATGGCACGCAGGAAAAGTCATCAGCCATCTGGGCGCGGCTCAGTTCAACGCTATTGGTTTTACTGCTACTGAGCATAGCTTTGATATGGGCTTCGATATGATCCGACAAAGTACTCACAGTGCGCCACCTCCTAGCTGGTTGCGATGCGTTCTCGTGAATGCAGCGTAATCAATATCTGACTAATACTGACCTTGACTTTATTATAACACACAATCGAGCTAACAATGCAAACTTCCAGTTATTCGTCAGGAACCGTCAGGTTAAGTTTTCCGAGCATTTCGTGATTTTATTTCTGAAAACCGCGGTTTTGCTCCTATTTGCTTCATTTCTTGCATAAGAATTCTTGGGGGGGATAGCATGATTAATTACATCTGGTTCTTCATGATCCTAGCCGGCGTGATCACCGCGGCGAGCAAGGGACAGATTCAGCTGGTAACCGAGGGCGTCCTCAAGGGCAGTGAACAAGCTGTTGTGGTTTCCCTTGGGTTAATCGGCATCATCTCGTTCTGGTCCGGTGTGATGAAGATAGCCCAGGATGCTGGCTTAATGGGGATCATCGCCAAAGTCCTTGGTCCGGTGGTCCGCAAACTATTCCCGGAAGTGCCGGCGAACCATCCAGCCATGGGCAGTCTCCTTTTGGCCATAAGCGCCAATATCCTAGGCTTGGGAAGTGCCTGTACCCCCTTGGGATTAAAGGCCATGGGACATCTGCAAGAGCTAAACCATGGCAAGGACACAGCCTCTGATGCCATGTGCACCTTTATGGCCATCACCTCCTCGAGTCTTACGATAATCCCCACCACCATCATTGCTTTGCGCCTAACACATGGATCAGCGACTCCAACGGAGATTATTGGGCCCATCCTCTTTGCCACGACCTGTTCCACTCTAACTGCCATTGTGGCTGATAGGGCGCTGCGCCATGTCTCAAGAAGACGACTCAAGTAAAGGAGGAACCTATCATGACATATGCCATCCAGGGCCTTTCGCGCTGGGCAATACCCATTTTACTCCTAGGCATAACGACTCTCGGACTCTCTAAGCGAGTGTCAATCTATGAAAGCTTTGTGGAAGGGGCTAAGGAAGGGTGGCAGACGGCAGTAAGAGTCTTGCCTTATCTTGTGGGCATGCTTGTTGCCATTCAAATCTTTCAACAATCCGGTGCGCTAGACCAGATCATCAACTTCTTAAGCCCCATCACCAACTGGCTGGGGTTTCCTAGAGAAGTACTACCCTTGGCCCTGATGCGGCCGATTTCAGGATCTGGTTCGCTTGGGATCCTTTCACAAACACTAGCCACGTTTGGCGCCGACTCCTTGATCGGGCGCCTCGCTGCGACCCTAATGGGCAGTAGCGAGACCACTCTTTATGTCCTCACAGTCTATGCGGGATCGGTGGGCTTAAAACGAACCCGGCATACCCTAGCTGCCTCCCTCCTTTCGGATCTCGCCGGCGCTCTGGCAGCACTCTATATTGTCCTACATTACTTTGGATAACCTCCCGCCTTCTGGCCCATACTGATCATCATCGAAGTAGAGAGGAACGTGAATCTATGCAGAAGCTTACCAAGAGCGAAAAACGGGAGATGATTGCCGCGGCAATCAAGACAATTAGCGAACATAAAAGCCTAGCACCCGCCTCAAGAGAGCGGGGCCTAACCGTCCTCAGCAAGGCTCTGGCGAAAAATTCTGATCTACGCTGAGAAAAGGGTTGCTTCCTCCTGGTGTCGTATACATACGATGATTACTGATTGCCAAGGGGAGGAATAACGATGTCAAACCTATTTCGCCATATCCCGGCTGTAGATAAAGTCCTGCTGGATGCAGAAATTGCTGAAGTATCTCGTGGGCTCTCAGATGTGGAGTTGACGGCGACTGTCAGAAGCACCCTGGATCGTCTTCGGCTAGAAATCGCAGCAAAAGAAGAACCCATGCAGCAAAGTGAGATCATGGCACGGATCGCCATAGAGCTAGAAACCTGCAAGAAACGCAAGTTTCAACCGGTCATTAACGCCACAGGTGTACTCTTGCACACCAACCTTGGACGAGCCCCCCTGCCGGAGCTAGCCCTTGAACGCCTCCGCTCCCTAGGCCAAGGCTATTTTAACCTCGAACTGGATCTAAGCGATGGAGAAAGGGGGAGCCGCTATGCGAGCGTGTCTAGGCTCTTCAATCTCCTTATAGCTGCTGAACACGGGCAGTCTGGCA
This sequence comes from uncultured Clostridiaceae bacterium, assembly GCA_964485345.1. Lineage (GTDB taxonomy): Bacteria > Bacillota > Limnochordia > Darwinibacteriales > Darwinibacteriaceae > UBA5420. Next base: position 29,478 of record CAZAJB010000023.1, read on the forward strand.
CCAAAAACGCTCTTGACACCGTTATCGTCAACAATAATGCCGGTGCTGTCTTGGTCGCCCTCAAAGCACTAACGGCGGGCAAAGAAGTCATCGTCTCTCGAGGTCAGTTGGTGGAGATTGGGGGAGGGTTTCGCGTTCCCGAAGTGATGGCCGCCAGCGGTTGTCACCTCAAAGAAGTCGGTACAACAAACCGTACCCGTCTGAGCGACTACGCCAATGCTATTACCGAAGAGACGAAGGCTATACTTCTCGTACATCCGAGCAACTATGCCATGATTGGCTTCACCGAAAGCACCTCCAGGGAACAGCTTGCCCAGCTCGCCGAAGAGCGCGGACTTCTCTTGATCGAAGATATCGGCAGCGGTGCCTTCCATCCCTGCGAAGAACCCCTTGTCTCCAGTGCCCTCAAGTCCAGCCACATTGTCACCTATAGTGGCGACAAGCTCTTCGGTGGACCCCAGGCTGGTGTGATCAGTGGACGCACGGATCTGGTGAAGAACATTAAGCGCGATCCCCTTTTGCGAGCGCTGCGCATTGATAAACTCTCCCTCATTGCTCTAGAAGCAGTGTTAGAGCTACATTTGAGTAAGGATTATGCTAAGTTGCCCCTCTATGCCCTCTCTAGCCTTGATCCAGGCGAGATCAAGCTTAGGGCTGAAGCGTGGCAGAATCAATTAGGGCCAGGATTGAAGGGCGAGGTAGTACCCGCTGAATCCACCATGGGCGGTGGTTCACTCCCCGGCGAAACCATTCCTTCCTGGGCCTTAGCTTTACAAAGCTCCCAACTCTCCAGCGAAGAGCTAGCCCAATGGCTGCGAAAAAACAATCCGCCTGTCATGGGCAGGATTGTACAAGACCGGGTCCTATTAGACCCCAGGACTGTTCTGTCCTCCCAGGACGACCTCGTCGCCCGCCTACTGCGAGGAGGTGTGGCAGCATGTTCATAATGGGCACGGCTGGTCACATCGATCACGGTAAGTCAACGCTGATTACGGCCCTAACGGGTATCAACCCCGATCGCCTCCAAGAGGAACAAGCTAGGGGTATGACGGTGGATTTGGGCTTCGCCTGGTTCTCGCTTCCCGGGGGTAATGTGGGTGTTGTGGATGTTCCAGGTCACCATCGTCTGGTAAAGAACATGCTCGCTGGTATCGGTCAAGTCGACTTCACGCTACTGGTCATTGCCGCGGATGATGGCTGGATGCCCCAAACACAGGAGCATGTGGAGATCCTTGATCTCTATGGAGTTAAGAGAGGTATTGTGGCCCTCACCAAAGCGGATCTAGTCGAAGGCGAGTGGCTCGACCTTGTAGAAGCGGATATTCATGAGCACCTGGCAGAAACCTCCCTCAAGGATTTTCCCATTATTCCAGTTTCGGCAGTTACAGGCATGAACATCGATGTTCTCAAAGCGGCCATCAATGAGCTTTTGATCCCATTTCCCCAGGACCAAGGCGAGAATAACCCTCTGCTTTGGATCGACAGGGTTTTTACCATCAAGGGCGCTGGGACCGTCGTAACAGGCACCTTAGTGGGTGGTTCGCTCCAGGTGGGCATGGACGTAGTGATCGAACCCCCAGGGCATCAAGGTCGAATCCGCACCCTACAAACACAGACCAAGACAGTGGAAACGGGCGTTCCCCATTCGCGGCTGGCGGTCAACCTCACAGGGGTAGAAAAAGCAAGCCTTGCCCGGGGTATGTATCTAGCTCTTCCTAAACGCCGCCCCTATTTTTCTTTGATCAACTCCTATGTGCGTGTCCTGCCCCAAGCTCCCTCTCCTCTTGAAACCGGTCAACAGGTTAAACTATACGTCGGAACCTTAGAGACCCTGGCGGCTGTTAAGGTTCTAGGAGCCGAGCATCTAGACCCGGGGCAAGAAGGCTACGTGCAATTGGAGCTAGAAATACAGGCCCACTTCAGTTTTCAAGACCGCTTCATCATTCGTCATAGTGAACTCCAAGATACGCTCGGGGGAGGGAAGTTCATTGAGGGAGGAGTGCCTGTAAGGGGCACGAACTTGCGTCTCGTGGGACCCAAGCGCCTGCGGCACCTCTTTCCCTTTGAGAAGCCCGAAGCCCATCTCGATCTAGAGGCGCTCAAAGCGAAGCACCAAGGCGATAAAGAAAGCCTTGGTCTCGTTAAAGCCCGGGACCGCACCTATTGGACGCAGAGACAGTTTAAGGAGGAAGGTTTGACTACCCACCCTGATCTGCACCTACTCGGTGATTACATTCTGGCTCCAGAGCAGTACGCTAAAGTGCAAAGCCACCTGCGTACCGCGGTCGAGGCGTTTCACCGGGCTAATCCCTTAGCGCCAGGTCCCAGCAAAGAAACCCTGCGAGCTGGCACGGGTCTTCCCTCTAGGCTCTTTGACCAGATCCTCAGCCAGACTCGTGACTTGAAAGAAACACGGGGAGCTATTAGCAGCACGAAGCATCAAGTCACCCTCTCCGATGGCGAAGAACAAGAACTCGAAAAAATCCTAGTGCTGATGGGCAAGACTCCCTATGAACCCCTCACCTTGGGTGCCCTAAATGACCTGGGTTTCTCTAGCGAGCTGCTTTATGCCGGTAGCCACTTAGGGCGCTTGGTGGCACTGCAAGGCGAGCACTGGACAACTCCTGCCATCGTTAACGGCATACTGGACATAATCTTTGGGGAGGAAGCCTTCCAAGGCGGATTTGAGCTAAGCACATTTCGGGATCGCTTGAACACGAGCCGTAAGTTTGCCCTTACCTTCCTAGAGTACTTTGATGTCCAAGGGATCACAAAACGAAAAGGGGACGCTCGCACACTTGGCAAACGTCCCGAAAACATCTAAATGGCGGGAGAATATGGGAATCGAACCCACCGAGGATAACCCTTGTTACCCCCCTGACAGGTTTGAAGCCTGCGGAGCCCACCAGGAACTCAGATCCTCCCTTGCCAGTATATTGTACCACAGTTATGACGAATATCAAGTGGATGTTTCCC
>CAZAJB010000024.1:0-31306 GCA_964485345.1 uncultured Clostridiaceae bacterium
AGATGCTCTGGAACGATCGGGGTTCCAATACTGAACATGATTGGAGCATGTGGACGGGGCAATGTAAACTTCACTGTATAGTCATCAATCTTCTCATACTCCATGGGCTGGCCGTCGATGAGCAGACCACCTCTGGAGTTAGAGCCTACGTTGACGTCATAAACTATATCAAAGGTAAAGATAACATCATCAGCGGTAAATTCGACACCATCATGCCACTGGACACCACGACGGAGATGAAAGATAATCTCTGTGCCATCTGCACTGATTTCGTATTCCCGTGCAAGCTTGGGCATCACAAGGCCCGTATCACGGTGCAGCGTAACCAAACCTTCAAAAATACGATCCGTTACATCGGTACTGGAAGTCTCAACTGCGCGATGTGGATTATATGTCTTAGGACCCGAAGCCCCGCCGGCAACTGTCATGGTACCGCCATAGTTGCCAATGGATCCACCTAGATCACCTTCAATGTATAGAATACGTGGATCCAACAACTCTACAGCACTGGCTGCTCCGGCACCTACAAGAAGTGCGACCAGCAATGTCCATACAAAAATCCGTCTTTTCATCTTTCGATATTCCACTTTGATGCTTTTTTTAGAATATGAAGCGCTTGCTGTCACCTTGATGTACCTAGACATCTATAATCAACCTCCTAGAGTCACACAACATCGATCCTTCTGTCCGGTCTGTACGCCTTGTTGAATCCAGCCGAATGTCCCATAATATTCTTACTTAGGCGCCTAATTCCTTCCATAGGAGGAAAATTGGCGAGGAGCTAGCTAATTCCCTCATAACAGTTCGGGAAATTGGGGAGGCTTGTCTAAGGAGGTCGAATCACTTGCACCAACTCTTTTCCGATTCCGCAAATAGAGAGCCGAAAGGAACAGACCAGATAGTACTCGACGAAGTGGCGCACCGCCACTACAGAGCGGAAGTACTCGCGCACGGGCTGAAGGAGATCGTCCGTGGCCTCCGCTCTAACCACTTCGACACGTGGGAATGGTACTCCCTTGCCAAAAGTGCTGACACATTCATGGTCAACCAGCAACAGACTACCGATCTACTGGCCATCGAATACCTCAAGGAACGTTGGAAACAGGTGGGGGTTGTCCCCTACTCTCACCAGCTCCAGACGGCTAGAAAGGTCATCTTCGATATGCAGGGTCAAGCAATACTCGCGGACGAAGTGGGCTTAGGGAAAACGATCGAAGCGGGACTGATCCTGAAGGAATACCTCCTGCGGGGTCTCGCCAGAAAAGTACTCATACTTACACCAGCCAGTTTGCTGTGGCAATGGTATCAAGAACTCCAGGAAAAGTTCGGAATAAGTGCGGGTATCCAGCGCAGCGAATGGGATTGGGGTTTTTCAGATATTCTAATTGCATCTTTGGATACCGCAAAACGCGAACCCCATGCCTCGCAAATTGCGGCAATCCCCTATGATCTCCTGATTATTGATGAAGCGCATAAGCTGAAAAACAGCTCCACCGTGAGTTATCGCTTTGTGAATTCTATCCAGAAAAAGTACTGTCTCATGCTCACGGCCACACCTATCCAAAACGATCTGAAAGAGCTCTATAATCTGATCGCTCTGATAAAACCAGGCCAGCTCGGAAGCTATCGTTCCTTTAAGAACAGGTTCATCAAGGACAAACGGACGCCAAAGAATCCACAGGAGCTCAAAGGTCTTTTGAGCGGCGTCGTGGTGCGGAACCAGCGTGAGGCAGGAACGATCCAGTTCACGAAGCGCATCGTCCACCCTCTTGTCATCTCCTTAACGACCAAGGAACAAGAACTGTATGATAGGGTAACTCGTTTTGTCAGGGAACGTAGCAGAGAAAAGGGACTGCAGAACATCCTTCCTTTGATCACGCTGCAACGGGAGGTCTGTTCTACCTTCCTAGCGACAGCACTGACTCTGGAAAAAATGATGGACAACATGGAACCAGAGCAGCTCAGCCATGTGGCCGATTTGCTCAAAGACCTAGCGAACGTCAAGCAGAACTCGAAGTGCGACGCCCTGGAACGCCTGGTGGGAGAAATCGCTAGGGACAAGATCATCATCTTTACTGAATACAAGGCTTCGCAGGAGTACATCCGCTACCGCTTAGAGCGTGCTGGGTACAAAACTCTCGCCTTTGACGGCACTCTTTCCCGGGGAAAAAAACAGTGGATCCGCCATATGTTTCAAAAAGAGGCCCAGATTTTGGTGAGCACAGAGTCGGGCGGCGAAGGGCTCAACTTCCAATTCTGCCATCAAATTGTCAATTTCGATCTGCCCTGGAACCCTATGCGTCTCGAACAACGCATCGGCAGAGTCCATCGACTCGGGCAGACCCGAGATGTACATATCTTTAACCTCCTGACCAAAGACACGATTGAAGAACACATCATGTACCTTCTCCATCAAAAAATAAACATGTTTGAAAGCATCATTGGAGAGCTTGACACCATACTACTCCACTTGAACCTGGGTCGATCGTTCGAAAGTGAGATTATGGAGATCTTTCTGGCCCATGAAGAGCAGGAGGCCATCCGAGCGAGACTCGATCGCTTTGGTGATCATTTCATTAAGGGGCAGACTGAAGCGAAAACTTCCACGTGGGATCTATTCTAGGAAGAGGCAGGTGGCAAAGTGCAGCAACTGGTCTTCGACTTCTTTACACTGCTTAACTTGGAACCAATAGAAATCCGCCAAGGCGTGTGGCAGGTTCAGGCCGACGACGCCCTCATGAAAGAGTTGGATGGCTGGCGCGCCCAGGGGCGCTTGCTACAATTCACCTTTGAGCAGAGGGCGGCGGAAATGTACGGTGCTGATCTGATCTGTCAGGGCAGTTACCGTCTCAATAGTATTCTGCAGGTCATTCGCAGGCAGGGTATATTAAGCCAGGCCCACATCCCCCATGAGTATTTCCATGAACCAAGCATCCGGAAAAAGATTCTGGGCGGGTTCAGTGCAAGTGAACGCGCTTACGTTGTTAATTGCTCCCTGCAATATACTCAATACATCCAACTAGAAATTCTTGTGGAAGCACGTGGACTACAAAAAAAAGAGAGTATTCACACCGTAGTTGTGGATCTCTCTTCTTGTAAAGTGCTGAAGTTCGCCTTCCCCCATCACCTTCTAAAAGCAGGGGGAGTCGGAGCAGATGCAGTACGTAAACGAAGATGCAGCATCAAGCAAGCCCTGATCACAGCCTCTTCTCACCTACAGGGAACGATCGTTTCTGACATTGCTTGGGCCCAGGCCGCGGAAAATAAACTGGCCCAAGAAGAAACTAAACTACGTGACTTCTTCCAGGGTCGTACGGAGTCTGACGAGTATCAGGCAAAAAAGCAAGAGCTCCAGCAGCGTCTTGCACCAGTCTTAACGATGGATGCCTTGCGGGGTGCCATACTATGGGTTCCCCTCTATCAGTATCGACTTGTGGTCGTGGCGACAAGCGGGAAGGAACAGAGTAAGACTCTTACCTATGATCCTGTAGGTAACTGGTATTTGCAGGATTTAGACCAAATCACGCGCGACGCGCCAGATCGGACCAGCACCCATCACTAACACCAAGTCCCCACTTCCCAGCCAACCCTTTAGAAATGGCACCACATCTTCTTGTCTCGGAATATGATAGACTTTTTGGGGCCCTTTATATTCTCGAACTCGATCCGCCAAAACCGACGAACTCACCCCAGGAATTGCTTGTTCCGGTGGCGGTGCATAAATGTCTGTAATTATGACTACGTCTGCCTCTTTAAAGCTTCGGCTGAACTCATCAAAGAGCAAGTGTGTGCGAGAATAGCGATGAGGCTGAAAAACAGCTACAACTTGCTTGGTTGGCCAGCCATCCTTTGCGGCCCTGATCATGGCAGTAACTTCGGTAGGATGATGAGCATAATCATCCACGATGATCGCGCCATTCATGGTACCAATGATCTGAAAGCGGCGTTTTGCACCGGTAAATGCCCGGAGGGCATCCCGGATCTGGGCAATGGACAGACCCACGTAATCAGCCACCACAACACAGGCTAGAGCATTAGAGATATTATGACGCCCCGGAACATTTAACTCGAAGTCGCCGTAAACCACTCCCTGCCGGAACACCCGAAATCTCGACCTTTGCTGATCCAAACTCAAGACCTCAGCCCGCCACTGGGCCTGCGACGAAAACCCATAGGTTACGCAATCGTACTCATGACTCATGGAAGCCGCAACAGTGTCATCCACGCCGATCAAGCGTATGCCCTCGGGGTCAGAGTTCGCCAAGAACCGTCGGTAACTCTCGATCAAAGACTCAAATGTGCCATTGTAATTCTCTAGGTGGTCAGGTTCAATGCTGGTAACCACGGTTACCTCGGGACGATAACGTAGGAAGCTCCCGTCGCTTTCATCCGCCTCGGCCACCACAAATTCTCCATGGCCATACTTGGCTCCAGGTCCAAAGGGTGCAAAATGCGCTCCGATCAAGACGGTCGGATCAAGTCCGGAGTTTTCTAGGCAGAGGGCCAGCATCGAAGTTATCGTCGTCTTTCCATGGGCTCCACCCACTGCAATACCGCGCTTGGTATTGAGGAGCTGCGCAAGCACCTCCGAACGATGAAGTACATTCATGCCATTTTCGCGCGCAGCCACCATTTCTGGATTCTGTACAGGTATGGCGCTTGAGTAAATCACACTCGTGGCGCCATCCACATTCGCAGCTGCATGCTTAAAGTAGATCTTGGCTCCAAGTTTGGCTAGGTAGTCGGTGGTATCCGAAGGCTGAAGATCAGATCCGCTTACACTGTGACCCATCTCTAAGAACACCTTTGCCAAGGGGCCCATGCCTGTTCCACCAATGCCAATGAGATGTATGTGTTGGTTCATGAATGTCACTCCCGCTTACTGTCACTTTATAAATGTTGCTACGACTCGAGCCAAGAGGCGTGCTGAAGCCACAGCTTCATCCACGGTGTTGCCACGCCAGTCGCCCACTAGGATCATGATGCTATTGGGGTGAAGTTCGCCGCTGTAGTCCGACTTAAAGACGCGTACACCCCTGGTTACTCCAGGATATTCCTTCTCCATGACATCGCTTATGGCCTGGGCAAACCTGGTATTTTCCTCTAAATGGTCGTTATCTTTGTCTCCCACCACAAAGAGAATCTTAGCTGCGTCTATACCATTCGTGCGGGCTTTCGTATAATCGTCTGGTTTGTCCTCCAAACCGTCCCGATGAATGTCTAAGACAACTTGAATATCGGGGTTTGCCGCCAATAGGTCGTTAGCCTTCTTCTCTGAGTTGATAAAAGCCTCACTATAGCGCGGCTGATCATGGATGCTCTTATCATGAATGGCCATCACACCGAGGCTTGCTAATTCTTGAACAAAAGCCTCTCCAACCCGGACAATGTCACCGAAGGTTCCGCGCTCATGACTATCCTTCGGTTTGAAGTTCTCGGAGGCGTGACTGTGGAAGACTAACACCTTCGGTGTTACGTCAACTTCCTCATCACCTTCGGGCGGTTTTGGATCCTCCGACCTCACCACTGGAGGAAGGGGTTCTTCCTCACCACCTCCAGGCATAAATCCAAAGAAGCGTGCCCCTACCACCGCAACTACAATCAGCGTCACTACAATAAATAAAAGACCAGGTCCGTTTTTCTCATTCCTTGCCATTCTTGCCATTGCTATTCCCCCTTCCACAACAATATATGCGGAGGGGGAGGACATTTATTCCCTACTGTTTCCAAGCTCGTTTAAAATGATCTCTAGCTGCTCGACAGTAAAGTTATAGCGCTGGTTACAGAAGTGGCAGATGGTCTCAATGGTTTCACCGCCAGCCACTAGGTCCCGAAGCTCGTCGACGCCGAGGGTAATCAATGCTTGCTCAAAGCGTTGCCAGGAGCAATCACACCTAAAGGCAACCTCAGCAGTATCAATGAACCGAAGGGGCAGGGTTGGAAAAAGGGACTCGACGATCTCCTCTACACTCTGACCTTCAGCAAACAAGGAACTTATGGCGGGCATTTCGCTTAGAGACGTTTCTAGATCAGAAACGAACTGGCTATCCAGGCTGGCATCGGGCAAGAGTTGCACAACAAGACCGCCGCTACTGATAGGTATACCGTCTACTCCCACAAGCACACCGAGTCCTACTGCGGACGGCGTTTGCTCCGAATGGGTGAAATAATAGGCAAAGTCTTCCCCAATCTCCCCCGTTTGCAGCGGAACTGTCCCTTGATATGCTTCCTTTAAGCCCAGATCTCGAATCACGTACAAGTTACCGCTTCCCACAGCTGCGCCAACAGCTAGCTTACCACCTGGGCTGAGGGGAAGATCCACATGCGGATTGCCCACATAGCCCTTAACAGCGCCACGGGAGTTAGCAGATACCACGATTCCTCCTAAGGGACCATCTCCCTTAATCTGAATGGATATCGTCTCATCGCCCTTCACCATGGCCCCTAGAACCAAACCCATGGTGAGGGTACGCCCTAGGGCCGCCGTAGCTACAGGCGTCGTTTCATGATGCGACTGGGCCGTTCTTGCCATCTCGCTCGTTCTCAGTGCAAATAATCTAGCCTGGTTGTTTCCGAGCATCGCCCGAACTAAGTAATCTTGTCCCTGCAAGCTTGTTCCTCCTAAACATTCAACAACTTGATAAATAAATACACAGATCCAAGCAACACGATCAGAGTAGCTATCAGACGAAATACAAAGCGTCGCCGTCTGACCTTTCTCGCCCTCTCACGGCGCTCCCGAATGCCTCTCTCCACCGTGACTGCCTCTGGCGTAGATTCCGGTTGTTCCATGTCATCCGGGATCGCATCATCGAGCCCGAGGGCCTTGGCATACGTACGAATAAAAGGCTTCACATAGGCTTCGCCAGGGAGCACGTCATAGTCTTCTCCCTCGATGGCCTGCAGAAACTGGGGTTTTATCTTGGTGCGTGCGGACATCTCTTCAATAGTCAATCCTTGCTCTAGACGCGCCTTCTCTAACAGTGTCCCCAATCCCGTCATTTTTCTCACCTTTCTTCCAAAATTGTGCTATCGGCCAGTACTTCCCGGGGCTTGCTTCCCTGATACGAGCCTACAATACCCCGCACTTCCATAACATCGATCAGGCGCGCCGCTCTACTATAGCCAATCCTGAATCGTCGCTGTAGCATTGAGATGGAAGCTTGACCGTTTTCTACAACCAAACGAACGGCATCTGGTAACAGCTCATCGTCTTCCTCGTCAGCTAGACGAAATTCTTCGATTTTTTCCTCCACAACTTCTTCCTGATACTCTGGCTTACCCTGTTTCCTCCAGTACTCCACGAGTGTCTCGACTTCTTTATCCGAAATCCAAGCTCCTTGCGCTCGCACGGGCTTGCTCGAACCGATAGGATGGTAGAGCATGTCACCCTTACCTATCAGGCGTTCGGCACCTCCCATGTCCAAGATGGTGCGAGAATCCACCTGGCTGGATACGGCAAAGGAAATGCGGGAAGGAACATTCGCCTTAATGAGGCCGGTGATCACGTCAACAGATGGGCGTTGCGTGGCTATAATAAGGTACATACCGGCCGCCCTTGCCATTTGAGCCAAGCGGCAGATCGCATCCTCCACCTCTGCTGCGGCGACCATCATCAAATCTGCCAGTTCGTCCACGATAATTACGATATAGGGGAGGTGCTCTTTGGGATCCTCTGGATCCGACTCCTTCACCGCCTCTAAATACATATCAATATTGCGCACGCCAGAGTCCGCGAAAAGTTGGTAGCGACGTTCCATTTCACCCACGGCCCAACGCAGTGCAACAGCGGCCTTCTTGGGATCGGTCACTACTGGCGAGATCAAATGGGGTATGCCATCGTATCCGGACAGCTCAACTCTCTTTGGATCTACCATTAAGAGCTTGACCACCTCGGGACTGGCTCTAAATAAAACGCTACAGATCATCGCGTTTAAGCACACACTTTTACCAGAACCGGTGGAACCTGCCACCAAGACATGCAGCCACTTCTTCAAATCCGCAATCACCGGTTTACCTGCTATATCTTTGCCAAGTGCTAGGGCAACAGGTGATGCGTGATCAGACAACTCGGGACTCTCTAGCACATCCCTCAGCAGGACTGCTTCCGTTGTCTTGTTAGGGACCTCAATACCCACCACTGGTTTGCCTGGTACGGGGGCTTCAATGCGCACATCCTCCGCCGCCAAGGCAAGGGCGAGATCATCGGCCAAGGAGGTAATCCGCGAGACCTTGATTCCTGGTGCCGGCTGGAGTTCGTACCTCGTTACAACCGGTCCCTGACTAACATTGACCACTTTAGCCTCAATGCCAAAGCTGGCGAGAGTGTCTTCTAGCAATTCTGTCTGAACACCTTCCGCCTTTTTTCCCCGGGAGCCAGATTTCTTCAATAGATAGGTGGGTGGCAGGGTGTACACACCTTGTGCCTCGCTAGAGGGTAGATTCAGAACCATTTGCTCGTGAACCTGGTCCGGTTCTTGCTTTCCTTCTTCTTCACCCTTTTTTTTTGGCCCCTTCTTCGGACGCTTACTCTTGATAGGCTCGGGAGTCAAGGCAATCTCTTCCGGCACCTCCTGGGGAACTTGAGCTTGCAGGCGTCGACGTTTGCGTTCGTCGCGCCAATCGCGGAAACGGTCCCCCTGCCCATGCCAGAAGCCACAGATCGCTTCCCATATATACTTCGCACCATGTTGCGCCAAGTCAAGGAGGGAAATCCTAAAAAGAAAAATGAGGCCGAGCAAGATCATGGTGGTAACTAAGACATAGGACCCCTGAATACCGAAGGCAGTGTAGCTGACTACAAGGAGCACTGCTCCAAAAACCCCGGCTCCCTCTCCTCGCTGGGCATAGGTAATCTCTTCCCGAAGATTAGGTGGAAACTGGTAACCCCGATGATACAGCATATGAAAGACTAGAGTCACTGAACAGACGAGCAGGACCACACCCACCGTTCTCTGAAGGGATGGAGGCCATTTCCTGCCACGGAGAATATGCAGGGACAGCAGAAAAAAAAGCACGGCAAAAAGCACGGCTAAGTCCCCAAAGCACATCCGTAACACCGAGCGTAACTGCCCACCAACCTTACCGGTAGCATCCACATAGAGGGCCAATACGGAGAAAACAGAACACGCCACTAGCACGATTCCTAGAACTTCTCTGGGTCGAATGCCTCCCTGTACCTTTGCCTTTTGCTCCTTCTTGGAACGGCCAGCTTTCCTCACAACTCCACCTTCTTTACATCCATGTTCTACGTAGTTTCATGAAACCCTACTTATATAGCTAGCACACGGCCACTATTTGCCCTTGCGCAGTTGCTGCAACTCTTCAATAAAGCGATCAATGTCCTTGAACTGACGGTACACAGAGGCAAAGCGCACATAAGCAACGTCATCGAGTTCTCGCAGCTTGTCCATGACAAGCTCGCCAATGACTGCAGAGGCAATTTCCCGCTCCGGCCCTGAGCGAACATCGCGTTCGATATCATCAACCATGGCTTCAATGGTTTCCAATGATATGGGGCGCTTCTCACAAGCCCGTAAAACGCCATTTAGTATTTTGGAGCGCGAAAAAGCCTCCCGCCCGCCGCCTTTCTTGATAACCAAGAAGGGCATCTCGTCGAGACGCTCGTATGTGGTAAAACGCTTGCGGCAGACAACACATTCGCGTCTACGCCGAATAGAAGTTCCTTCTTCCGTCTGCCTCGAATCTAGGACCTTACTGTCCAAGTGTAAGCAAAAAGGGCAACGCATGGCCTTCAACCTCTCCCATCACCACTTGCCAAATAAATGGCACTCATAAACATTATACATTAAAACCGTCAGCGTTTCCATGTTCTGTTTTTCACTAGCACCACGTCGGCTCCAATCAAGACCACATCCCGCCAGGGAATCTCCAGATCAGCATGTCTGCTTCCCCAAAACCGGAAGGTCGTCAACTCCTCCACAATCAGGGCCAGGATGCGTCCTGTCTCAGGATCAAGATCCAAATCACAGACACTTCCCAAGTAACGGCCCTCTTCCATATTGATCACATCGCGTTTTCGCAAATCAGATGTCTTCAGCGTGGTCATGGTTGCACCCTCCCATTCTTCATTACTATATGCGTTTAGCAAAAAAAAGAAACGGCCTAGGGCCGTCTCCGCTGTTTGATTGTGTCTAATTGGAAAGGGTTGGGAAAACGGACGCTGATGCCTGCCACCATTCTTGCAGCGCCTGGGCATACCTAGTTTCCGCCATGCGTTCCCAGAGTCTGAAGCGAAAAACGAAGCGAGTATCTGAGGAGGCGGTTTCCTCGATAGCGACTAAGCTTTCGTCCATCGCGTCTAGTTCGGCCAAGCATAAGGGTGGAAAAAGGACACACCACCAATTATCTCCCTCGGCAGTTCCAATTTCGATGCGAACAGCATCATAGAGGCCCTCAGGCAGAGACATGGATCCGTACTCTTTGTAGGGGAAGGGAAACTGTCCCATCTTGACTGCAACCTCATATGCAAAACCCTGCCTGGTCACTACCTCCTGCGCCCTTTGTTCTAGGCGATCGGCATTTTGTCGCAGGGCCAAGTATGCTCCCTGCTTATCGCTTATTGCCCCTAGTATCTGCTCTGCTTCTTTAAGTACCTCATCTCGCACAACCAGCTTGAGATCCTGATCCTGGGGTAAATTACTGTTAGCGATGACGTGCAGGCGAATCAGATTTTCCGCATAGGCTTTATCATAACGTAGGCTGCCGCCTAGGGCAGACAAGATGAGAACTGAAATAAGGCCAATGCCAAGTAGCGCTAGACTCACCGTGAGGCGAGCTCTAATCAAACTGCGAAACATACCCTTCCCTCCTTCTTTATGATGTAGCCATGTACTTGCGCAAGTGCTTCAAGGCAGCCTTTTCTAGCCTTGATACCTGGGCCTGGGAAATACCGATCTCGTCCGCGACCTCCATTTGAGTCCGACCTTCGTAGAAACGCATGGTCAAAATGAGCCGTTCCCTATCTCCCAAATGCGTCATCCCTTCCTTAATGCTGACTCCCTCTATGAGATGCCGCTCGGTATTTTTATCATCGCTAATCTGATCGAGGACGAAGATTGGGTCCCCTCCATCGTTGTAAATGGGTTCAAAGAGAGAGATCGGATCTTGGATGGCGTCCAGAGCAAAAACAATATCTTCTCTGGGGATCTGCAACTCCTCTGCGATCTGAGCCAGAGACGGCTCCTTGGAATAACGGTTGGCCAAACTATCTCTGGTCTGCAGCGCCTTATAGGCAATATCCCTTAGAGAGCGGCTGACTCGAATCGGATTGTTGTCTCTAAGATAACGCCGAATCTCGCCAATGATCATTGGGACAGCATATGTGGAGAACTTTACGTTCTGGCCAAGATCGAAATTATCAATGGCTTTCATTAATCCGATGCATCCTACCTGAAACAGATCGTCTACGTATTCGCCGCGATTATTAAACCTTTGGATCACACTGAGGACCAAACGAAGATTTCCCTTGACCATTTCATCTCGGGCATCTTCATCGCCCTTTTGGATTCTCGCCAACAACTCACGCATCTTTCGATTGGGTAGAACTGGCAATTTGGCGGTGTTTACGCCGCATATTTCCACTTTGTTCATCCTGATCTCCTCCCCAAAATGCCGATTACAAAGTTCAGTATTGCCACCTTAGAATGGATCTATTCCATTTTGTCAGGCAACCTGTTATTGGAAAGCTCAGAGCTGTTTTCGCGCTTAAAGGAGGAATTCACATAATACGGGGCTAATATTCTTCCATATAATCCTAGTAGAGGAGTGAACAGCCTTTGCCCGAATACACGCTGTACGTTGATGTATGGCTCTTGCGTCTTGGCTGCAATTTTGTGTTCGAATATCTACTGCTGTGGGCTACAGCCACCATCACCCACACCAAGGCAGAACCGTCACGTTTGGCCTTGGGGTCACTGGTGGGTACCGTTCACTACTTCCTCTACCTTCTAGCAAGCTTGGGTCTGATACCGTACTACGGCTTCTTACGGTTCCTGCCCATTGTAATCTTTGTCTCCTTGGCGATGATCTTTGTGACCTTCTATCCCATCGGTTGGAAGAGTTTACTTAAGGTTGCAAGCCACTTTTACGGCATTGGTTTCATCGCGGCAGGCATGGGAATGGCTTCAGCTTATCTTCTTGGACCTGCTGAGACCCCCCAGTTCGCCATCGGTACCATCGTCTCCATACTGGCAATTTTGCTGGTTGCGGAGATCGGCTGGGGAATCGTGCATGAAACCATAGCCAATAAGGTGTATCAAATCCCTTTGGAGATTGGCTGTGACGGAACTCGGGTCCAGATGACCGCTTTGGTGGACACGGGGAATCACCTAAAGGATCCCCTAAACCGCCAACCTGTCATCATCGTGGATAAGAGTGCGCTAGCGGATTTACTTCCCACCGAGCTCACGAGCATTGTCGTAGATCTCGGTGATGGCAAGCTCGAAGCCATCGATCATCTTGCGTCCATAACCGAATGGCAAACCCGCTTACGCCTGATTCCCTACAGTTCCATTGGGAAGAATAACGGCCTGTTGATCGGCTTTCGACCTGACGAAGTCAAAGTAGGAGGTAGCCCTCTGCCCGGACACTTGCAGCCCACCATTGCAGTGCATCCTTACGATCTCTCACCTGATAACGACTACATGGCGCTGCTTCCCCCCATTCTGCTGGAGGGCTCTGTAGAGACCTGGAGAGGAGGCGAAGCGCATGGCAAGACCACCTCTGCAGACATTTAGCCTGAAGATGCGTCTTAAGCTCATTGCCCTTCTGGCACGACTACGATTAAGCCCGAAGGTCTACTACGTCGGTAGTAACGAAGTGTTGCCTCCTCCCCTCTCCACCGAGGAAGAGCAAGCGCTTCTAATTCGCTTGCAGGCCGGGGATTTACTCGTCAGAACGCCCTTAATCGAACGGAATCTCCGCCTCGTAGTGTATATTGCCCGCAAATTTGAGAACACCGGGATTTCCATTGAGGATCTGGTATCCATCGGCACCATCGGCCTTATTAAGGCAGTTAACACTTTTGATCCAAGCAAAAACATTAAACTAGCGACCTATGCCTCCCGCTGCATAGAGAACGAAATTCTTATGTATCTGCGCAGAACCAGCAAACTGAAAGCCGAGGTGTCCTTCGACGAACCCCTCAACGTTGATTGGGATGGCAACGAACTCGTACTGGCCGATGTGGTGGGCAATGAAAGCGATGTCATCCTCCACATCGAAAAGGAAGTTGACAAAGCCCTGTTAACTGCCGCTCTACAGCAACTAACAGGGCGTGAAAAAAGGATTATGGAGTTGCGCTTTGGCTTGAAAGAGGACAAAGAACGAACCCAACGGGAAGTGGCGGACCTCCTGGGCATCTCCCAATCCTACATTTCGCGCCTTGAAAAGAAAATTCTCAAGAAGCTCAGGCGTGAGATGAGAAAAATGGAGTAGTTGTGAGCATATAAGAAGGCCCCAAGGATAATCCCTGGGGCCCTTTTCGTCTGCCATATAGCCAGCAATAGCCGCCTATTTCCGGCGGAGGAAGGCTGGAATTTCTAAAGAATTGTCAGTCAGGGGGCGAACATCAAGCTCTTTCGTAATCTTGAAACTTTCCTTGGACCTAGGAATATCAAAACCAGTTGCAATCACTGTAACTCGGAGAGCGTCTCCCAAACTCTCGTCGATGACGGCACCGAAGATCACATTTGCATCGGAATCCGCTGCCCTGCTCACAATTTCTGCAGCCTCGTTTACTTCAAATAGCCCTAGATTCGAACTTCCGGTTAGACTCAATAAGATTCCCTTGGCGCCTTCAATGGATGCTTCCAGTAGAGGGCTCGAAATGGCTTGTTCTGCGGCCTTGATAGCTCGATCTTCTCCTGATGCATAACCTATACCCATGAGAGCAGAACCAGCATTGGTCATAATAGCTCTGACGTCGGCAAAATCAAGATTGATCAGACCCGGAACAGTAATAAGATCGGAGATCCCTTGTACTCCCTGTAACAACACATCGTCGGCTATCTTAAAGGCCTCTAGCATGGATGTGCGTTTTTCCACAACCTGCAGCAAACGATCGTTAGGAATGGTGATTAGAGTATCTACTTTGCTTTTCAGAAGCTCGATGCCCTTTTCAGCTTGATCCTTGCGGCGACGGCCTTCGAAGGAAAAAGGATTGGTAACCACTCCGACGGTAAGAGCATGTAGTTCTTTCGCCACCTCCGCAACGATGGGTGCAGCTCCTGTCCCGGTTCCCCCACCCATTCCTGCAGTAATAAACACCATGTCAGCTCCTTGAAGGGCCTCCGCTATCTCTTCGCGAGACTCCTCTGCTGACCTTTGCCCCACAGTAGGATCAGCACCTGCCCCTAAACCCTTAGTGAGTTTGGCTCCTAACTGAATCTTCTGGTGTGCCTCTGACATCTGTAGGGCCTGCGCATCCGTATTTAGCGCGATAAACTGAATACCTTTCAGGTCGGCAGCAATCATGCGATTCACTGCATTACTGCCTGCTCCACCGCAACCTATAACTTTTATGTCCGCAAACTGAACATTATCCAGATCAAATTCGAACATGGGATCCCCCTCTTCAACAATGCCCTGATTTCCTGACTAATTTCCACATCCAGACCACTTTTCCCTCTAAACCGCCAAAAAAACATTGCTTCTTCCCGCCGCCCGCTCTACAACGAACTAATCACAGGACTCCTAGGCACGCGAAGATCAATGCGCCGCGGGTTCTCATTACGGCGAGTCAAGTCCTCAAGTATCTTTTCGAGTAAAACGAATTTTTCCTCCAGCTCCATAGGTTGTCCCATGAGGATCTCAGTACCTCCCCGAGTGATAAAGGAACGATTGGTGCAGTTCCACTCTGAGATCGACTCTCTTAGGCTGGCAGGGATCATATTGATCAGCCGTGCAGTGGCGACAAGCTGCTCCGAGGAGCTAAGGTCAAGGTTGGTCACAATGGGCAGAGAGTGCATTCCCCCAGCCTCCGTTGGCGGCAACAGGCCTCCCTCCCGATCTAGGAGAACCCACCCACCCGCGGTCGGCGTCTGCGCCAGCGGTGTTCGTTCTGTGATGCTCACATGAACATGATTCGGCCAGCGCCAGGACGCTGTGGCCGTTTCTATCCAAGGGTGTTCTGTTAAAGTAACAACAAGCTCCCTAGTATCGACGCGCCAGACATTTGTCAAGGGAAAGTCCATATACAGATCAAGCTGTTCCGTGCTGAGGTACGATAGGCCTGTCCACTCAATTTCGTCCGTCTCAAAAAACGTGGAATTTGCGAACAGGTAAAGGGCAATGACGAGCGCTAATACGAACACATACAGCGCGTTCTTAGCGCTCGAGAGTTCACCGATCACAATACCCCTCCTTCATTCCGCAATTCTCACAATTTTCGCACCGAGGCTTGTTAGTTGCGTCTCCATGGCCTCATAGCCTCGGTCAATATGTTCGACCCCAAAGATCGTAGACTGTCCCTCTGCGGCTAAAGCAGCTAGGACTATGGCGGCCCCACCTCGCAGGTCACCGGCCACTAGATCCGTGCCGTAAAGGCTCGTTATACCCTCGATCGTCACCGCTGAGGTATTCGGTGTAATACGCGCTCCGAGTTTGCCCAGTTCGTGGGTATAACCAAAGCGACGGTCGAAGACTGCTTCTTTCAACTTGCTTTGTCCTTGGGCCTGGGTTGCCAGGGCAACCATTTGCGGCTGCAAGTCTGTGGGAAACTCAGGATATGGCCCCGTGGATGCCTCAAATGGCTTAAGTCTTCGGGGGGAGACGACGCTTACTTCTCCCTCTCCAACCTCAACTCCTGCCCCCATGGACGCTAGAAGACCAAGTAAGGGCGCCATGTGCTCAGGGACTACATTTTCTACCGTCCCGCTACCTCCCGTGGTTAGGAAGGCTAAGAGATACGTGCCAGCCTCAATCCGATCAGGCACGACCGAAAAGTCCGTTTCCCCCAGTTCGCCTACACCTTGAATCGTTATGACCGAGGTTCCTGCCCCTTGGATCTTTGCACCCATTCCGTTTAGAAAACCCTGAATATCGACAATTTCTGGTTCGCGGGCTGCATTTCTGATGATGGTTTCGCCCTTGGCCATGGTAGCGGCCATCATAATGTTCTCGGTGGCACCTACACTTGGATAGCGGAAGGTGATGTCGGCACCGTGCAAACGTGGAGCTCGTGCCACAAACCTATCGTCCTTTACCTCGATTGTGGCACCCATCTGCTCAAACCCTGCCAAATGAATATCTAAGGGCCTACTACCGATATTGCAGCCGCCAGGCCTTGCCACCTCAACTCGACCAAGCCGTGCTAAGAGTGGACCCATGACCTGAACTGAGGCCCGCATGGACTTTACCAATGCCTCGGGGGTCTGCCCGGCAACGGATGATACCTCCAACTGCAAGCAACCAGAGGCGAAATGAAGGCGGACGCCCAATGCCCTAAGCACACCTGCCATAGTCTCTACATCTGTAATACTCGGTACGTTCTCTAGCCTAAAGGACCCCTGACCTAACAGAGCTGCAACCATGAGCTTAAGAGCAGAGTTCTTTGCCCCATTAATGCTAACCCGACCACACAGAGTACGCTGACCTTCCACCAAAAACTTGACCATTGTATCACCTCTACCCCTGAGTTTACCGTTCATCTTATGCGGTAAGGGGTAATGGGTGAAAAGCGCCAGATTAGTCCCGGCACTGCCTGGAAATATTCAGTAGAATGCCAACACCTGCCAAGCTAATAAGCAAAGACGAACCGCCATGACTGATAAAGGGTAGTGGAATACCTGTTACCGGCAGCGAACCCGTTACTACACCAATATTGAGCAGAGCTTGAAAAGCGATCATGGAAGTGATGCCTATGGCCAAGAGGGTTCCATAAAGATCCGGGGCACGCATAGCAATGCGTAGGCCGCGCCAGGCGATAATGAAATACAATGCCAATACTGTGGCGCCGCCCAAGAAACCCAACTCCTCACAGAGGATGGCAAAAATGAAGTCTGTATGATGCTCGGGTAAATAGGAAAACTTCTGTTTGCTTTTGCCTAGACCAAGACCAAAGAGTCCACCGGAGCCAATGGCCAGGAGAGATTGAATTACATTCCAGCCTGTATCGGTTGGATCGCTCCAAGGATCGAGAAAAGCGAATATCCTTCTCATCCGGTATTCTTTCATTGTTAGTAGATACGCCAAAGCCGGAACAGCCGTAAGTCCCACACCCGCTAGCTGGCCAAGGTGGACGCCGCCGGCAAATAGCAGCACGACTACGGTAAAGACAAGGGCCATGCCGGTACCGAAATCTGGTTCGAGCATGATCAGAGCAAACTGAGCGGCGGTGATCAATAGAATCGGAAGGAGTCCAGAGAAGAATTTGCGGGTTTTCTCGCGTTTGGTGGCTAGGTAAGCAGCAACATAGTTAACCATGACCAGCTTCGCCACCTCCGATGGTTGAAGGTTGAATCCCGCTATGCGAATCCAGCGTGTGGCTCCACCGGTACCAGTACCCACAAAGAGCACGGCTACAAGTAAAACGACGGAAATAAGAAGGCCGGGCAATGCCAGAGGTCTGAAGATATGATAGTCGACTTTCATGAGCACAAACATGAATACCAGGCCTACGATAGCCAAGATAGTCTGCCTCTGGACATAGTAATACGGGTCCCCAGCGTCAGAAAGTCCCATAACGGATGAAGCGCTAAAGACCATAACTAGACCTAGACTCAACAACATGATGACTGCAACGAAGGTCCAAAGATCCACCTTGCCGCCCTTTGTGAACATGCTCCTCGCCCCCTCCCTAATCTATATGCGCCTAGAGTATGGCGTACAACCCTAGAACGGCAAAAACGAGGGCCACTAACCAAAAGCGAGTCATAATCTTACTTTCAGGCACACCTAAGAGCTCAAAATGGTGATGCAAAGGTGCCATCCGAAACAGCCGTTTGCCCTTCGTAGACTTAAAATAGAGAACCTGCAGAATCACGGACAATGTCTCTACCACAAACAAACCGCCCACGATGGGTAAGACGAGCGATGTCTTACTCAAGATGGATCCAGCACCCAAGGCCGCCCCTAATGCCAGCGAACCAGTATCACCCATAAAGACCTGAGCGGGCGGCGCATTAAACCAGGTGAATCCCAAACAAGCACCTGCTACCGCACCGAAAAACAGACTCAGATCTGGATACCCCAGTATATAGCAGATCAGCCCAAAAACCGCAGCACTTATGGCGGTACTACCTGCCGCTAGTCCATCTACACCATCGGTAATGTTCACTGCATTCGCGGCCCCCACCAAGACTAAGGTGGTAAAGGGAATATAGACGAGCGGTGGGAACACTACGTCTTGCCCTAAGAAAGGTACGATCAGATCTGTTCCGACTCGCGCTGATGCGTATATAGCCACCAAAACCGCCACACCGAATTGACCCACCAGTTTCTCTCGAGCACGCAAACCGAGGGAGCGTTTCGCCACTACTTTGATGAAATCGTCCAAGAACCCAACTAGGCCGAAGCCTATGGTGGCAAAGAGCATCATGATATTACTGTTGGTTACAGGAGGGAAAACAAGCACCGCCAAGACGATGGTCACGACCATTAAGATACCGCCCATCGTTGGTGTCCCGGCTTTTCCCAAGTGAGACTTCGGACCATCCTTCCTAATTTGCTGGCCAAGCTTGAGGCGCCGCAGGTAAGCGATTGTCCTCGGACCAGCCACTAGGGAAAGAACAAATGCAACAAAACCACTTGCGAGGGGCAGGAACGACGTCGGCATTATTTGTCTCCACCCTTCAAGAGTTCTTCCACAATTCTCTCAAAGTGTAAGCCGCGAGAGGCTTTTACTAGTACCAAATCTCCACCTTCCAGTTCAAAGGCATGAGAGGCAAGGAACTCGTCAACGGACCCATAGATGACTCCACGACCAGCGCCTTCCTGCATAAACGAAGCATATTCACCAATAAAAACCAAGTGCTTGGCACAGGACCCAGCATGACGACCTATTTCAATATGGGCTTGTTCCGCAATATCCCCAAGCTCAAGCATGTCTCCGAGAATTGCCACTCGCTTCCCGGAGCAGTACATGTGACCTAAGGTATCCAGAGCCGCTTCCATCGAGGCAGGACTAGCATTATAGCTGTCATTAACAACAATAACCCCCTGAGGAGTACGCTGAACCTCCAGGCGCATAGCACTCGAGGCTAACTCTGCCAGGGCCTGAGCACCCTGGGCCAGATCGATATCAAATTGCAGACCAAGGGCTAAGGCCGCGCTAGCGTTCCAGACATTATGGACTCCCGGCAGCGCCAGGCGTACCTGAACCTCCTGTTGCCCAGATTGAATGGTAAACTTAGGCCTACCTTCCACATCCCGGCTGATCCCTCGCCCTACCACATCGTTAGCGACATCCAGTCCATAGTAGACGACACGTCCCCTGAAACTACGAGCTTGACCACGCACGGAAGGATCGTCCCCGTTGAGGACGGCAACCCCCCTAGAATCCATAGCCTCTAGTAATTCGCCCTTGGCCTGAGCAATATTACCCATACCGCCTAAGAGCTCTAGATGGACCGGACCGATATTCGTGATGATGCCATAAGCGGGAGGGCAGATTTCGGTCAGCCGCCGTATCTGCCCGAGGCCGCGCATACCCATCTCTACGACCAAAACTTCGTGGTGGTCTTCTAGCCCCAAGACAGTCAAGGGGACTCCGATTTCGTTGTTAAAGTTGCCTTTTGTGGCATGAACAGAATACTTGGTGCTGAGTACTTGTGTAATCATGTCCTTGGTCGAGGTCTTCCCGTTACTACCAGTAATTGCCACTACTGGAATGGAAAACTCCGCCAAGTACGACCTCGCGAGCTCCTGTAGTCCCAAAAGTGGATCAGGCACCCGCACAACCCCTGGTCCATCATGGCTTCCCTCTTTCACCAGTGCAAAGCCACCTTGCGCGAGAACATCCTTGATAAACTTATGCCCGTCCACCTTCGTGCCGGGCAATGCAACAAAAAGGGCTCCCGCTGTAACCCCTCGACTATCAATCTCCACACTAGTGACGATACCCTCGCCAATGGCTTTACCGCCTGTATACGCGGCAATTTGCTGCAGCGTTAATGGACGCATTAGTCCTTCAGCTCCTTAATGGTCCTCCTGACTTCTTCCCTATCATCAAAGTGTATTCGACCCGATGCAAACTCTTGATATGTTTCATGGCCTTTACCCGCCACAATCACAAAGTCATCAGGGGTTGCCATCTTGATCGCCCTGTCAATTGCTTCTCGTCGATCGACGACAATTGCATAGTCCACCTCTGGATTTGCCGAAAGAAGACCCTTCTCAATACTAGAGCAAATCACCGCAGGATCCTCTGAACGAGGATTATCTGACGTGATGATCGCGAAATCTGCCAATCGTGCTGCTACTGCACCCATCAGGGGCCGTTTGCCTGTGTCTCTATCTCCGCCGGCGCCAAAAACTACAATCAGGCGTCCTCGGGGTGTCAACTCCCGGCCAGATGCAAGCACGTTTTCCAAACCATGGGGCGTGTGGGCATAGTCCACCACACAATTGAGACCTAGGTCATTTTCGATTCGCTCAAATCGCCCCGGAACACCTTGAGCAAGCTGGAGGCCTGTTTGGATCTGGGTGAGAGAGACGCCCTGGCTCATGCAAAGCGCAGCTGCTCCCAGAGAATTGTACACATTAAAGTACCCTGTAAGCTTGAGATGAATGGGGATTTGCCCTACCTTACTCTTCAGTATATAAGAAACTCCCCCATTTTCCAACTGGATCTTCTCAGCCTGGAAATCTGCGGGGTTTTCTACACCATAGCTCCCGGCATGACCAGAAGGAAAAGCTAGCAGCCTAGTACCCCAGGAGTCATCAGCGTTAATGATGGCCGGGCCATGAAGATGCTCAAATAACTTCGCTTTCGCTGCGAAGTACTCTTCCATGGTTGTATGATAATCCAGATGATCCTGGGACAGGTTGGTAAAAAGGGCTCCTGCAAAGGAGATGCCATATGTGCGATGCAAGTCCAGGGCATGGGAGGAGACCTCCATGACCACATATTCCATACCTTTTTCTACCATCTCAGCAAACAATCGTTGAAGCTCTAGGGATTCGGGAGTAGTTCGCCCCGATTCGAGCACGGCATCGCCGATTAGCGTCTCGATCGTGCCAATCAACCCAACCTTGTACCCCGCCTGCTCTAAAATGTATTTCACCAAGTAGGTGCTCGTTGTCTTGCCATTTGTTCCGGTGATCCCCAGAACGCGCAGTTTCTGCGAGGGGTGATCGTAGAAGTTCGCACTGACTAAGCCTAGGGCAAGCCTTGTGTCCGCAGTAATGATCTGGGTTCGGTCCAAACCAGGAATTGCCTGCTCTACCAGGATCGCGGCTGCCCCCTTTTGGGCCGCTTCATACACAAAGTCGTGGCCATCTACCCGCATGCCGGAAATAGCCACGAACAAATCTCCCCGTCTGATAGTTCGAGAGTCATAACTGATACCAGAAATCTCCCCGTGATCCGATCCTCGAATCTCGTATTCTAGCCCCTGCAATACCTTGCCTAGCTTCAAATTGGGCCCCTCCTTCCCTGTCCCTACAGCTTAAAGATGACTTGCACAGCCGAACCCTTCGAAACAGCTGTGCCTGATTTTGGTGATTGCTCGACCGCGACACCGCTACCCACTACATTGATCCGTAGCTCATGATCAGATAAAGTAGCGGACGCGTCGCGCATACTCAAACCGAGCACATCAGGAACCAGGACATCCCCGACTTGATCCTGTTCATAGAAAAAGAGATGAACCGTGGTCTGCGCCGGAACTCGCGCACCGGGTCTTGGTGTTTGGGCCGTCACTAGGGGTCCTTCTCCTTCCGTAGTCCAAGGAAGACTTGCTTGGGTTAAGTACGCCCTGACTTCCTCTCTTGTAAAATTCGACAAATTGGGTACCAGGGCAAAGGGTGAGCGCTCTTGGCCTTCCGAGCGCCTCTTCACGCCTAAGTACTCCAGACTTTCTTCCATAATCTTTTGAAAGACCGGGGCTGCTAAGACACCGCCGTAAGCTGATTCGACTTGAGGGTGGTACAAAACCACCAAGATGGCCAGGGCAGGTTCGTCGACTGGCGCAAACCCCAAAAAGGATGCAATGCGCCCGGCGCCGTAGACGCCCCCCTCAGGAACCTCAGCTGTGCCAGTCTTTCCTGCCACGTAATAGCCTGAGACTTCGGCTCTGTTCCCATTACCATTTACCACGACCGAACGCAACAGCTGGCTAACTGCAGTAGCTGTCTCACTTTGCACAGGATACCCCAGAATTTCAGGTTCAAACTTTTGGAAAATACGCCCCTGAGCGTCCAGGATTTCTCGGACAAAATAGGGTTCCATGAGCGTTCCGCCATTGGCGATGGAACTGAGGGAGTTCAATAGTTGTAATGGCGTCACGGCGATACCTTGACCGAACCCCGTATTGGCCCACTGGAGAGCTTGCCCGCCTAACCTAGGTGCGGCCACCATGCCTGCAATCTCACCGGGAAAATCGACGCCTGATCGACTTCCGAAGCCAAATCCCTGGATGTAGGGATGAAACCTTTCAGGGCCCATTTCGGCAGACAATTTCGCAAAGGTAATGTTGTCTGATCGCTCCATGGCTTCCAGAAAAGAGATATTTCCAAAGACACGACCGTCGGAGTTGCGGACTCGCCCACCGCCTACTTCCCAAGACAGGCCACTATCAAAGGTTCGTTCATTGTAGGCTAAGCCCAGATCGAGACTGGCAGCCGCAGTGACGAACTTAAAGGTAGAACCCGGTTCGTATTGATCGGTAATGGCCACATTACGCCGGCGTCCAGCCGAAACGTCTTGATAGTAGTTCGGATCAAACGTTGGATAGATGGCGTTGGCCAAAATTTCTCCAGTGTAGGGATCCATCGCCAAGACTAGGCCACGCTCGCTCTTGCTGGAAACCACGGCCTCCTGAATATGGGTTTCTGCTATATACTGAATGACACTATCAATGGTCAAGACCACATCGCGGCCCGGCTCCGGTAGAAGAAACTCGCTCTCACCGCCGGGAATACTGCGTTGTGTGGCGTCTTGTTCAATCGCCTGCCGGCCAGGAACGCCCCGCAATACTTCATCGTAGTAATATTCTATACCTTCTAGGCCTTGGTTATCCGAACCGGCGATACCCACAACATGCGCGGCCAGGGAACCTTGAGGGTAATAACGTTGGGGACGCTTAACAACCCGGATACCGGGCAAACCGAGCTTACGAATGGCCTCAGCGCTCTCGATGCTTAGGCCGCGTGCTAACCAAGCGCTCGTAGTCGACCCGCTATCTAGGATGCGGGTCAAGTCCGCTTCGCTCATCGGCAAGAAAGGAGCTAATTGTCGTGCTGTCCCCTCCAAGTCCCGAATGCTTCCGGGTAGGGCATACACTGCATCGGCTCCTACACTTATGGCTAACGTGTTGTAATTGCGATCTAAGATATTACCCCGCTGGGCATCAATGGTTTGGGGCCTCATGCGCTGGGCAAAGGCGCGATCAGAGAGCTCATCGCCCTGGTAGATCTGCAAATATCCCAGACGCACTGTGAGCCCAAGAAACGCCAACACCCAACAGAAAAAAACGAATATGGTACGTCGAATGCGAGACCGCTTAGCGGTGTAACGTGCCAGCTTCTACTCCTCCTATCGGTAGCACCCTGTTCATCCAGGAAAGCAATGTCTCCACAAAACGCATACCTTCGCCAGATTGGGGCACTTGCGTCCAGCGGGATTCTACTCCGCTCGGTGTGGCTGACGGTGTACTAAGAACTAGAGTCGCACTGTGTGCAGGGTCTACCATGCCCAGTTGGGTCCGGGCAATTTGCTCTACTTGCTTCAAGGATCTCTGAGATTCCAAGCTGAGCATGATATGATCGTTTCGCTGTTGCTTGGTGTTTACCTCCTGCTGCAACTGGGCTAATTCCATACTGAGGTAGTAGGAAGTGACCTGCTGTTGAAGGTATAGCAGGCCGAGAGCTACAAAACATGCAGCCACCAGACAGATCTTGAGTGTAGCAGGTATCCGCCGTTTGCGCTTCACCGGTCGCCCCTGCGGGACCAGGGTCTCTTCACGATTATATGAGTACTCTTCGAGCTTTCGGGCCGCAGTCATCTGGTAAATCCTCCCTTATCGCTTTTCCACGACCCGTAGCTTAGCACTGCGGGAACGGGGATTTGAATCAAGTTCGAGTAGAGATGCCTCAATGGGTTTGCGATTTACAAGACGGACAACAGGTTTATTCTCGCAGACACAGATCGGCAGGTTCGGGGGACAGGTGCAGTTTCCCAGTAAACTTTGAAAGTACTCCTTCACGATACGGTCCTCTAGGGAATGAAAACTGATGACCGCTAGGCGTCCCTTGGGCTTAAGCATGTCTACAGCCTGCTCCAAGGCGAGCCTTAAAGCTCCTAGTTCGTCATTTACCGCAATGCGCAGAGCTTGAAATGTGCGCCTTGCCGGATGGGGTCCCGTCGCTCTAGCCCCGGCCGGAATGGCTTTTTTTATCACAGTGACTAAATCTGCGGTGGTGTTAATTGTATCCTCTGCACGTTCTGCCACAATAAACTCGGCAATTCTACGTGCCCACCGTTCTTCACCATATTCATAAATAATCTTTGTAAGTTCTTCTTGATCATATGTATTAACTATCGCCCAGGCGTCGAGGGCAGAATCTTGGTCCATCCGCATGTCGAGGCGGGCCTCTTGGTGATAACTAAAACCTCTTTCACCATCGTCAAGCTGCGGAGAGGAAACCCCAATATCCATTAACACTCCTGCTACTTCCGTAATGCCCAGACTGTGCAGAGTGGAGCGAAGATTACGGAAGTTATCTCTGACCAGCGTCGCTTGGGAGGTGTAGGCCGTCAGCCGGTACCTCGCCCTACCTAAAGCTTCGCGATCCTGGTCAATGCCGATTAGCCTGATGGTCGGTTCTGTGGCCAACATGGCTAGGCTATGGCCTGCTGCACCTAGAGTGCAGTCGACATACGTCTCTTGAGGCTTAAGGTCCAGCGCTTCAATTGTCTCTTTGAGCAGGACCGGTTCATGAGCATAGTGCATCGCTATCACCCCCGGCTCAGATTCCCAAGTCTACAATGTTCTCCGCGATCTCTTCAAAGGACTCTTCGGCAACATCGACATAGGATTCCCATCTTTCTTTACTCCAAATCTCAACTCGGCTAGAAACACCGATCACCACTGCATCTTTCTCAATGGAGGCAAACTCCCGTAAGTTCGGGGGAAGAATGATCCGCCCTTGCTTATCCATCTCGCACTCGGTCGCGCCCGAGAAGAGGAAACGTACGAACTGGCGAGCATCACCTTTGGTTAGGGGCAGAGTCTTTAATTTTTCCTCCAATATGGTCCATTCTTCACGGGGAAACAAGAACAAACAGTTGTCTAGACCCCTTGTTATTACGGCGCCAGCGCCGAGTTCTTCTCGAAATTTTGCAGGAATGATCAAACGTCCCTTGGTATCAAGACCATGTTGGTACTCGCCCATGAACATTTTCATCACTCCCTCCGGGAAGTATCCCCCACTTCCCCCCACTTACTACCACTTTACTGACATATTCGGCCACAATTGATCAATTCCTGCTAGATTTGAAAAAAACCACAAAAAAACCTGGATACTCGCAAGTATCCAGGCAAAATTTCTGATCTGAGTGAACCGATAAGCCGAGTTCTGTCGTGGATGATCATCTATCTAGGACTTTAGTCACCTAAAATCTCATGCGGTCAACCCGGAAGTATGACGAGGCGGGCTACCTCTCCTTCCCTATTTGACCTTGCTCCGAATGGGGTTTACCTAGCCGATTAGTCGCCTAACCGCTGGTGAGCTCTTACCTCACCTTTTCATCCTTACCTTTGTTGACTGCGACGCAATCACGTGGAGTTTGACTTCGTCAAACATCCACTCAGGCGGTTTGTTTCTGTGGCACTAGCCTTAGAGTTGCCTCCACTGGGTGTTACCCAGCATTCTGCCCTACGGAGCTCGGACTTTCCTCAAAGGATTTCTCCTTCGCGATCACCTAGTCCACTCAGTGCCCTAAGTATAGCATATTCTTACATCGTTTAAAAGGAAAAGGGATTGCCACTATTATCCTGCAAAATTCGCACACTGTCCCCGAAGTAATCTGCGAGATAGCGCCCCAGCTCCGCTGTGACCAGCTTTTCTGTAGCAAAGTGCCCCGCATCAAGAACAGCCATACCTAGATTTCTAGCATCCATAGCATCGTGGTAGGAAACATCGCCGGTAATCAAGCAATCGGCGCCAGCTTCCCTCGCCTGCTGCGCAAAGTCGCCGCCGGAGCCTCCCACGACCGCTACGGTTGATATCTCCAGTCCCAGATCGCCAACCACCCGCACGGGCGAGCCCCAGAGCACCTCCACTTGCTTGGCCAGGTCTCCTAGGCCCACTGGAGGTATTTTCCCTACACGACCCAGTCCACAGCCGTTAGCCTTGGCAGGCACTAGCACTTCTTCTTCTCTTAATCCAAGATCCCGCGCCAACCAATGGTTTAATCCCTGGCCCGCTTGATCAAGATTAGTGTGGGCAACATATACCGCTAGGTCATCTTGGAGAAGGGCAGCCAACAAGGCCCCTTCAGGGCTATCGGTGCGAATCTGGCGCAAGGGTTTGAAAATCACTGGGTGATGGGCAATGAGCAAATTCGCTCCACTTTCAATGGCCCTTTTCACAACGTCTAGGGTCACGGTTAGAGTCACAACTACGGCGGAAACACGCTGGCTGGGGTTACCTATCTGCAGCCCCACATTGTCCCACTCTAGGGCCAACTCCAGCGGAGCCAACTCCTCCATGCTGCGACAAAAGTCTTGAACTCGATACGTCAAATCAATCAACCTCCCAACTGCTGTATACACTCACCATGTGTCCGAACCAGCAATCGTTTTTGGCGAACACTGTAGATTCCTCGGGTTGTGATCCG
The DNA here is from genome assembly GCA_964485345.1 of uncultured Clostridiaceae bacterium. Classification (GTDB taxonomy): domain Bacteria; phylum Bacillota; class Limnochordia; order Darwinibacteriales; family Darwinibacteriaceae; genus UBA5420. Next base: position 27,023 of record CAZAJB010000024.1, read on the forward strand.
AAGTTCAGGTATGACTGGCAGGGCCAAGAATGAGAGCGCTGCAAAGAGATTTATGTCCCCAGGTACCCCCATGCTATGAAGCTTGTCGTTCATGGCGGCTAACTCCTTACCGATTTCTGCAAAACCCGCCTCACTCATGAGGCCCATGATCGGCAGCTCTAATGTGGCAACCACTTTACCGGCCTCCACAATCGTGTAACCACCTTGGGACCGAATCAGCTCGTTTACGGCCAGAGCCATGTCCTGATCGTTATCACCAATTACGATAATATTGTGGGAGTCGTGGGATACACTCGAAGCCACCGCTCCGCCCCTGAGCCCACAACCTCTCACGACTCCAACGCCTGTGGCGCCAGATCTCCCATGCCGCTCAATTACGGCTACTTTTTGGTAGGTGCTATCTGGTCTAAACAGCCCTTCAGCGGGAAACTCCACCATCGTCTCTTCGGTCGTGATCTGCTTCGCGACGAGTCCAATCACGGGAAAAGGTTCACCTGTCAGTTCTAGGGCTAGCTTCGCTTCGGAGAAACCGGCCAGCCTGACGGTCTTCTTCAAGGCCGCCGGGCTCGGTTTTATTGTGATAGGTTGATTCTGAGCGACCGCCTTACCCCGATGGTAGACCCTCTGAACATTCATCTTCTCTAAACAATCGAATATCACAAGATCGGCCTGGTAGCCTGGGGCAATTGCCCCAATACGCTTCAGCCCATAACATCTGGCAGCCTGAATCGTGGCCATTTTGATTGCCTTAAGGGGATCTATGCCGAGGCGAACTGCTTGTCGCACATTGTAATTGATATGTCCCTCTCGCTGAATCTCCCCAATATGCTTATCATCCGTACAAAAGCAGAACGGCGCGGTATCTACTTGATGTTCAACGATGCCTTGAACAATGGCATTAAGGTTCTTGGCGCCGCTTCCCTCCCTGATCAAAACGGTTATGCCCCTGCGGCATTCTTCCATGGCGTAGTCGAACTCGGTACACTCGTGATCTGTTGTAATACCTGCTAGGGCGTAGGCAGAGAGATCTGTTGGACTCAAAAATGGAGCATGACCATCGATGACTTTGCCAGAAAATAGTTCGAGTTTGTCATGAACCTCCGCCTCGCCCTTAATGACACCCTCGTAATCCATCACTTCTCCGAGGCCGAGCACACGCTCATGCTGGAGATACTGGGCTAGTTCGCTTGCCGTCAACCTTGCACCATTATCATCGATTCTTGTCGCAGGCACACAGGAGGGAACCATGACAAAGACATTGGCAGGGACATCCTCCGTTTGCTCAAGAATATAGTCAATTCCGGCGCAACCCGCCACATTAGCTGATTCGTGGGGATCAACGATCAAGGTTGTCGTACCGCATTGGGCTGCAATATGGACAACTTCTCTAGGGGTAACCAAGGTAGACTCTAGGTGGAGGTGGCAATCGACGAAACCGGGACTTGCATAAAAACCCGCAAGGTCGAGTTCGCATTCGCCAGAGTACTCACCGATCCCGGCGATAAATCCCTCGCAGATTGCGATATCAGCGGTATGAATCTCCTCAGAAAAGACATTGATCACATTGACGTTTTTCAAGACCAAGTCCGCCTTAACGATTCCACATGTGACACTACTGACACGTCTATATGTTCGTAAGTTCATAGGTACTACGCTCCCTTCGTGGAAATTCGTCAATCCCCTACATATTTGGCGTGTAATTCGCCAAAAGCCAGCCCATTCCCTGCCCAGTATCATCATAAAGGAAATCGCGCTTAATTGTAGAATGGAATCACAGAGAGGATCATGCCCAGGCCTGCCTGGGGAGGTTGCACTCGTGGCCCAGACACCGTGGATCTTGCCAGCAGAACATGCTATACTATTTCCGATAAGTTTTTTGCTAGGAGGCATTATGAAACGTAGCGATGGAGTGTTGTTGAAATCATTAGATCCTTTCGTGAAAATTATCCCCTATATAATGGAAAAACGCAGTGATGCACAGAATTTTTCCAAACACGTGTTATGTGTCGATCCCATTGACGAGTATCTTGCGGAGAAAAGGAAGCAAGGGCACAAGTTCAGCTATCTTCACTTTTTCCTAGCCGCCTACGTCCGAGTGATTCACGAGAGGCCCCAGTTGAACCGTTTTATCATGAACAGCAGGATCTATCAGCGGAACAAGATCTGTGTCTCCATGGCCATTAAGCACTCTTTGCGGAGTGATGCAGAAGAGACCACGGTTAAGTTCGAGTTCACAGGTAGGGAGAACATTTTCGAAGTAGCGGAAATCATCGACGGAGTGATCGCTAAAGCCCGTGCTGAAAAGGACAATTCTGATACGGACAAGCTGGCCGAGATACTCATGTCGATGCCTGGAATCGTCAAGAAGATCCTAGTCAAAAGCATCAAGGGCCTAGATCAAATCAACATGTTGCCGAAAAGTGTAATTGACGCTAGTCCGTTTCATACGACGCTGTTCTTCACGTACCTAAAGTCAATCCACACCAACTACATTTATCACCATCTTTATGACTTTGGAACCACGGGCCTCTTTGTTGCCTTGGGCAAGACCGTCAAAATGCCTATGGTTGTCGATGATCAAGTTGTGGTGAAGAAGTGTTGCCAGATAGGCTATACCATGGATGAACGGATCTGCGATGGACTGTATTTTGCCCAGACGTTTAAGCTGTTAGAAAGATATATTGAAAATCCCCAGCGCCTCGAGGGGGGACCGCAACAGGAAACTGAATAATAAAATCGAGATGACCCTGATACCGGGGTCATCTCATTTTTAGGTGTTTCTCCTATTTAGCGCGATCAGCTTCTCATATCGCTCCAGGGCTACGGTCAAGATTTCTTTCCAGGGTTTGGGGATGGTCTGCCGAGCCGCCATACCAATTTCCTGGAGCTGTTTGGGATGATCTAGAGCCCAGGCTATCCGTTCTGCCATATCCAACGTGGTGTCCTGGGCCAAGAGGCCATTTACACCATCCTGCACGACCTCCGCAGCACTGGAACCCGTGGCTAGAAGAGACGGAGTGCCTATGGCTGCCGCCTCGCGTACGACCAAGCCCGCGGTGTCATAGAGTGAAGGAAATACGAACAGGTCCGCCCGAGTATACAAGCCAGCGAGGAGTCGCGGCTCACTGATGTGACCGGTAAACACCACCACATCGTCTAGACCAAGGGACGAAGCGAGCGCTCGAACCTCCCTTTCGGAAGCACCCTGCCCCGCCATGACAAGTCGCAGATTGCGGCCTTCTTGGACCAGGACCATGGCTGCCTCCAAGATCCTGCGAATGTTCTTCTTCCAGTTTATTTGCCCTACGAAAAGTAGCATTGGTCGTCGCCCAAGGCCATAAAGTTGTTCCACAATCTGTACAGCTTCCATGTCTGGCTCCTTGAGTTCCGTTCCATTTTCCATCACTTCAATTGAGCGCTCGTATCCATAATCGCGCAAGACCTCTGCTGCAGAAGCGCTCACCGCCCACACTTCATCACACTTCGAGAAAAAGTTCAGAACGGCTTTGATCCCAAGCTTGGCTAACGTCTTGCTGTGAGTCACTTGATAGAAGTCATCATAGTACTTGGAATGAAACGTAGCCACCAAAGGTATACCTAGGCGGCGGGCCATTCGATAGGCCTCCCTTCCCGCTACAAAGGGGCTATGGGCATGGACAATATCCAGTTCAAGCTCGGCCATACGCCGCCTATAGGCGGCATCGAAGGCGGGAATCCCAACACGATAGTGGCGCATCGTAGGAAGGGCTATTCCGCGATACTCAATGACCTGGTAGGTATGGGCCGGCTCGGAACCCGGTTGCTGCGGGGTAATGACATAGCAGGCTTCACAAAGTTCTCCCATTCCTTGGGCATAATGGCTGACGACCCGCCCCACACCATCCACCACCGGAAGAAAGGTGTCGGAAAACTGACCAACCTTCACTGTGAATCAACTCCTATTCATCGAGGCGAAAGGCTTCGCTTCCTCTTGATTCACCTTTACGCACCTTTTCCCTGCCCAGCACCTCGGGCCAAACGCAATCGTGCTGGAAATAGTAAAAACCCCGTAACATGCACAGGGTTTCTCTCTTAAGTTGGTGGACCCCCAGGGATTTGAACCCTGGACCAACGGATTATGAGTCCGCTGCTCTAACCGCTGAGCTAGGGGTCCAGTACCGGTTAATTATATGGCAGAAGGCCCGTTGTGTCAACATGGCCCTGACGCTTCCAGTTGTTACATTGCAGAACCTGAATTGAAAAAGTAAGTTCCACCCCTTTGGGACTTGATGTGGAAGTTAGTTC
>CAZAJB010000025.1:0-20683 GCA_964485345.1 uncultured Clostridiaceae bacterium
GTCCACATGCTCCAATCATGTTCAGTATTGGAACCCCGATCGTTCCAGAGCATCTCTTGGGCGAAGCTTTTAGAGCCGGACGTTACCACGAAATGTGGGGTCTTGAGACCGATGTAACACAAGTTGTAGGTACCGGTGCATGGAGAGTATCCTCCTATCGTATTGACCAGGAGCTGATTCTGCTCAAAAATGACAACTACTATGAGTTCGATGAAGCTGGCCATCAGTTGCCTTATTTGAACAGAGTTATCTTCCGCTACTATGCTAGCATAGATGCCTCGACATTAGCCTTCTTTAACGGTGAATTTGACTATATCGGAATCCCTGCTAACCAGTACCCAGAGTATGTCGCTGGAGAGTCTCTGAGTCACTGGAGCATTGTCGATGCAGGTGTTAACGCAGGTACAACATTCATCGTTCTCAATCAAAACTCAGAATTCCTTTCTGAGCCTAAGCTATCGTGGTTTACCGATGTCAAGTTCCGTCAAGCGGTCGCCCATGCAGTTGACAAAGAAACCATCCTGGATATGGCCATGAACGGTAAGGGCTACATTCAGCACAGCCCAATTAACATGAGAAACGCCTTCTTCTTGAAGGATGATCTCAAGATCTACCCATATGACCTTGATGAAGCTCACAGAAAGCTCGAAGTTGCTGGCTATCCCCTCGGCGCAGATGGTGTTCGCCGTGACTCGAAAGGAAACGCAATTGAGTTCGATTTGATCACGAATCCTGGTGTGCCCGTTCGTCAGATCTCCGGTGAACTTTTCCAAGAGGATATGGCTGCTCTGGGGATTAAAGTGAACTTCCAGATGATTGACTTCAACGTCGTGGTTGAGAAGCTGACCAGCACCTTCGAATGGGATGGGATCCTGATCGGCCTGACCGGAACCTTCGATCCTAATGGTGGCTCTAACACCTGGTTGTCCAGGGGAAACCTACACATGTGGCATCCGCTGCAAGCATCTCCCCATACCGAATGGGAAGCTCAGATTGATGAGGTCTGGCGTGCTGCTCAAAGAGCGATGGATCCTGAGGTTCGTCGTGACTACTACTACCAGTTCCAAGATATCGTAGCAGAACAAGTACCTTTGTTTTACACGGTAGCTGCAGAGAATATGGTTGCAGTACGTGAGCATCTACGTAATGCGACACCTGACTTGGTGAGCGGCTCTGTTGGGTCCGCTTGGAACTTCATCTGGATTGACAGATAATCAGTAAAGGTTCGTTATGGAAAAAGCACCCACTTGGGTGCCCTTTTTCTAACAAAAAAGCTCTGGCGCTTGGATGGATCGCACCAGGGCTTTTCTTAGTTACGTAGGGAACGTTGGAATTGCTTTAGCGTATTATTGACACTACCATCGATTACTTTGCCATCTACTTTGATGATCATGCCGCCTCCGATAGAGGGGTCAACTTTGGTCTGCAGGCGTATCGATTTCCCTGTGAGTATACTTAGTCTTTGCTTAAGACCCTCCAGCGTCTCGCTGGTTAAGGGGACAGCCGCCACTACATCTGCAATTGCCGTGCGGTCTGCATTCAAGACTAATTGCTCGAAGTGATAGACAATAGAGGGAAGTAGAGTCTCGCGCGATTTTTCGACGAGCAGTAAAAGGAAGTTCTCCGCGATAGGGGAGAGTTTCATCAGCCTAATCAACTGGCCTTTACGCTCTCTTGATGTCTTAGGGTGCAGAAATGCACTTTGTACCTTGGGGTCTTGAAGAACAGTGAGAACGTTCTTCAGTTCTTCGTTGATGCTACTCGTCGTCTGTTCGGATTGGACGAGCGTAGCGAACAGGGCCTCCGCATAACGCTTGGCAACTTGAGAATGTCTGGTTATGCTCATTGAAGGTGATTTCCTTTACTTAAGGAGTCCAATTGGCCCATGGTTTCACGGATCAGCTTTTGATGCTGCTCCTCATCTAGAGACTGGGTAATCACTCTCGAAGCTAAGAGTAGCGACAGTTCTGCAACCTGGTCCTGTAACTCAGTCCATGCCTTCGCCTTTTCAAGCTCTGTGACTTCCTGGGCACGCCGAATAATGGCAGCCGCTTCTTTTCTGGCTTCCTGCAACATTTCAGATTGGAGTACCTCAGCACGCTTTGCAGCCTCATCAAGGAATTGACGGGCCTGCTGTCTACTATCTCTAGCTCGTTCCTCCAACTCTTCGCGCAAGGCAATGGCAGCGGACTGATTTTCCTCGGCAGTCCTAATCTGCCCCTCGATCTCCGCGGTACGATTATCCAAAAAAGTCCGTACTGGTTTGTAGAGGAGCTTGTAGAGTAGAAGAACTAGTAGTATAAAGTTCACAGTCTGGGCAAGAAAAATGTTTTGGTTAATCAAACGAAGTCACCCTTCACAACAAAAGTACGGCCTGATAGGGTGCCCGATGGGAGCACCCTTCAGACTTTAAAGTAGTTCCAGCAAACGATCAACTAAAGGTAACGCTACGGTGAAAATCAAGAGCAATACTACAGCTAACGAATAAATAGCACCTGACTCTGATACTGCCTGCCCCAAGATCATCGTGGTCCGAATGGAACCTTCCATTTCAGGTTGACGCGCCATCGCTTCAACAGCTTTACCAGCTACATAACCTTCGCCAATACCAACTAGTCCTCCAGAGACCAGAGCAATACCAGAACCAATCGCAATTGCAGCAACAATAATAGCAATTTCTAGCATGCTTTTCCCTCCCTTCTCATCCTTGTTAACAATCTTAATTGAGCTTGGTTTGAATGCGCACCACAGCAAGCAGTGTAAACACTGCGGTTTGGATGAGCCCCATCAAAATCCCAAACCAGGCCATAAGCGGCACGGGGACTACATAAGGGGTCATCATATATAGAATACCTAAAAGAATGCCTCCGCCAAACACGTTACCGTAGAGACGAAAAGCGTGGGATACCCACTCAGATACTTCTCCAGCTATGTTAATTGGGAACATAAAGACATAAGGCTCGAAAAAGCCCTTCAGCCACGGAAAAAATCCATGTTTTTTAATCGCAGCTACGTGACCTAGGACATAAATCATCAGCGCCAGTGTGATTGTTGTGGTCAGATCCTCGGTTGGGGAGAAGGCACCCGGAATGACCCCGATCATGTTTGCGCAAGCGACATACAAAGCGGTCATAAGAATTAGGGGTACAAAGACCTTTCCTTCGGGTCCAACATCGCCTACGACTAGGTTTTCAATTAACTCCACGATCGCCTCTAGGATATGCTGTGCACCTCTGGGGACCTTCCGTAAATTTCGAGTTAAGATGAAGCTCCCGATGGACAAAATCGCCATAATCACCCATGTCCAAAAAACTGCTTGATAAACAGGAAATGAGCCAATGTGAAAGAGAATATTAGGTTCCACGTTTTGTCCTCCCATACAATAGATGATAAAGAATTGCTAATCTAGGCATCAAAAGACCACCCAAGGTAGCCATGAAGCTAAGTGAAGGATTAAGTATTCCCACAATAAGTGCTAGGGAATAGAGTAGATAGCGTTTTGCAAAACTCGTAAACGTCGAACGATAAGCGATCTTCTGACTAATGTCTTCTGTAGTCGTTCTTTTCAAGAGGATTGTACTATCAATAGTCATCAGACGGAAAGCAAGGGCACTCATGATGCCTCCCAATAATAGTCCAAGAGACACTTGGACCCTCCAGATTAACGTTAACGCACTCAAAAGCAGGGTAAGTACTACAGTCGTTCGTACAACATCATTTTCGTTGAACATGACTACTTCGGCTCCGAATCTTTGGGCAATGTGTTGAGTATTAGTTTTATCGCGGCCCAGATGGCAGCGAAGCACCCGACTAGCACAAAAAGCAAGGTAACAATCCCCTTCGTGGCAAGCAGGCGATCTAAGTATACCCCGGAAACGGTAAAAATGGAAACACAAATTAAAACAGTGAGTCCCACTTGAGTAACCAAAGCGAGGTATTTCAAGCTGTCTTTCATCTTTACCCCTTTTCTAGTCAGAACAACCCTTTACACATGTTCCACACGAGGATTTGATTTCCTTCTTGTAAATGGCTATTTCGTGGCTGCCATAAGAGTGATATACTAGATACAGACATTACACAAAATAGTTGTTCTAGGAGCACACGAAGCATGAAAATTGGTGTTGTATCACTTGGCTGTGCAAAAAATCTTGTGGATACAGAAATTGTCCTGGGCTTTCTCTCCGATGCAGAGCACGAAATTGTCAATGATCCTGCCGAGGCAGAGATGATCATTATTAATACCTGCGGATTTATTGAAGCGGCCAAGGAAGAGTCGATTAACACGATTCTGGAAATGGCTGTCTTGAAGGAACGCGGCAACTGCCGAGGTCTGGTGGTTATGGGTTGTCTATCTCAGCGCTATACAGAGGAGCTCTGGGCGGAAATCCCCGAGATCGATGCACTGGTGGGGACAAATGAGCTCGATCTCGTTGCTGAAATCATAGAGGAAGTAGCAGCGGGACAGCGAGTTCTCAAGAAACGAGACGCTTTTTTCGATTACAATCAGGCCTATCCTCGCATTTCTACTACTGGATCGCATTTTGCCTATTTGAAAGTTGCAGAGGGCTGCAATCATCGTTGCGCCTTCTGTGTGATCCCGACTATCAGAGGTAAGCTACGCAGTCGTAGCCTTGAGTCTATCCTAAGCGAGGCCAAGGTCCTTAAGGCACAGGGAGTCCAGGAGGTTGCTGTGATCGCCCAAGATACAACGGCCTACGGTCGCGATGTGGGATCCAATATTGTTGAGCTACTAACGGGGCTATCAGATCTTCATATCCCCTGGATCCGGCTACTGTATACCTATCCCACGAGCATTTCTGACGAGCTTCTGGAATTGATCAATAGCAGGCCGAATCTTGTTAAGTATGTTGATCTACCGCTGCAGCATGTTTCCGGGACTGTCTTGCGTAACATGGGACGTCCCGGCGACTATGAGTCCACCAAGGCACTTATTGAACGAATTCGAGAAACGATCCCTGGGGTGACGATCCGTAGCTCCTTTATTGTAGGCTTTCCCGGTGAAACGGAAGATGATTTTCAGCAGCTCCTCGCCTTCTTGCAGGAAATGCGCCTCAATCATGTGGGTATCTTCAAGTATTCTCAGGAGGAGAACTCAGCGGCCTACAATCATGTAGACCAGATAGACGAAGACGTTAAGGAGAGACGTTTCGCGCAAGCCATGAGCCTGCAGCAGACAGTTTCCCATGCCCTAAACAAAGAACTCGTAGGTGGAGAACTCGAGGTCTTAATGGAGTTTGCTTCTGAGGAGTCAGAACTAGTCATGGTTGGACGCCATCCTGGTCAAGCTCCTGATGTCGATGGTGTCGTCTATGTTGGTCGGGGAAGCCTTGAGCCAGGCCAGAGGGTGACCGTACTCATAACGGAAGCCCACGCCTACGACTTAGTTGGAGAGGAGGTTGACCGCAATGAACTTACCTAATCTAGTCACCATGCTCCGCATCCTACTGGTTCCGGTGTTCGCCTACCTTTGTCTCCTCTATCCACCTGGCCTAAATATGCCGGCAACCATTGTTTTTTTACTAGCGGCGCTCACTGATGGTCTAGACGGCTACCTAGCCAGAAGTCGCAAGGAGATCACCCGTTTTGGTCAGCTCATTGACCCAATTGCTGATAAACTCCTAGTGACTGCCGCTCTCCTAGCCTTGATCCAGCTTGGACAGGTTAGTACCTGGGCAGCGTTGATTATTCTGGCTCGCGAGTTTTCTGTTTCAGGGTTAAGAATGCTAGCTGCAACGGAAGGCAGGGTCATTGCAGCCTCGAGACTAGGAAAACTGAAAACGGTCAGTCAGATTGTGGCAATTACCGGCTTTCTTCTGGGGATTAGCTGGGCACCCTGGTTGATGGGGGTTGCCGTGTTCATGACGATTTTCTCGGGTGTGGATTATTTCCGCAATGCCCAAGATATACTAAAAAGCTCAATGGAATAGTGTGTTATAATAATCTGTGTCAGTCTATTGTACTGACCTTTTTATTCGCACGATACAAACATACGTTAGTAAGGGGGATGCCTGTGCACTTTCGCGGGTTTCGATTTCAAGTAGCCCTCCTAGTCTTTCTTGTCGTTTCCGCGCTTGGACTAGGTGTTAAGTATCTACATCAACAAACAAAAGTGCTTGATCCATTGATTGAGCAAATACAAGGAGTTCCTGGAGTCGTGGATGTTCGCTCTGAACAAAGCATTTTGGACAGGACATCAAGAGTCCTATTGACGCTGCAAGTTGAGCAAGATTCCCGCTTGGCCGTTCTCTTCCCTAGGGTTTACCAGACTCTGCTGGCGCAAGGAGGTACGTATGGGGTCAGGGTAGAAGATGCGCCGAATTCGGCCCTCTTAGAGGTCTTTCAGCGAGTTCAAATTGCTGTAGAAGAAGCGATTGTGACAGGGGAGTTTACCGCCTTAGAGACCCGGGTGAAGCAACTGGCAGACGAAGCGGGTCTTGCCTGGGAACTAGGTTTAGATCGAGAGTTTATCTATCTTTCCTTAGTGCAAGGGGAAAGTACTCTGCGGAGAATTGTCAGCAGAGGAGTGAGTGAAGGCAGGGTAAGGGTCTATACAGACGGAGGTGTCACAAGTTGGCCAAATGGGTGAGGGAGATCGGTGTTGGTATACTCTTAGGGGCCATATTCTTGGCCCTCATGTCGGGGTTTGATTTCTCCCTGTTATTGCTGCCCCTGAGCATGCTAGCCCTTGCTGGGCTCGTGATAAGCAGTCGTACGGGACCATCGCCACGCTTCAATGTTAATGCCTTAGGCAGTGGTGATGATAGCAAGATACCGACAGTGACCTTTAACGATATCGGTGGTCAGGACATCGCCAAACAAGAATTTGTTGAGGCCTTGTCCTTTCTTAAGGAATGTGCCAAGACCAAGCGTCTAGGCATCAGGCCCCTGAAAGGGGTGCTCCTTACCGGGCCGCCTGGTACGGGAAAAACATTGATGGCAAAAGCTGCTGCCAACTACACAGAATCGGTATTCTTGGCCGCGTCTGGGTCACAGTTCGTGCAAATGTATGCTGGTGTCGGTGCAAACCGGGTCCGTCAACTCTTCAAGCAGGCGCGTAGCACAGCGGAGAAGGAAGGCAAGCAAAGTGCCATTATTTTCATTGACGAAATTGATGTGCTTGGCGCTAAGAGGGGAAAGAATGTAAGCCACATGGAGTATGATCAGACGCTCAATGAACTGCTCACACAGATTGATGGCATTCGTAGCGAGCACCCTGTGAAGGTACTCGTTGTTGGAGCCACCAATCGAAGTGATTTATTGGATCCTGCCTTGCTTAGGCCCGGTCGCTTTGATCGTACGGTTCGAGTCGATCTTCCTGATCGGTTAGGTCGCCTGCGGATTCTCGAGATTCACGCCGTGAACAAACCCTTATCGGCGGAGGTCAAGTTAGAAACGATTGCAGCGGAGACCTCCGGGTTTTCTGGTGCCCATTTGGAGAGTCTTCTAAATGAAGCTGCGATCGGTGCCCTACGTGCTGGCCGGGAGTTTATTAGTCCGTCTGATCTTAGTGATGCTATCGAAAAGGTGATGCTTGGTGAGAAATCGAATCGTTCCATGCAAAAGGAAGAGCGTGAGAGGGTAGCTTTCCATGAGGCGGGACACGCCATCGTGAGTGAATCGGTGCAGCCAGGTTCGGTTGCTTCCATTACGATTGTCTCGCGCAACCAGGCGTTAGGTTATATCCGGCAAAACCCCAAGGACGATCAATACCTGTATACCAAGGATCAACTGCTCGGTGCAATTCGGGTTTGTGTAGCTGGGGCTGTCAGTGAAGAACTGGTCTTTGGGCAGCGCTCAACAGGTGCCGTCGGCGATATTGAGCAGGCAACAGATTTGGCAAAACGGATGATCTTTGCAGGTCTTTCGCCCTTAGGCATTGTAAGTAGTGAGTTGCCTGCGGGCATTCTGCACGAAGCTATTGTTCAGGTTATCTCTGAGCAGGAGGAGAGCGTGAAAAAGTTCTTGGGAGAAATGGGCGAAGTGCTCAAAAGCGTAGCAGAGCGCCTGCTAGAAGAAGCCACTATTACCGGTGACGATCTGCGGGAGCTTGTGAGTTCGAGGCAGATTTCCTAAAGTATTGTCATTCACCGTTGTTACAAAAAACCAAACCTGTTATAATCAAGAGGCGAGTTAGTGTGTAAGCAAGCGCACCAACAATGCGGTAATGCCCGCGGCCATGATGGGACCGGCAGCAACCCCGTCAAAGAAGAAAACGCTAACCATAATACCGATCAGGATTCCTGGCATGATGGAGGGTTCTATAGAAAGCAGCTCGAGCCCTTGACTATTCATGTATGCTCCCAGGATGCCGCCGATGATGGCAAATACGCCTACGGGAGTCAATAGGGCTGAACCTAGGCTCTTCAATGTTATCCCCCCGTTGGCCAGGGGGATCAAGAGGGAAATGGTCAAAAGGAGCAGGCCGGCTTCGAGCCCGCGGCTCTGGATCATTGGAAAGAAGCGATGTAGCCGCATCAAGTCCAGGAAAAAGACAATGGCCGCTGCTGCGCCCAATAGATTGTTCTTGGTGAGAAGTGCGATGAGAAAGACGATCAATAAGGGTAACATCGAAGCCATTTTCATCCCTCCTCGATCATCCTATTCTGAAATCCACGTATTATGAAGGGGGCAGAGACGATTAATTCTCAACCCATTCTTAGACAACTGCAAAGCAATGAAGTACTAATGACTGCCATCGTGGCGTGGGCGATTGCCCAGTTTCTGAAGATCATTTCCTGGGCCTTTGTTTCGCGGGAGCTCAACGTCAAGAGGCTCGTTGAGCCTGGTGGGATGCCTAGTTCACATAGTGCCTTTGTCACTTCTTTATGTACTGGGATAGGTATACATGAGGGATTTAGTTCAACGATGTTTGCACTAGCCGCCGTTTTCGCGGTGATCGTCATGTACGACGCCTCCGGAGTTCGGAGGGCGGCAGGAAAACAGGCGAGGGTCATCAATCGTATCATTGAAGACTTGAACCGCAGAGAGTTACATCCCGAACGACTGCGTGAACTCCTGGGACATACCCCCTTTGAGGTTGTGGTGGGTGCTACGTTAGGAGTCTTAATTGCCCTTTGGCGCATGTAAAAAGGCACAGGAGAATCCCTGTGCCTTTTTTGAGGTCTACGGGTGCCAAATCTGTGGATCCGAGTAATAGCCCGCAAGACCGCTGGCACTAACTGCGGTAACCACATAATGGACTTCGGAAGGATGATCCTCGTCTGTTACGTGAAGAAAACTGGTCTCTTCTAGGGGAATGGAGTTGAGCAACTGAAAGCGCTGTATAGGGCTTGTCTGGGCCAAGACGAAGTATCCGACGACATTTTGGTGGTTTACAGGATCCCAGGTAACAAGTACCCCCTCAGGCGCAGGCGTGAGGCGAACATTTTCCGGACAAGGTATGAGCGTTTCTACTCGGCCAGAAACCTGGAATACCTCTGTGACCGGACTCCAGGTGAGAAAGAATTCTTCCTTTTCCGCAATGTGAAGCAGATCCCAAACCCCCATGCCGATTCTATCTCCTATGCGGAAGGATTCGGTGTAGAGCTCGATCTTGAACTCGTAGCTCCCTGGAATCAACTCTAAGGTATGCTGCAAGGGGGTTAGATAATCTTCTCGAGTCACTTCGTAAAACTCATCATTGAAATAGATTCGAGCCCGCATGGCAGTATGCTTGAAGACATAGTCTTCAAGGTCAATGCTTACATGAACCTTGCTACCTGCGGGCTGTAGAACAAGATCCAATACCTTTGACTGCGCTAAGGAGATCTGGGTCTTTTCTGTCTTGCTCTGAAAGAGTACCATGCCTTGGCTATCAACCAAGAGTACGGTCACTTCCCATTCGCCGATGGGTACTTGCAGTGTGGCACTAAAGCTGTTGTCCACGACGGGAACGGACTCTTCCATGACGTGCTTGCCTCTGGTAATCACGATGCGGGCTTCGACCACCTCGGGTATGCCCGCAGATTGCATGGTACCCAAGACCGTCAAGGGGGTCTTCGCGGTGAGAGGTGAACTCGGTATACAGGCGCTTGTGCTCACAAGTAAGGCCAGTACCACCGAGAGAACGATGTGACGTGCACCTTTACCAATCATGACGTGCCTCCTATCTCCCTGGGCTTCTTTACTATACCACATAATAGTCAGAAATAAAATGTAAATACTGAAAAATCAGAAATAGATGGGGTGAGAGCGATGCGTGCGGAGTTAATTATGGTTGGCACTGAGCTGCTTTTGGGAGAAATTGTAGATACGAACGCCGCGTTTTTGGCGCGGAACCTAGCAGACTTAGGCATTGATGTTTATTTCAAATCAACGGTGGGGGACAATCTTGAGAGAGCCTGTGGAGTGTTGAAGGAGGCCCTGAAACGCAGTGACTTGGTGATCCTGAGTGGGGGGCTCGGACCGACCGATGATGACTTGACTCGGGAAATCGTAGCAACAGTCACCAAGAGTCCCCTGCGAGAAAAGGGAGAAGTGCTGGCTGATCTAGAGGAGTGGTTTGCCGAGCGCTATGGGCCGCTGTCCATGCCAGAGCATAGTCGCAAACAAGCGCAGTTCCCAGAGGGCAGTGAGATCATTCCAAATCCAGTGGGCACAGCGCCGGGGTTTTCCCTGACCAAGCATGACAAGCAAGTCATTGCCCTGCCGGGTGTTCCTCAAGAGCTAAAGGCCATGTTTATGGCTACTGTGGCGCCTGCCTTAACAAAACAGAGCTCTGGCCAGGTTCTTGTCACCAGAAATCTACATTTCGTTGGGATCGGCGAATCTAGTCTCGAAGAGATCTTGGGAGATCTCCTACAAAACCAGACTAACCCTACACTGGCGCTTTATGCATCAGGGGGTACGGTCAGGATCAGGCTGGCGGTGAAGGCAGCCTCGCAAGACGATGGTTACGCACGCATGGCTCCCGTGGAGAGTGAAATTCGGCTTCGAACGAGGGATTATCTGTACGGAACGGACGAGCAAAGCCTGGAAGCGGTGGTAGCTAAGAAACTCCTCGATCAGCAGCTCACCTTGGCCTTGGCCGAGTCTTGTACGGGGGGCTTAATTGGGCATCGCCTGACGAATGTTCCGGGAAGCTCGGGGTTCTTGGAGAGGGGGTTTGTCGTTTACAGCAACCGAGCCAAAGTTGAGGAACTGGGTGTTTCAGAGGCCACGCTTAACGCGTTCGGAGCGGTGAGCGAAGAAACCGCCAAAGAAATGGCAGAAGGTGCGCGCAGGAAGGCTAGGACTGACTTAGGACTTGCTGTGACAGGCATTGCAGGACCTGGCGGCGGGACAGAAAGCAAGCCTGTGGGGCTCGTATACATTAGTCTAGCATCTGCTGGTGATACTATTGTTCAGCGACATCTATGGAAAGGCACGCGTGAACAAATCAAGCATAGGGCAACTCTTGTGGCCTTGCGCCTGCTGTGGCAAAGCTAAGGAGTGAGCTATGTGCAACCGGGAGGTGGATGCGCATGCAGGAATTCACGAAGGACCGGCGTAGGTACTTACCGGTTCTTTTTATGTTCTTGGGGCTTGTGTTGTTTATTAATCTCTTCTCAGGAGCAGACTTCCAGTTGCTTTCTCTTGGGGTAAACCTAAAGATCGATCTGGGTTATCCGGCCCAAACGAGGATTCTTTTGCCACCCGTGGGGCAAGTTGGTGCTGCCACACACTGGCTACCAATACGCTTGAACGTGGAGCTACGGAGTGTTGATTTGGAGCTATTAAGGATCATCGTTTTTTCTCCAACAATTGATTCCCTCGAAACGCTTGCTTCCCTCAAGGCCGCAGCCAGGAGGATTTTAATGCTTTTCATCCTCAGACTTGTGCTCTTAGGTACTTTGGGTGCCGTAGTCCTTCTCTACCTCAGCGGTACGCGTAGGTTGGGCAAGCTCACGCAGGGCGGTTTAGCCGCTGCCTTGTTGGTGATGGCTCTTGCTCTGCTGCTCTATGCAAGTTATGACCTATCCGCTTTCGAGCAGCTAGAATATGAGGGCATGCTTGAAGCAGCCCCGTGGGTGCTCAATTTGGCCTGGGATGCCTTCGGCCAAGTGGAAGAACTAGGTAAGCGCGTGCAGGTTCTAGCGAGCGATTTGTACTCGCTTTTGCAGGAACTAGAAAGCCTAGGCCCCCTTGGGCTTGTCCAGGCCGACGTCCTCGTTCTTCACGTTTCGGATATCCACAACAATCCTGTGGCTTACAGTTTTGCTAAACAAGTTGTAGATAGCTTCCCTGTTGATCTCATCATGGACACCGGGGACTTGACGGACTGGGGTACCGCATTGGAAATGGAGGTCACCGCTCGCATTGAGGAACTAAAGATTCCCTATTTGTTTGTGACCGGAAATCATGATTCACCTGAAGTGCTACATAAACTTGCAACGGTGAAAAACGCCGTTTTAGTTGGTAATGAAGAGAAGACCGTGGCGGGGTTACGCATTGCCGGAACCGGTGACTTAGTTGCGGACACTTACTTGGCGACACCAGCATCACGTAGGGAGCAAGAGGCCTATGCCAGAGAACTCAATGAGGCCTGGGCGCAAGTAGAGAATCGACCTGATGTTTTCATGGCCCATAACCACGTGGTAGCAGAGGCGCTAGAACCAGGCCTATTCCCTGTGGTTGTTTATGGACACACACATCTTTGGGGTTTGCGCGAACGGGGAGCGACAGTCTACAGCAATGCGGGGACAACGGGGGCTGCTGGCATACGAGGATTTCAAGGTCGCACCCCACTACCTTACAGCCTATCTTTGCTCTACTTTGAGCGAGATGAACAGGGACATCTTCGTGTACGGGCAGTAGATGGAGTGCATGTTACGGGACTTGGCACAAGTTTTTCTTTACAGAGAACCTTTATTGATGGCAGGAATCAGGAGGAGGATGTAGAATTAGTGTTTTGATGTCCACGAGTATTGGTAAATCTGCTTTCCGGGGGGAAACGCTGAGGGCGGCATCAGATCTGTAGAAGATCTGGTGCGGCAGGTTTCTCCCTTTTCTATGATTCAAGGGCGAACACTTGTTTTTGAATAAGAAGGGAGACACCGAAATATGAACAGCGAAAAACAAAAGGCACTAGATAGGGCAGTTCTTGATATTGAAAAGCAATACGGTAAGGGGTCCATTATGAAACTTGGTGAGACAACGGCCAGGAACGTTGCGGCCATTTCAACCGGCTCACTCTCACTCGACGTTGCCTTGGGTGTGGGAGGTATACCCAGAGGACGAATTGTTGAGATTTATGGCCCCGAATCCTCTGGTAAGACTACGCTAGCTCTCCATATCATAGCCGAAGCGCAAAAGCGTGATGGTATTGCTGCCATCGTCGATGCGGAGCATGCCTTAGATGCTGGGTATGCAAAGAAACTTGGCGTCGACACGGACAATCTTCTCATTTCTCAACCAGACCACGGTGAGCAGGCACTAGAGATTGCCGAACACCTTGTGCGGAGCGGTGCAGTCGAGGTGGTGGTCGTTGACTCTGTAGCTGCCTTGGTGCCCCGGGCTGAGATTGAAGGCGAAATGGGAGACTCACACATGGGTCTGCAAGCCCGCTTAATGTCGCAAGCGTTGCGCAAGCTGACGAGCGCCATCGGCAAATCCAATTGCACCGTGATTTTCACCAACCAATTAAGGGAAAAAATCGGCGTCATGTTTGGTAACCCCGAAGTAACCACGGGCGGACGGGCCTTGAAGTTTTACGCCTCGATACGTCTGGATATTCGCCGTATTGAAACCCTTAAGCAAGGGAACGAGATGATCGGGAACCGCACCCGTGTTCGGGTGGTGAAGAACAAGGTCGCGCCTCCTTTCAAGGAAGCAGAGTTCGATATCATTTATGGTTTGGGCATTTCACGTCATGGTGACATTCTAGACTTGGGTGCCGACTCGGATATCATTACAAAGAGTGGTTCGTGGTATTCCTATGGCGAGCTACGTTTAGGGCAGGGTAGGGAGACTGCTAAAGAGTACTTGCGTGATCATCCGGAACTCACTGACGAGATCGAGCTTAAGGTTAGAGTCGCCAAGGGCCTGACGACAAAAACTGAAGAAGTAGCCGAAGACGTTGGAACGAAAAAAGGCTAGGGCTCAGGCTCTAAGATTGTTGACAGTTCGCGATCGTAGTCGGCATGAATTGCGTGAGCGGCTAGAACGCAAGTTCTCCCACGAGGAAACCACGGAGGCCCTAGATTATCTTGCGGGGCTAGGTTACTTAGATGACCTTAGCGTTGCCCAAAATTATGTTCACTATCGCAATCGCCAGCGGCCCACAGGGAACTATCTTTTGCGGCTGGAGCTGCGCAACAAAGGGATCCAGGACGACTACATTGAACAGGTCTTAAATCCGGCAGAAGTCGAGTATGAACTAGCCGTAAACCTTGCTAAACAGCGCTTCAGTACCTTAGAACGCCTTGAAGTAAACGTGGTGATGCGGCGCTTGCACGGCCTCTTAGAGCGCAGAGGCTTTCCCGCGGCGCTGGCAAGGAGAGTAGTTGGCGAACTGCTTGACAGAGATCTTGAAAACGACTACAATTAATAGAGGCTGTCTACCGTAATCAGCCTTTGGTTATTCGAAAACGAAATGAAAAAGTCTTGCTGAAAAGTGATCTCAAACACGGAAAAAAGCTGAGTCTCGGCTCAGCTTTCTTTTCTAAGGTTTTTTAGAAGGAGGAGGTGAACAGTATCGATTTATTAGTAACGATAATTAAATATGGATTGATTGCAGTTGTGGCAGTGTTTGCAGGATACTTCCTGCGCAAGAAGTCTGCAGAAGCAACCATTCGATCAGCTGAAGAGGAATCCCGGCGCATCGTGCAAGAGGCGGAGCGTGATGCGGAGGCCAAGAAGCGCGAAGCCTTGGTTGAGGCTAGAGAAGAGATTCATAAGAGCCGATCCGAGGTCGAGAAAGAGTCCAGAGAGCGTCGTGCGGAGTTGAACCAGTTAGAACGCCGTCTTTCCCAAAAGGAAGAATCTCTCGATAAACGTAGCGACTCCCTGGAGCGCAAGGACGAGGCCCTACAACGCAAGACTCGCGAGGTAGAGAATCGGCAGGCCGAAGTGAGTGAAACCCTCGACAAACAGCGTCTCGAATTAGAGCGTCTTTCCCACTTGACAACGGAAGATGCTAGAGAGTTGATTCTCAAGACGGTGGCAGATGAAGTCAAGCATGAGACTGCAATCATGATCCGGGAATTAGAAACTCAAGCACGGGAAACAGCTGAAAAGCAGGCCCGTGATATCATCTCCCTGGCGATTCAACGTACGGCAGCTGATCACGTTGCCGAATCTACCGTTTCGGTAGTACCGCTCCCTAATGATGACATGAAGGGGCGCATTATCGGTAGGGAAGGTAGAAATATTCGAGCACTAGAGACCCTGACGGGCATCGATCTGATTATTGACGATACACCTGAGGCAGTGATTCTCTCGGGATTTGACCCTGTTCGCAGGGAAGTCGCTCGCATAGCCCTTGAACGGCTTATTGTGGATGGTAGAATTCATCCCGCACGCATTGAAGAGATGGTTGAAAAGGCCCGGAAAGAGGTTGACGCGGTCATCAGAGATGCCGGTGAACAGGCTACTCTAGATACGGATGTACACGGTTTGCATCCCGAATTGGTGAAGTTGTTAGGAAGACTACGTTTTCGAACTAGCTATGGTCAGAATGTACTAAAGCACTCTGTGGAAGTGGCTCATCTAGCAGGTATCATGGCAGCAGAGCTTGGCGTTGATGCTCGATTAGCTCGCCGAGCAGGTTTACTCCATGATATCGGGAAGGCTGTGGACCATGAAGTGGAAGGCACCCATATCGAAATTGGGATGGATCTTCTGCGCAGATTCAAAGAAAATAGTGATGTTATCCATGCTATGGCGTGCCATCATGGTGACTATGAGGCTGAAAGTGTAGAAGCAGTTTTAGTTACGGCTGCAGACTCGATATCGGCGGCTCGACCAGGAGCGCGGCGTGAGACGTTAGAAAGCTACATCAAACGTCTGCAGAAACTAGAGGAGATTGCGTCGGCCTTTGATGGCGTAGAAAAATCCTATGCAATCCAGGCAGGTCGCGAGGTGCGAATTATGGTAAAACCCGAGCGGGTCAATGATGCAACAGCGGTGCAACTAAGCCGCGACATTGTTAAGCGCATTGAATCGGAACTGGAATATCCAGGTCAGATCAAAGTGACCGTGATCCGCGAAACTCGTGCCGTGGAATATGCGAAATAAAACCAGGCGAATGCCTGGTTTTACCTTTACTAGCTGAGGGGGAGGGGTATTGATGGAACGGGAAGGTAGTCAAGTCGACTTGTTTGTAGCAGTCCTCGTACGATTTCCGCAGATTGGCACCATTAAATATGATCCAGAAACGAAGGCACTCCGCTTGATTTTTTTGCTCAGGGAGGCCCATCAAGATTTTTCGCAGTTTGCTCGGCGCTTTGAATCGCACCTGGCACTCTTCCACAACCTTCGGCAGGAGACCGTTACCATCGCGTCATTGAAGAAAACGGATACTGGTGTCTTAACCTCCATTGAAGTAATCCGAGACTCAGCCAGTGTCTCATTGAGCGAGCTAAACTTGATGGTAGAGCTGATTAGTGACTACTATGGTGACGCGGTGTTGCAGGAAGGACCTGCACTGGCCGAAGAAGACCAGTTTGACCAAAACCTATTAATAGACGCATTACTCATGTCTACGACTTGGCGGACTCCCCAACGTCTAACAGGTTTTCGCGAGAATGGACGTGTGTTAGTATTTAGTGTACCGCTTGGGGTGAGCGAAGCGTGAACGTGTTAATTCTAGGTGACATTTTCGGTAGACCTGGTCGGGGCATTGTTGCTCAATGCTTGCCTGAGCTGCTAAAGGCATATCAGCCAGAGCTAGTTGTGGCCAATGGAGAGAATGCAGCTGGTGGATTTGGCCTTACTAGGAAGGTGGCCGAAGAGCTTTTTGCTCTAGGCATCAATGTGCTGACTAGTGGCAACCATATTTGGGACCAAAAGGAAATGTATACATATATTGAACAAGAACCGCGAATTCTCAGGCCTGGGAACTATCCACCGCAGGTGCCAGGGTCTTTTGTGTACATTTATCGTAGTCAGAATGCGGTGGTGGCAGTGATGAACCTGATTGGCCGAACGTTTATGGGTGACTACGATTGCCCCTTTCGTACTGCCGATACAATTCTGTCCTCCCTCCCAGAAGGGGTTACTCATGTAATCGTAGACTTTCATGGAGAGGCCACAAGCGAGAAGATTGCCCTAGCTCGCTACTTGGACGGCAGAATAAGTGCCCTCGTAGGCACACATACCCATGTGGCCACAGCTGACGAGCAAATCTTGCCCAAGGGAACTGCCTACATCACTGATCTTGGCATGTGCGGGCCAGTCCACGGGATCTTAGGTGTGGACCCCGAAGCGGTGATAGGGAAATTCCTGACCCAACTTCCCAGTCGCTTTACGGTGGCGAAAGGCCCTGCTGCTATGAGTGGTGTGGTGATTACGCTAAACAATGACGGTACTGCAGAGAAAATTTTCCGGGTGAAAGTTGATAATTTTTCATAAAAGAAGGATTTTCCTAGTAAATATCTAATAAGTTAATAACGTCAATACATTTAGCAGTAGCGTTTTCACTAAAGGAGGTCACCCAAACATGGAAGTATTAAAAGTATCGGCACATTCTGTACCAAATAAGGTTGCCGGTGCGCTCGCTGGCAAAATACGAGAAGAAGGAAGGGCCGAGGTACAGGCGATTGGAGCCGGTGCTCTAAACCAGGCGGTGAAAGCAGTAGCTATAGCCCGAGGCTTTGTGGCCCCAAGCGGAGTCGATTTAGTCTGTGTCCCTGCCTTCACTGACGTTATGATCGATAACGAAGAACGAACAGCCATCAAGTTGATTGTGGAACCGCGCTAGCGGTAAACGTAGTACTACATGGCCTGCCCTTAGGCAGGCTTTTTTCTTAGAATCTGAAGCTTAAGTCATGGAGGTTGTGATCTGTGTTTATTTTTGATGCCCATGTTGATACCCTATCTCGCCTGCTCGCCTCTGGTGAAAGTCTTGATGAAAACGGAGGACATGTCACGCTTGACTTGTTACGGCATCGGGTGGGTGCGCAGTTTTTTGCTGCTTTTGTCTCGCCTAAATTCTACCATGGTAAGGCCCTCCACGCCACGCTGGAAATGCTCGATCTTTTTTGGCGCTGGATGGAGGATTTTTCCGAGGATTTAGCCTTCGCCTGTAGCGGAGAGGATATTTCCGAGATACAGAAGGAAGGAAAAACCGCTTGTCTATTAGCGATTGAAGGCGGAGAAGCACTCGAAGGAAAGTTGGCCAACTTGCGCATGCTTTATCGCCTTGGAGTCAGATTGTTAACACTTACGTGGAATCATCGTAACGATTTGGCCAGCGGCCAACTAGAGGGAACTAGCGGAGGCGGTCTCAGTCTCTTTGGTCAAAGTGTTGTGGCAGAAATGAACAACCTGGGGATGCTTATTGATGTCTCACACCTCAACGAAGAGGGGTTTTGGGATGTAATACGCCTAAGCAAGGCCCCCATAATTGCATCCCATTCCAATGCCAGGATGTTATGCGATCATCCCCGCAATTTGACAGATGAGCAGATTCAAGCCATAGCCGTTCCTGGTGGCGTCATCGGTGTCAACTTCTGCACGCATTTTCTGGCTAAGGACCGGCAGGCAACCATTCATGATGTGGTGGAGCAAATTGAGTACTTGACCGGAATTGGCGGGATTGATTGTGTGGGACTTGGTTCCGATTTTGACGGGATTGAGGGGACTCCCCTAGGTTTATCCCATTGCGGCAAGACGTCTGAAATAGCCGCAATTCTCCTTGAACGAGGTTATAGTGAGAGTGACATGGCGAAGATTATGGGTGGGAATTTACTGCGCCTTTGCCAGACAGTTCTGGATTAAGCGAAGACCCAAGGGGATATGCTAAGGAAAAAGGAGGCTACCCATTGGGTTCTAACGTTGTAAAAGTGATTGAGCTTGTTGGCGAATCGGATCAGAGCTGGGAAGATGCTGTGCAGGTAGCAGTTAGGGAGGCAGCGAAGACGCTTCATGGCATCACAGGAGTAGAAGTTACGAATTGGACTGGTCAGGTCAATGGCCAGGGAGACATTACAGGCTATCGAGCTGACGTCCAGATTGCGTTTCGAGTGGACAACTGAGAGTTCCTAATCAGGTAAACGGTCTAGCATAACTAGGCCGTTTTCTGGTTATACTGTGTCTAGTAAACTTAGAAGTGGGGTGATTGATCTGGATTGGATGGGAGCTGTTGTGCGCTTCATCGTTTCAGCTTTGGTATTAATGTTGGTGGGCTTTTTGCTTCCTGGTTTCAGAACGCTGACGTTCTTCAACGCCCTTTTTGCAGCGGTGGTTATTTCGGTGCTAGGCTGGGTGGCTGAGAGCTTACTAGGAAAGAACGTATCGCCGTACGGGCGAGGTGTGGTGGGTTTTATTGTGTCGGCGATTACCATTTGGGTCGCTCAATATATTGTGCCGGGTATGGAAGTATCGGTCATAGGAGCCTTGCTAGCAGCTTTCGTGATAGGTATCATCGACCTTTTCGTGCCTACGACTGTACGCTAATGGTTTGATGCTAGAAGATTCGCCCCGTAATAGAGCTTGCTCTGGTCAGGGGCGATTTTTTAGGGAGTGATGGCATGAGTGCAAACTTTGATGACACCCTGTCTCAGCTTCAAGCGGAGCTTGGTTATGAAATCACCTTCGATCTGGTCATTCGCAGACTTAAGGTCGCTCACAAACAAGCTGCTTTGATCTTTTTCGACGGATTTGTCAACGATGTGGCTACGATTCATATTATGCGCTCCCTGCAGACGATGCCCCGCATAGGGATCACCAAGGGGGCCTTAGAACAATTGTTGCAGGAGTATGTCCCGTTTTTTGAGACCAGCACTACCGACAGTCTAGGGTCGGCAATCGATGAGCTCCTGTCAGGTACGATGCTCCTTCTCATTGACGGGGTCAAGGACATCGCCGTTCTTGACGTGCGGCAATACGTGACACGTGGTTCGGAAGAGCCCATGCTAGAAAAGGTAACGCGAGGGTCCCGGGACGGCTTTGTCGAAACGGCTTTGTTCAATGTGAATCTTATCCGGCGGCGCATTCGGGATCCAAACCTCTGCTTTGAAGCACTCAAGGTGGGGCGCCGTTCGAAAACGGATATTCTAGTTGGTTACATCCGGGACATTGCCGACCCTAGCTTAGTTGAAGAGGTCAAGAGCCGCATCAAAGGTATTGACAGAGATGCCATCCCCATGGGCGGTAAGAATCTCGAAGAGTACATCTTGGGAACAGTGTTTAATCCCCTGCCAGTCACTCGTTACACTGAACGGCCCGATGTTACCGCAGCGCATCTACTGGAAGGGCACATCGCCATTATCGTGGACACAACTCCCTTTGTGCTCCTAGTGCCCGTTACAGCATGGCACTTCACGCAACACGCGGAGGAGTACTTCCAGAATCCCCCCGTGGGAACCTACTTGCGCTGGGTGCGATCGCTGGGGATTCTGGGCTCCCTGATTCTCCTCCCTCTGTGGTATCAGTTAGCTATGAGCGCAAATCTGCCTGAGTGGCTCGCCTTTATCGGTCCCAAGGATCCCGGGCGTCTGGCCCTGTGGTTTCAACTCTTACT
>CAZAJB010000025.1:20783-30500 GCA_964485345.1 uncultured Clostridiaceae bacterium
TTGTTCTTTGGAGCTGTAATCTTCGGTTGGTGGGGACTTGGAGGAGCCCTTATCACCATCCTCTTAGTCTTTGGGTTGACCAAGTCTTTTGGGATACCGTACTTGTGGCCTCTGCTTCCTTTCGATGGTCCCGCCCTTCTTAGGGTTATCTTTAGGTATCCGATCCCTCAGGTGGCAGTTAGGCCACGCTTAACCAAGCCCCAGGATTTGCGGGCGCAGAAAAAAAGACGGAGGGGAGGCCGCTAGTATTAGGCAAATCGGTATTCCAAGGGCGCTCTATTACTTCCACTACCATGTGCTGTGGAAGAGTTTTTTTGCAGAACTTGGTTTTGACGTGGTAGTCTCGCCACCAACAAACAAGGAAATTCTCGAGTGGGGCCTCACCACCTGTGTGGATGGGGCCTGCCTGCCGATTAAAAGCTATGTGGGTCATTCGCTTTTCTTGGCTGAGCAAGGTGTCCCACTTTTATTTGTGCCCCAGGTAATTAGCGTGTCACGCAAGGAGTACACCTGTCCAAACGTGTTGGGTCTCCCTGACCTGCTCAGACAGTACTTGCCAGCATCTGTAGATATGGTGTCGCCTGTTCTGGACGCGCGCAAGAACGAGGGATCCTTGGCCCGAAGCTATCATCACCTTGGCAGAAAATTTGCCTGTCGAGGTTTGGTCAGGAGCGCCTGGAAGAAGTCGGTCCAAGCCCAACTGGCTTGGGAACAGTCAGGCTGGTATGCATCTCCCAACTCCGGGGGCCTCAAGGTGTTGATCGTAGGCCCGCGCTACCTGACGGATGACCCTTTTCTGAATGGTAATCTTCATGGGCACCTCAAGCGGTTGGGGGTACAGGTCCTTACAGCCTCTGAAGTACCCCACGAACGTTCATTGTCACTTAGCAAAGGGGTGGAGAAACGCCTCTTCTGGTTAAGCGCAAGACAGTCCATGGGTGCCTTAGAGCACCTTATCGATACGCTAGATGGTGTGGTCATTCTTGCCCCCTTTGGTTGTGGTGCCGAGTCCTTTGTCGCTGCACTCATAGAAAGACGGGTTCGTGACCAGAGGCTTGCGAGCTTGGCCCTAAATGTCGATGAGCACACGAGCGCGCTCGGCATGATTACGCGACTAGAAGCCTTTTGCGACCTGCTAGAGAGGAAAAAAAGTGGATGAAGGTCACTTTTCCCCATTTAGGATATGCTTATGTAGCAATAGAAGCCCTTCTGGAGGGTCTAGGTCATGAACCTGTAACGCCTCCTCTTGGCACCAAGAGTACCCTGGAATGCGGCATCCGCCACAGTCCAGAAGAAGCCTGTCTACCCTTTAAGACGATCCTTGGGAATATGTTAGAAGGTATCGAGTGCGGGGCAGACAGTGTATTCATGATAGGAGGGTGGGGACCCTGCCGCTTAGGGTATTATGGCGAAATCCAGAGAATAATCCTTCTTGACGCTGGCAAGGAGGTGGAATTTGTCACCTTAGAAGTACCTGAAGGCAGCTTGTCTCGAAGGTTGGTGCTAGCCCGAAAGATCCTCGGCCCCACTTGTGCCACCCAGTTTGTGCGTGGTTGTAGGCTCTCCTGGGCGAAGATGAAGGTCATTGATGGATTAGAAAACCTCTCCCTTAGGGTGCGCCCCCTAGAAAAGAGACATGGGGCCACGTCTCGCTTGCTGGCACAGCAGGTACAACGACTTAGAGAGGCCCAAAGCATGCGCAACATACGAACGATTCAAGAACAGGCGAGCCAAGGTTTGCGGGACCTTGCAGGGAGCGGCCCGGGAACGGGGCGCCCGGGATCGGAGCCACTGCGGATAGGCATTGTGGGAGAGATCTACACGGTTGTGGAACCCTCCGTCAACTTGCGCCTAGAGGAGCGCCTCGGCTACCTTGGCGTGGAGGTAGTGCGAACCATTAGCCTTCCTCGTTGGATTGAAGACCATATCTTTAAGAACGCCCTGGGTCTGTACACAAGGCGCACCCTGAAGCGTTCGGCAGCTGGGTATCTCAGCGGCTTTATCGGAGGACACGGTTTGGAGAGCATCGCTCGTAGTGTCGATCTGGCCACGGGAGATGTCGATGGAATCATTCACATTTTCCCCCTTTCCTGCATGCCTGAGGTGATCGCCCAGGGCATTTTGCCCCAGATCAGCCAGGATAAAAAGGTTCCCATTATGTCTCTCGTTGTAGATGAGCACACAGGCGAGACGGGTTTTCAAACCAGGTTAGAAGCATTTGTAGATCTTCTGCAGAGGAGAGTGGCGTATGCCGTTAGGCCAAGGGGTATATCTCGGGATTGATGTAGGTAGTGTGAGCACAAATTTCGTCTTAGTGGATCCTGGCAGACCTCCTGGTGACGATGTAGTGTGGAAAAAATACCTGCGTACCTTAGGGGCTCCCGTAGAGACACTAAAGGCGGGATTACAGGCGATTGAGGAGGAAGGGCAGTGGCATATTCTTGGAGTTGGTACAACCGGCAGTGGCCGTGAGCTTGCTGGGGCAATGCTCAATGCGGATGTGGTGAAAAACGAAATCACAGCCCATGCCGTGGCTGCCCTAAGCCAGAACCCTCGTGTCTCCACGATTATCGAAATTGGCGGGCAGGACTCAAAAATCATTATTCTGCGAGATGGCGTTATAGTCGACTTTGCCATGAATACGGTCTGTGCTGCGGGGACTGGTTCTTTTTTGGATCAACAGGCAAGTAGGCTTAGTATCCCCATCGAGAGATTTGGTCCCTTGGCCCTCGAAAGCACGAATCCAGTGCGGATCGCTGGCCGTTGTACCGTTTTTGCTGAGTCCGATATGATTCATAAACAGCAGTTGGGGCATAGAATGCCTGACATTTTGGCAGGATTATGTTCAGCGATGGTCCGCAACTATCTAAGCAATGTTGCGAAGGGCAAGAGCCTTCAATCGCCGGTATTCTTTCAAGGCGGAGTGGCGGCCAATGTGGGGATGCAGAGGTTTTTTGCCGAGACTCTCGGGCTGTCCATTTTGATCCCGAGGCACTTTGATGTGATGGGAGCCATTGGGATCGCCCAAATTGTCAAAGAGACCCTGGAGGCAACGGGCCAAAGTACAAACTTTGCCGGACTAGGGGTGAGGCGGAGCGAGTTTCTCAACAAAGGATATGTGTGTGAGCGTTGTCCAAACCAATGTGAAATCGTGGAGATTTGGCGCGAAGGGATTTTCCTGGCGAGTTGGGGTTCTCGTTGCGGCCGCAGCAACCTTTGTGATATTATGGAGGGGAGTTGACGCTGGGAGGTTTTTCTGATGAATTTCGAACAAATAATCTTGGCAGTGCCAGCTATTTTGCTGGCCATTTCTGTGCACGAGTACGGTCATGCCTTTGTTGCTCATAAACTAGGGGACCCGACGCCTAAATATCAAGGGCGCCTAAGCCTCAATCCCCTAGTTCATTTGGATCCCCTAGGGACAATTATGCTGCTTCTATTCAGGGTGGGATGGGCAAGGCCGGTCATGATTAACAGCCAGTATTTCAAGAATAAGCGGCAGGGAACGATACTGGTTTCCCTTGCTGGCCCGCTGTCCAATTTAATTACGGCGTGGATCTTCTACAATCTTGTCAGTATTTTTGGCGACTACATGTTGGGCAGTGGAACAGGGCAGACTCTCTTTCTATTTCTCATAATCAATGTTCAGATGAATCTAGGGCTCGCGGCTTTCAACCTGATACCCATACCTCCCCTCGATGGGTCACATATTCTTGCCGGGTTGTTGCCTAGGCGCCTAGCCTACCAGTACTCCAGATTAGCGCCTTACGGTCCTTTCGTTTTGATGGCCTTGCTCATCTTTGGTGGCTCTCGCTACCTGATTAATCCCATTTTTAATCTGCTTTATCGCATACTTGATGGCTTGTCCTTGTAAGGTGACAAGCATGGGATACCGAATTGAACTCGATGTTTACCAAGGCCCATTCGATCTGCTCCTTGACTTGATTGCTCACAACAAGGTAGATCTATGGGATATTCCTATTGCCACGATTACGGAACAATACTTGGAATACCTCTATTCGCTACAGGAACAGGATTTGGCCATTACAGGCGAGTTCTTGGTCATGGCCGCGACCTTGATTCGTATTAAGTCTCGCTTGCTCCTGCCGCAAGAGCCCCCAGAGACCGAGGACGAAGACGAACATCAAGATCCCCGGATAGAACTAGTAGAACAGCTTGTACGGTATAAGTTCTTTAAGGAGGTCTCTACGTTCCTCGCTGGCCGCTATGCTGAAGCAGCGAGGCATTTTACCCGTGGCCAACGCATGGAGTCTCTCGATCTGACGCCTGAGTACACTGATCCCATTGGTGATCTGACGTTGAGTGCCTTGGGCGAACTTTACCATCAACTGCTGATAGAGCTTGAGAGGGAGCCACCTGTTCACACTATTTCGGGGGCAGTTTCCCTGCCAGAGCGTCTAGCCCTCGTCCGCCTTCAGCTCGTCGGACAACCCCGTGCTACCTTTTCTGCATTGCTGAGAGATAGTTCGGCAGCTGAGATCGTTGTTACGTTTTTGGCCGTACTCGAACTGGTCCGCTTGGGGGAAATCACTATGGTCCAGACTCGATCCTTTGGGGAAATTGACGTAAGACCAGCACAGATTGAAGTGGAGGTTAGGCAATGACACTAGCGGAGGCCAGAATCGTAGTAGAAGGCTTAATTTTCGCTTCGGAGCGTCCTTTAGGTGCGTCCGAAATAGCGTCCATGTTGGAACTAGATGCTCCGCAGGTTGAATCCCTTGTGGAAGAAATCCGCGCTTCCTATCAAGATGGTGCTCTCCATGTTCGCAATGTTGGCGGAGGCTACCAAATTGTCACCAAGCCCGAACTCGCCCCCTGGATTGAAAAACTCGGTCGTCCCGTAATCAACGCGCCGCTCACTGCGGCTAGCACGGAGACCTTGGCTATCATTGCCTATCAACAGCCGGTTACTAAGGTGGAGATAGAGCAGGTCCGGGGAGTTCGTTCTGATAGTGCCATCAACAGTCTCATGGATCGCGAACTCATTCATGAACTGGGCAGAAAGGAAGGGCCGGGTCGTCCCATTCTCTATGGCATCACAGAGAAGTTTTTCTCCCACTTTGGCCTCACAAGTCTTGAGGAGCTTCCCCTTAAGGGCATAAGTGAATGGAAGTAATGGCAAATTAAGACCAAGTTGAGGTGGTATAATGCTGCAACTACTTGGTCTCTTTTTGATCATCCTCCTGCTCATGACCCGCTTTTCTGTGGAACTCAGGGTGATTACGGAAGGACTGGACACAAGATCGCACATTAAGTTCGGTATAGGTAAGTTCTTCATCACAGTTCCCCAGGGTGTAGTGGCGAAAATGAACCAAACCATCCGGCGGCGCAATTTTGGCACCCTAGAAGCAGCGCTTAGGGGAGTCAACATCGCAATGCGCTCTGTTGACAATCTCTTACAAAGGATCGAACTGCTGCATTTAGAGGTACGAATTGGCACGGGGGATCCTTTCTCCACTTCTTTGGGGGTTGGAGGCCTGTGGGCTATCGTCGGACCTGTGCTCACTGGGCTCAGCTTCGGCAATCGCCTGCGGTCCGATCCGGAAGTTCGGATTGAACCGGACTATGGTCAGGCTAATGTCCAGATTGATCTGCACTGCATATTCCAGTTCCGAGTTGGTCAAATTATAATCAACGAACTTAAGAGGGTGATGGTTTGAACGATAGACATCCCATAGAAGGACTTATGCAGACAGCTATGGAGAGCCTGAAGACCATGGTAGACGTTAATACCATCCTCGGTGATCCTGTGGAAACACCGGATGGGGCGATTATTCTTCCCGTCAGCCGGGTTAGTGTTGGATTCGCAGCGGGGGGAAGTGAGTTTTCTGGAGCTGGTGCCAAGAACGCAGAGGCAGACCACCCCTTTGGCGGGGGTAGCGGGGCAGGAATTGCCCTTAACCCGGTGGCTTTTCTGGTTGTAGGTCGGGAAAGTGTTCGTCTCTTGCCGGTTAGCCAAAATGCGATTTATGACCGTCTCATTGATGCTGTCCCGCAGTTTATTGACCAGATTCAAGGTATGGTCCAGGGGCGTAGCACAAATGGAGTACTTCGTACAACGTACAAGGTGTAGTATTCGTGCACAGATCAGTTGCGGGATTCCCCCTTTCGGGGGAGTCCTCTTTTTTCTTGCGGTTTATGCAGAACTTGGGTATCATTGGACTGATAGGGGGGCTAAGGTGTGGAAGAACGACTACAAAAAGTCATGGCTCATGCGGGAGTTGCATCTCGCCGGGTCTGCGAGGATTTGATCAAGGAAAACAGGGTGCAGGTGAACGGGCAGCCAGCGAGCCTAGGGCAAAAAGTGGATCCCAGCCGGGATCACATTATTGTCGATGGGAAGCCCTTAACAGCTGAGGAAGCCAAGCGATACCTAATTCTCAATAAGCCCTTCGGCTACATAACTACAAGCAAAGATCAATTTGGTCGCAAAAGCGTTCTAGACTTACTATCTGGAGTTAAAGAGCGGGTTTACCCCGTTGGCCGTCTAGATTATGATTCGGAGGGCCTGATTCTTCTGACAAATGATGGTGAACTAGCGTATCGGGTTACCCATCCAAGGTTTGAGTTGCCGAAGCGTTATGTTGTTCGTCTTAAGGGAAAGATCACCATGGACGCAGTATATCGCTTAAGGACCGGAGTCATTCTCGAAGATGGCCGCACCAGTCCGGCGGAAGTTGAGGTCTTGCAGCCAGCAGGTGATGACTCTGTTTTGAGCATAACTATCACTGAGGGTCGCAACCGGCAGTTGAGGCGAATGTGTGCCAAAGTCGGCTTTGAGCTCGTGCGTTTACAAAGAACTGGGATTGGTCCCGTCAACCTTGGCAAGCTGACCTCAGGGGCACACAGACCTTTGAGTGCCAAGGAGCTTCAGAACCTTTTTAGAGCGGTGAAGCTATGAGTACTAAGGTGATCGTGATCGGGGCTGGCGCATCGGGATTGCTCGCCGCAGGCTTTTTGGCTCAGAGGGGTGCCGAGGTGCATGTCCTGGAAAAAATGCAGCGCAGTGCAGCGAAGGTTCGGATTTCCGGTAAAGGTCGCTGTAATATCACAAATGCTATGCCCATCGCGGAGTATCCTCCTAACTATCCAGGCAATGGGCGCTTTTTGTACAGTTCTTTACACCGCTTTTCTAATCTCGACTGCATAGCCTTCTTTGAAAAGCTTGGGGTAGAGACGAAGACAGAACGAGGACAGAGGGTCTTTCCTATCTCTGATGATGCCCATGAAGTAGCGAACGCCCTAGAACGCTTCGCCCTAAGTAGCGGTGCAAAGATCCATTTTGGGCATAAGGCGCTAGAAATCAGGTGTGACGATGCTGGATCTCTGCTTGGTGTCGTGTCCAGCTGTGATGGAAGAGAAGGGTTCTTTCAGGCAAAGCATGTGGTGGTGGCCACTGGTGGTCTTAGCTATCCTGGGACAGGCTCCACAGGTGACGGCTTGGTGATGGCGAAAAGCCTCGGTCATGGAATTATCCCGCCGCGGCCGGCTTTGGTGCCCCTGCGAGTCGAAGAAGCATGGGTTAAGGAGCTCACGGGCCTCAGTTTAAGAAATGTAGAGTTGACAGTTGTTGACCCCGCGGGAGGACAACAGAGCTTCTTTGGAGAATTAATGTTTGCACATTTTGGTCTAACGGGGCCGATTGTGCTGACTGCAAGTGAACAAGTTGGACGTTGGCTCGAGAAAAGCGGTATGCCGGTCAAGGCGTTTCTAGACGTAAAGCCTGCCCTCAGCCAAGAACAACTCGATAACAGGCTGCTGCGGGACTTTGAACTCTATTCTCGCAAGCAGTTTCGTAACACCCTAGACGAACTCTTGCCAAAGAGTCTGATTCCAATCATCGTGAACCTGGCAGGGATTTCTGCGGACAAAGTCTGTCATCAGATAACGAGAGAAGAAAGAACAACGCTGCGTAAGCTCCTAAAGGCTGTTCCTCTGACCATCTCTAAGACGCTTCCCATGGCTACGGCAATTGTAACTGCAGGGGGAATCGATGTGAGAGAGATCGACCCGCGAACAATGGAATCAAAGAAAGTCAAGGGGGTCTTTTTTTGCGGTGAAGTTATAGACATCCATGGAATTACGGGAGGTTTCAATTTGCAGGCTGCCTTCTCCACAGGTTACTGCGCGGCCCAGGGCATAGAGTTGTAGCATGGAAGGGGTACAGTATGAAGATTGCAATCGATGGTCCTGCTGGGGCAGGGAAAAGCACTATAGCCCGCCTTGTCGCTGAGCATCTGGGTCTGCGTTATGTGGACACAGGCGCTATGTACCGGGCGATCACTCTTGCCGCGTTAAGGCAAGGGGTTAACATAGGCGACGAAGATGCATTGATGAGGGTAGCCACCTCTATGGATCTGAATATTGTCTTTCAAGGCGACAACGGGAATCTCATTTATCTAGATGGGGAGGATGTGACAGGGTTGATCCGCCAGCCGGAAGTCACAGACCAGGTTTCTGCCGTTTCGACCCACAAGAAGGTGCGCGAGTTCATCGTAGCTCTGCAGGATCAAATTGGTCGGCAGGGTTCTGTTGTGATGGATGGCCGCGATATTGGCACCGTCGTCATGCCTGACGCCGACTGGAAGATATTCCTGCAGGCCACCGTAGAAGAAAGGGCAAGACGCCGCCAACAAGAGCTAGAGCGTAAAGGTATTTCCGTGAGTATTGACGAACTGCAAGAGCAGATCCATAGGCGCGATCACCTCGATTCGACTCGGGAAAACTCGCCCTTACGGAAAGCAGAGGATGCCATTGAGGTGGACACCACATCCTTAAGTGTTGCTGAAGTGGTTCAGAAACTACTTGGCCTGATTCAGGGGGAAGCAGACGATGTACAAGTCTTTAGTGGCAATTATTAGGATTTTCCTCGTACTGATCTGGGGTTTGGATGTGGAGGGGACAGAACACATTCCAAAAAACTCCGGAGCAATCGTCGCGGGGAATCATTCATCTTGGTTTGATCCACTTGTTCTGGCTGCAGCCATTCGCCGACCCCTTCATTTTATGGCCAAAGCCGAATTGTTTGAGAAACCTGCTTTGAGTTGGCTTTTTTCTAGCCTACACGCCTTTCCTGTGCACAGGGGGCAGGCAGATCGCCAGGCCATTCGCACAAGTCAGGACAAGGTTAGCACGGGACATCTCTTAGGAATGTTCCCCGAGGGCACCCGTAACAAGACAGAAGGTGACTTGTTACCTCTAAAGGGAGGGGTAGCTCTGATTGCCATGAAGAGCGGGGTTCCGGTGATTCCGGTCATGGTTTCGAAAGGAAAACGTCGTGGTTTGCGTCGTCCATTTAGGGTTACGATTGGGGCACCGATCGATCTAGGTGGTCCGAAGAAAGCAAGCAAGAAGGATATTGCCCGAGGAAGCGAAGTTATTTCCGGCCAATTTCGTTCATTGTTAAGCAGGAATAATTAAGAATACAGAGAAATACAGTCATGGTGGACGATGCTGGTGATTGCGTCGCAATCACCTTGGAGTTTGACTTCGTCAAACATCCACTTGTTTAGAGTCCATCTATTCTAGGTATAATAGGGGAGGAGGAAAGGTGGAGGTGGAAATTGTATTGGCAGATGGCGCGGGATTCTGCTTTGGTGTCAAACGTGCTTTAGATTTGACCGCCAAGACGATTCGAGAAGCTGACCCGGCCAAACCGATACACACTTTAGGTCCACTTATTCATAATCCACAGGT
>CAZAJB010000026.1:0-29223 GCA_964485345.1 uncultured Clostridiaceae bacterium
TCCGAAAGGAGGTTTCCTGAATGGTAATGACTGATCCAATTGCGGATATGCTCACACGGATTCGGAATGCAAGTTCCGTGAAGCACGAGTCGGTAGATATTCCCCGTTCGAAGCTTAAGGAAGAGTTAGCTCGGATTCTTAAGAGCGAGGGATTCATCAGAGAGTATAAAGTTTTGGAAAATGATAAACAAGGGACTGTTCGTGTGTACTTGAAGTATGACGCCAATAAGGGCCAGATTATTAAGGGTATCAAACGCATTAGTAAGCCTGGTTTGCGTGTCTATGCAAGTAAGGATGAAGTTCCTCGGGTGTTAGGTGGCCTCGGTGTGGCTATCCTATCTACCTCTCAAGGAATCATGACTGACCGCAGCGCTCGCAAAGAAGGCGTGGGCGGCGAAGTAATTTGCTACGTTTGGTAAAGGAGGGGAAAGAATGTCCAGAATAGGAAGAGCTCCAATCGAGGTTCCTGCAGGTGTTGAGGTCAAGATTAACGGCAACGTTATCGACGTCAAAGGCCCAAAGGGTAGCCTCAGTCGAGAATTCCATCCTGAGATGCAGGTTGAACTGGGTGAGGGTGTGATCAACGTAACCAGACCTAGTGATAACAAAGAACACCGTTCCCTCCACGGACTGACTCGTACTTTGATTGCGAACATGGTTCAAGGGGTAACGGTAGGATTTACTCGCAATCTCGAGATTGTCGGAGTAGGGTACAGGGCAGCAAAACAGGGAAATAAACTTGTGTTGTCATTGGGTTACTCTCATCCCATCGAAGTAGATCCAGCACCAGGTATTGAAATTGAAGTAACAACACCAACTAAGATCTCTGTCAAGGGTATTGATAAAGAGCTCGTTGGTCAAACGGCTGCCAACATTCGCGACTTCAGAAGACCTGAACCTTACTTGGGTAAGGGTGTTCGTTATGAAGGTGAAAAAGTGCGCAGAAAAGCAGGCAAAGCAGGTAAAGCTTAAGGGAGGGTAAATGATGGCCAAGTATAGTCGGCGTGAAGCGAGGGAGCGTAGACACAAGCGTTTAAGGCAACGTGTGGTTGGAACCGCACAGCGTCCAAGACTCAATGTCTATCGTAGCCTACATCATATTCACGCTCAAATCATTGACGATAGCATTGGACACACTTTGGTTTCTGCCTCCTCTGTAGAACCTGAACTGCGTGGAAAGTTGGGCTCCACAGGGAACAAAGAAGCAGCCAAAGAAATCGGGCTTGCATTAGCCGAGCGGGCTAAAGCGGCAGGTATCACACAAGTTGTATTTGATCGTGGCGGCTACATTTATCACGGCAGAATTGCTGCTTTAGCAGACGGTGCCCGTGAAGGTGGCTTGGAATTTTAGGTGCAAGGGAGGGAAACGAACTTGTCGAAACGAACTGAAACAAGTGGCGTAGAGCTACAAGAGCGCTTAGTTAATATTAACCCTGTCTCGAAGACCGTTAAAGGTGGTCGGACTCGTTCCTTTAGTGCCTTGGTGGTCGTTGGAGACGGCAATGGTATGGTAGGCATGGGCCTAGGCAAGGCAAAGGAAGTTCCTGAAGCCATCCGCAAGGCTACAGAAGAAGCCAAGAAGAATATGATCGAAGTACCAATGGTCAAAACGACAATTCCTCACGCCGTTACGGAAACGTATGGTGGAGCACGGGTTTTGCTAAAACCGGCTTCGGAAGGTACAGGAGTTATTGCAGGTGGAGCAGTACGTGCTGTTTTAGAATCAGCCGGTGTACGGGATGTGTTGACCAAGTCCCTGGGCTCTTCCAACCCCATTAACGTTGTGAGGGCGACACTAAAAGGGCTTAGCAGCCTAAGAACCGTGGATGATGTGGCCCGGCTTCGCGGGAAGACTCCCGGAGAAATCTTAGGTTAGGGGGCGAAAGTTGTGGCAAAGTTGAAGGTAACGTACAAAAAGAGTGTTATTGGTTACGCACAAGACCAAAAGGATACCGTAGCAGCCCTTGGTTTGAGAAAGCTCGGTACATCCGTTGTGCATGATGATAACCCAGCAATTCGGGGTATGCTCCACAAAGTTCGACATTTGGTTGAAGTGGAAGAATTAGACTAGGCAGAGGGGGTGTAAGTGTGCGGATTCATGAACTTAAACCCGCAGAAGGTAGCACGCACAAAAAGAAGAGAGTAGGGCGTGGAACGGGCTCTGGTTGGGGTAAAACCTCGGGCAGAGGTCACAAGGGTCAAGGCCAGCGTTCTGGCGGTGGCAAGGGTCCATACTTCGAAGGAGGCCAAACTCCGCTCGTAAGGCGTCTTCCCAAACGCGGATTCACGAACGTGTTTCAAAAAGTATATGCTGAAGTCAAGTTGAATGACCTGAATCGGTTCGCACCGGGTACAGTGATCACTCCCGAGCTCTTGATTGAATCTGGGCTTGTGAAGAAAGTGAACGATGGGATCAAGATTCTCGGCAATGGCGAGATCAACCATGCGTTAACGGTGCAGGCTCACAGTTTCACAAAATCGGCAGCAGCCAAAATTGAAAAGGCTGGCGGCACAGTAGAGGTGATCTAGTTGCTAGCTGCATTGAAAAATGCTATGAAAATCCCCGATTTAAGGAAAAAGATCCTCTACACCGTTACCTTGCTTGCAGTCTACAGAATTGGCTCTTTTGTACCAGTTCCTGGAGTAGACGCAGTAGGATTAGCCCAGCAATTAGGGGTTGACGGTGGAAACCTATTTGGATTCTTGAACCTGTTTACGGGGGGCGCTTTAGAGAGATTTACTGTATTCGCACAGGGTGTAAGCCCATATATCACAGCGTCGATTGTCATGAACTTGTTGGGAATTGTCGTGCCTAGTCTGGAGAAGTTGTCTAAGGAAGGCCCAGAAGGTCGGAAAGTCATTGCCAAGTACACTCGCTACGCAACGGTCGTTTTAGGCCTTGTTCAAGCGGTGGGAACTACTGCTATGGCCCGTTCTTGGGGTGTTGTAGCGAATCCCAACTTCTTCACTTTAGCCTTGATCACACTCACCCTGACCGCCGGTACAATGTTCACCGTCTGGCTTGGAGAGAAGATCTCCGAAAAAGGGATCGGTAATGGCATATCGTTGCTCATCTTTGTAAATATCGTAGCGGCCATGCCTACCCAATACATCAATGCTTTCAGAGCAGTCGGTCAAGGTGGATTGCACGTTCTCAGTCTGATCGTTTATCTCCTGATCACGGTCTTTGTGATTGCAGCGGTGGTCTTGATCACCAAAGGCGAACGCAGAGTCCCAGTCCAGTATGCTAAGCGTGTGGTAGGTCGTAAGGTGTATGGTGGTCAATCTACGCATATTCCTTTGAAGGTCAACCAAGCGGGAGTTATTCCGGTCATTTTCGCATCATCTGTTTTGACCTTTCCGCTCACGCTCGCTCAGTTCGTTCCTGCGTTGAAGACGTTTGTGGAGCGTTGGTTGGACTATGGTTCCGTTGGATACAACATTATTTTCGTAGTTCTTGTGTTTTTCTTCACCTATTTTTACACTGCAGTGACGTTCAATCCACAAGAAGTTGCTACGAACATGAAGAAAAACGGTGGCTACATTCCTGGCCTTCGACCTGGAAAGCCCACTTCAGACTACTTGGATAGGATCCTTTCCAGAATCACATTGCCAGGTGCATTTTTCCTGGCCGGTATCGCCGTTCTACCGTTTGTCGTTGGTGCAATAACCAGGATTCCTTCCAACATTCTTACCTTCGGCGGCACCGGGATGTTGA
Source organism: uncultured Clostridiaceae bacterium (assembly GCA_964485345.1). Taxonomy (GTDB): domain Bacteria; phylum Bacillota; class Limnochordia; order Darwinibacteriales; family Darwinibacteriaceae; genus UBA5420. The sequence continues at coordinate 3,719 of CAZAJB010000026.1, forward strand.
TTATTGTAGGTGTGGCACTTGAGACAATGCAGCAGATTGAGGCCCACTTGCTCATGAGGCACTATGAAGGTTTTCTGAAGTAAAAGGGGGAAAGGCAAATGCGATTGGTGTTGCTGGGCTTGCCCGGTGCGGGTAAGGGTACCCAAGGGGATCGGATTTCTGAGAAGTACGGGATTCCACACATCTCCACAGGTAGCATTATTCGCGAGGCCATAGCCGCAGGTGCCGATTTAGGTCAAGAGGCTAATGGCTATATAAGCCGGGGCGAGTTGGTCCCCGACGAGCTTGCCCTTCAAGTTGTCTATGAGCGAATTGTCAAGCCAGATTGCAGTAGAGGGTGGATTCTCGATGGATTCCCCCGAACAGTGTTGCAGGCTCGGGAACTTGATCGTCGCCTAGCCGAAAACGGCTTGGATGTTCAAAGCGCATTTGATATTCGGGTCACGCAGGAAGAAGCAATCGAACGAATCGCCAAGAGGCGGATGTGCAGTCAGTGTGGTGCAGTCTATCATCTAGAGCATTATCGGGCTAAGGGCAAGGGTATCTGTGATTCCTGCGGAGGAGAGCTTTATCGCCGCAGCGACGATACGGAGGAAACTGCCCGCCGCAGACTAGGAGTTTACATGCGCCAAACCCATCCTGTTCTCCATTATTATGCGCAGGATGGACGATTGTTGAGTATTAACGGAGTGCGCCCCATCGACCAGGTCTTTGCTGATGTGGATCATTATCTACAGATTTTAGCAGGAGACCAAGCTATGGGTGAAGCACGATGATAGTACTAAAGTCTGCGGAAGAGATTCAATCCATGCGCGAGGCAGGCAGGGTAGTGGCTCAGGCCCATGCATTGGTCCGAGAGTTGGTTAGGCCAGGCCTAACGACCCTTGATTTGGATAGGGCTGTGGAAGAGTTTCTGAATCAGAAACATGCGATTCCTGCTTTTAAAGGTTATCAAGGGTATCCCGCCTCGATATGCGCTTCCGTCAACGAGGTGGTCGTTCACGGGATCCCCAGCAAGAATGTGGTCCTGCAAGAAGGATCGATTATCAGTGTAGATATTGGGGCGTTTGTCGATGGTTTTTGTGGTGATAGCGCTTGGACCTATCCAGTGGGCAAGGTTGATTCAGAAGTCCTGGATTTGCTCCAAGCCACGGAAGAAGCTCTGTTTCGGGGCATCGATCAAGCCAAGCTCGGTAACCGCCTTTCTGATATCTCCCATGCTGTGCAAAAACGTGCGGAAGAAGATGGTTTTTCCGTTGTCCGAGATTTTGTTGGACATGGAATTGGCCGGCAGATGCACGAAGCACCACAAATTCCGAATTTCGGACCCCCTGGCAGGGGCCCACGTTTGAAGAATGGCATGACGTTGGCCATTGAGCCAATGGTAAATGCGGGCAGTTACCATGTGCAGGTCTTGGAGGATAACTGGACAGTTGTAACACGGGACAACAAATGGTCAGCTCATTTCGAACACACGATTGCGATCACTGATGAAGGGCCCGTGGTTCTTACAATACTGTAGGAGAGATAGGATGGGACTTTTGGAAGTAGGACAATTGGTGACATCAAAAATGGGAAGAGACTCTGGCAAGAGCTATGTTGTGACCGAGTTCTTACCGGACAATCATGTCAATGTGGCCGATGGCTTCGTGCGTACGCTCGGTCGCCCCAAGTCGAAGAACGTGAAGCATTTAGTTGTTCACGCCTCGAGGCTTGAGAGAATCATGGATGACAAAGCAATTCGGAATTTCTTAGAAGAGCATAGTAAGGTGGAGAACGCAGGAGAGGAGGGTTCAAAAGACCATGGCCAAGGATGATGCCATTGAAGTTGAAGGTACGGTAGTTGAACCATTACCAAATGCCATGTTTCGAGTAGAGTTGGAGAATGGGCACAAAGTCTTAGCCCACATATCTGGCAAAATGAGGATGAACTTCATTCGGATTCTACCCGGTGATAAAGTGACTGTAGAACTATCTCCTTATGATTTGACGAGGGGAAGAATTACGTATCGCAAAAAATAGACGGCTAAAGGAGGCGCAAAACGATGAAGGTGAGACCTTCCGTGAAGCCGATGTGTGAAAAATGCAAGATTATCAGGCGCAAAGGTCGTGTCATGGTAATTTGCGAGAATCCAAGGCATAAGCAGAAGCAAGGATAGTATAGAGGGGGGTGTCTAGATAGATGGCACGTATTGCAGGTGTAGATTTGCCTCGCGATAAGCGAGTGGTAATCGGCTTGACCTATATTTTTGGGATTGGCCGTAGTACGTCTGAGAAAATCATTGAGATCTGCGGAATCAGTCCAGATACGCGTGTGCGCGATTTAACTGAGGACCAAGCTAACCAAATCCGCGAGATCATTGAGAAACAATTCCTGGTTGAGGGTGACCTACGCCGGGAAGTCAACATGAACATCAAGAGATTGCGGGACATCGGTTGCTACCGTGGTATACGTCACCGCCGCGGCCTTCCTGTTCGTGGGCAACGCACTAAGACCAACGCCAGAACGCGTAAGGGTCCCAAGCGAGTTGCTGGTAAGAAGAGATAGGTCGTATTGAAAGGAGGAAAACTCAATGGCAAGACCACGAGGTAAAGGCGGCCAACGCCAAAGGCGTAAGGCACGCAAGAATATTCCAGTTGGTGTAGCGCACATTCGCTCTACGTTTAATAACACCATTGTCACAATTAGCGATCCTCAAGGAAACGTAATTTCTTGGGCTAGCTCTGGTAATATGGGTTTTAAAGGTTCCCGTAAAGGGACTCCATTTGCAGCAGGCATGGCAGCTGAACAAGCTGCGTCAGTGGCTATGGATCATGGTGTGAGAGAAGTTAGCGTATTCGTAAAAGGTCCTGGCGCAGGCAGAGAAGCCGCTATTCGGTCTCTGCAAGCTGCTGGTATTGACGTGACCACTATCAAGGACGTTACCCCAATACCCTATAACGGCTGTCGTCCACCGAAACGACGCAGAGTATAATTAGTTCGGCCCATGCGTTCGCAAAGGAGGGTGCAAGAACTATGATTGAAATAGAAAAACCAAGGATCGACCAAGTTGAACTGACCGAAAACTATGGTAGGTTTGTTGTGGAGCCGTTGGAACGAGGGTATGGTATAACTTTAGGTAATGCCTTGCGTAGAATCCTGCTGTCATCGTTACCGGGTACAGCGGTCACTGCGGTTCATATTGATGGGGTTTTGCATGAGTTCTCTACGATCGATGGTGTTGTGGAAGACACGGTTGATATTGTATTGAACCTCAAGAAGCTTCTGGTTAAGCTTCATACCGATGAGCCTGTGACCATCCGAGTAGAGGCCGACAAGGAAGGACCGCTGCTGGCAGGGGATATCGTCCCTGACCCGTCTGTGGAAATTCTGAGTCCAGACTTGGTTATCGCGACGTTACAAAAGGGAGCCAAGCTCAACATGGACATTACTGTTGCCAAAGGCCGCGGCTATGTCAGCGCTGAGGGCAACAAAAGTCCCGATCATCCCATTGGCTTGATTCCAGTTGATTCGATTTTCACCCCTGTCACCAAGGCGATTTATCATATTGAGGACACTCGCGTTGGGCAAATTACGGACTATGACAGACTCGTTCTCGAGGTTTGGACCAATCGTACTATTGCCCCAGATAACGCCGTGAGCTTGGCAGCGAAGATTCTAATGGAGCATATCAAGTTGTTCACGGATCTCACTGAGAGTGTGGGCAGCGTGGAAATTATGGTGGAGAAGGAAGAAGAAAGTATTGACCGCCTAATGGAGATGACTGTTGAGGAGTTAGACCTTTCCGTGCGTTCGTATAATTGTCTGAAAAGGGCTGGAATCAACTCCGTTGATGAGTTGGTTCGCAAGTCAGAGGAAGACATGATGAAGGTTCGCAATCTAGGGAAGAAGTCTCTGCAGGAAATCAAAGAAAAACTTGGCGATCTAGGGCTTTCCTTGCGCAAATCTGATGAATGAGGTAGGTGAGCAGGATGAGACTCAGAAAGTTAGGTAGGAATGCTGGCCACCGGAAAATGCTACTACGGGGACAAGTTACTTCTCTAGTGTTACATGGCCAGATTGAAACTACAGAAATGAAGGCTAAGAGTGTTAAGCCTTTAGCAGATAAAATGGTCACCTTAGGCAAACGAGGAGATCTGGCTGCCAGACGGCAAGCCGCCCAGTTCTTACTGGATCCCGTTGCTGTGCAGAAGCTTTTCGACGACGTAGCTCCGAAAATGGCGGAGCGTAATGGAGGTTACACCAGGATTATCAAGACCGGTGTTCGTCGCGGTGATGCGGCGCCGATGGCGATCATTGAATGGGTGTAGGAAATACAAACAAGGTCGCAGAGGAAACTCCTCTGCGTTTTGTTTTTTAGAGACTTGAGGTGCAGTGATGACAGAGTCTTTGATTCGCTTTACAGATGTGAACTTCATCTATGCAAAAACACATGGAGGGGAAGGTCTGGCCGCTCTCAAGGATGTGAATCTGGAGATTTTTCAGGGCGAGTTTGTCGCGGTTTTGGGTCATAACGGTTCAGGAAAATCCACCTTGGCCAAGCATGTGAATGCTCTTCTTACTCCCACTTCGGGTCAAGTAATCGTTGCCGGATTGAATACCGCGGATCAAGAGAAGGTGTGGGAGATCCGTCAGAAGGTCGGCATGGTCTTCCAGAACCCTGATAATCAGCTTGTGGCCACTACGGTAGAGGAGGATGTGGCCTTCGGACCAGAGAACTTGGGTGTTCCCTCTCCGGAGATTCAGAGCCGGGTTACCGCGTCCCTCGAGACCGTAGGCATGCTTTCCTATCGTCTTCATTCACCACATCAGCTCTCAGGCGGGCAAAAACAAAGAGTTGCTATTGCAGGCGTTATCAGTATGCTGCCGAAGTGTATTGTCCTAGACGAACCAACCGCCATGCTAGACCCTGATGGGCGGGGTGAAGTGATGAGTACGATCCATAGCTTAAACAAGGAAAAAGGCATTACTGTACTGCACATCACCCATCACATGGACGAAGTGATTGGTGCTGATCGTGTGATGGTGATGGATGAGGGTCGTATCGTGCTGCAAGGTACTCCCAGGGAAGTCTTTAGTCAGGTGGAGCTTTTGCGCAGTCTTCACTTGGACGTTCCTCAAGTGACGGACTTAGCGGAGCGTCTACGACACCGCGGTCATGAAATCCCCCTGGGAACACTGACTGTAAATGAAATGGTGATGCATTTATGTCAATCCGATTAGAAAATGTTTTCTTTAGTTATCTTACAGGCACACCGATGAGTCAGGCAGCTTTAAGGAATGTGAGCGTAGAAATAGGAGATGGTGAGTTTGTGGGCTTGATTGGACCGACTGGTTCAGGCAAATCGACCCTAATTCAACATTTTAACGGTCTCCTCATGCCGGATTCTGGCAAAGTGTACGTTGACGGGGTGGATCTGACTCGAAAGGGTACGCAGCTACGGTTGATTCGTCAGAAGGTGGGCATGGTCTTTCAGTATCCAGAACATCAACTCTTTGGCGAGACTGTACTGGAAGACGTGGGCTTTGGGCCGCGCAATGGTGGTCTTTCGGATGAGGCTGTTATCCAACGTGTTGAGGAAGCACTTGCCTACGTTGGCCTAGATTATGAGGCCATTAAGAATCAGTCACCATTTGAGCTCAGCGGTGGTCAAAAACGAAGAGTTGCTATAGCTGGCGTTTTGGCTATGCGTCCTGCTGCGCTCATTCTCGATGAACCGACCGCGGGTTTAGACCCCGAAGGACGGGAAGAAATCTTGGCCCAAATCAAACAGCTTCACGCAGAAGGTGGAATGACAGTCGTCCTAGTGACCCACAGTATGGAGGACGTGGCTCGCTTTGTCGATCGATTGATCGTGATAGAGCAGGGTGCGATTGCTCTTGATGGTACACCTGTAGAAGTATTTAGACAAGCAGCTCGGCTCAAGGAGATGGGGCTTGGGGTGCCCGAAATTACCGATCTGATGCATGAACTAAAGGCCCACGGCCTCGATGTAAACACCGATATATTGACAGTGGCCGAGGCCGAGAAGGAGATCATCAGAGTAATGGGGTGGCAAACATGAGGATGCTTCGCAGCGTAACCATCGGCCAGCATATTCCTGGAGACTCCGTGATTCACCGTCTCGATCCACGCACGAAGATTTTGTCATCGATCTTTCTCATTATGCTCTTGTTCGTCGTGAAGGGTTTTATTGGCTATGGTTTAGTAGCGCTGGGAATTGCCCTAGTAATTCGTGCTTCTGGAATCCCTTGGAGATTCGTCTTACGCGGGGTCAGACCCCTCATAGTCATTTTGGTTCTCACCTTGACTCTGCACCTTTTTATGACAGAAGGTCGGGTCATCTTTCAGATTTGGTTTCTCAAGGTGACCTGGGAAGGACTCATCCGAGGGTTAATGATGGGGACTAGACTGGTCTTGTTGATTATTGGGACTTCGATGCTGACGCTTACAACATCGCCCATGCAGCTCACCGATGGGATTGAGACACTCCTAAAGCCAGGGAAGAAAATAGGGATTCCCGCCCATGAGCTTGCCATGATGATGACCATAGCACTACGCTTTATTCCAACTCTCCTGGAAGAAACGGAGAAAATTATGAAGGCACAGATGGCTAGAGGGGCGGATTTTCAAAGCGGAGGAATTACCCAACGGGCCAAGAGCATGATACCCCTTTTGGTGCCGCTCTTTGTGAACGCCTTTCGGCGAGCCGATGATTTGGCCATCGCCATGGAAGCTCGCGGGTACCGAGGGGGAGAAGGGCGTACGAAGCTGAGGGAGCTTAAGTTCCAGCGCCTTGATGTTATGGGTCTGGGCTTGGTTCTCGCCTTTGCCCTAGTGGTCGGAGTCTTTTTCTAAGGAGTCAGGGATGCATACTTATTGTTTGATTGTACAATATGACGGTACAGATTATGCAGGATTTCAAGTGCAGCCTGGTCAGCGCACGATTCAGGGAGAGCTGGAGGCCGCTTTACACAGGCTTGGCCCGAGTTTTATCCGTATTGCCGGGGCGGGACGGACCGATGCGGGGGTGCACAGTGAGGGGCAGACGGTGAGCTTTAAAGATGACAAGCTCACGGTTCCCATTGAGCGTCTACCCCACGCTCTAAATGCGCTTCTTCCTTGTGATATTCGTGTGATCGGAAGTAGGTTGGAGCATGGAGACTTTCATGCCCGGATCAGTGCTCGAGCCAAGACCTATCGTTACCAAATCTATGAAAGTGAGTTTCCTAATGTCTTTTACCAGCGCTACGCCTACTGGATTAGGCGTCCCCTCAATTGGGATCGAATCTCTGAGTGCGGGAAACTTTTCTTAGGACAGCTGGACTTTGCTGCCTTTGCGGCTAGCGGCAGCAGTGCCAAGACGACGGTGCGGACCATGCATGAAGTGCTGGTGGATGCGGGAAGTCCTGTGAAGACAATTCGCTTTACCGCCAATGGTTTTCTCTATAACATGGTGCGCAACGTAGTAGGCACCATGGTAGATGTGGGCCTTGGCAAGCTTAGCCTCCAAGAGGTGCAAGCTATTCTAGAGAGCGGCGACAGACGCCGTGCAAGTGCGACCATAGCGCCTCAGGGACTCTACTTGGAGAGGGTAAATTACTCTTGACACGTACCCCCGGATGCGGTAGAATAAGAGTTGGTAATTTTTCTTTTTGGGCCTCATGGTAGCGACACAGCCCCGTTCGTAACCAAATTGAGGCTTCATGTTGAACGCTTTGCATTCAGCATACTTGTTGCATATAAAGGGGGGAAATCCCGAAATGAAAACCTACACAGCAAGACCACAAGATGTGGTGAGAAAGTGGTATGTAGTTGATGCCGAAGGACAAACCTTAGGACGTCTTGCTACACAAGTGGCTACGATTCTCAGAGGTAAGCACAAGCCTATCTATACCCCACATGTTGATACCGGAGATCACGTGATTATTGTTAACGCCGAGAAAATCCATTTGACTGGTAAGAAACTTCAAGACAAGAAGTATTATCGTCACAGTGGCTACCCAGGTGGGATTAAGTCAGTGACCGCAGGAGAGGTGTTGAAGCGCCATCCTGAGAGAGTGATCAAAGCGGCTGTATGGGGCATGATTCCCCATAACACTCTAGGCCGTCAGATGATTACGAAACTGAAAATCTACGCTGGCGCTGAGCATCCACATCAGGCTCAGCAGCCAGAGACCCTTGTTCTGAAGTACTAAATGGATACAAACCTAAAAACCTAAGAACCCTAAGTGAAGGGAGGCAATCGGGATGAATACCGCTCACAAGACAGAGACCAACTACGGAACCGGTAGAAGAAAAGAATCAGTTGCCCGCGTTAGAATACTTCCTGGTAATGGCAACATTACTATTAATAAACGATCGATTGATGACTACTTTGGCCGCGAAGTGCTGCGCACTATCGTACGTCAGCCACTCATACTCACCGATACCGATGGCAAGTATGACATTATTGTCAATGTACATGGTGGTGGGACAACGGGTCAAGCAGGAGCTATCCGGCACGGGATTTCTCGTGCCCTTATTACCATCGATCACGACATGAGAGGACCTTTGAAGAAGGCAGGATACCTCACAAGAGATCCACGTATGGTGGAAAGAAAGAAATACGGTTTGAAAAAAGCTCGGAGAGCACCTCAATTCTCCAAGCGTTAATTCTACACAAAAAATCCCCAAGCCAAAGCTTGGGGATTTTCGTATATGTCAGCTACCGTATGGAGCGTAACTTCTCTGATTCAACTGCTGCCCGCAGAAGGCCTAAGAATAGAGGATGCGGCCTATTGGGCCTGCTCTTGAACTCGGGATGGAACTGGACGCCAATGAAAAACCGCTGCTTGGCCAGTTCAACAGCCTCAACAAGCCGATTATCGGGAGAAGTCCCGCATACGGTCATGCCCTTCTGAACGATCTCTTCGCGGAAACGATTACTGAACTCAAATCGATGGCGATGTCGTTCACTGGTCTGTTCCGCATTATACAAGCTGTAGAGCAGAGAACCCCTCTTGACCTTACAGGGGTAGGCACCAAGCCGCATCGTTCCACCGCTCCCCACTCTGCCTACTTGGTCGGGCATGATGTCAATGATTGGATAGGGAGTGTCTTCGGCAAACTCCGTGGAATGAGCGCCTTGGAGTCCGCACACGTTGCGAGCAAACTCAATGACCGCGATTTGCATGCCTAAGCAGATGCCGAGAAAAGGGAGATTATGTTCCCGGGCATAGCGGCAGGCGGCAATCTTTCCTTCGATGCCCCGATCGCCAAAACCTCCAGGAATAATCATGCCATCGACATCCCCTAGAAGTTCATCTACCGTCTGTTCCGCTACATCTTCGCTGTCAATCCAACGGATGTTGATGCTTGCACCTACTTCGAATCCGGCGTGATGCAGACTCTCCACAATAGAGAGGTAGGCATCGGGAAGTCTCACGTACTTGCCAACAACGGCTACCGTAACACTTTGGCGCGGTGCGGCAATTTTCTGAACCAAGAGCTCCCAGTCGGCTAGATCAGGTTGGTCGCAATGAAGTCCAAGTTCCCGGCAGACCACTTGGTCTAGGCCATTTTCATGCAACATCAGGGGGGCTTCATAGAGAGAAGAGAGCGTGGTGTTTTCAATGACACAATCGGATTTCACGTCGCAGAAAAGGGCGATTTTCTCCCTGAGACTCTCTGGTAGAGCTCGATCAGAGCGGGCTACGATGATATCTGGTGAAATCCCTAGGGAACGAAGCTCCTTAACGGAATGTTGGGTGGGTTTTGACTTGTGTTCGCCCGCCCCTTTTAAATAGGGGACAAGAGTCACGTGAATTGATAGACAGTTCTCTGATCCCTGTTCTCGCGAAACTTGCCGAATCGCCTCGATAAATGGCTGGCTCTCAATATCTCCGACCGTTCCCCCAATTTCAACGATCAACACGTCTGCTTGACTTTTGGCGGCCCCCGCATAGACGAAACTTTTGATCATTTCTGTGATGTGTGGAATCACTTGCACTGTAGCACCCTGGTACTCACCCAAGCGTTCTCGCTCCAGTACCCTCCAATATACCCGGCCAGAGGTTAAGTTGCTGAGCTGGGTCAGGTTTTCGTCGATGAAGCGCTCGTAATGTCCTAAGTCTAGGTCGGTTTCGGCCCCGTCATCGGTTACAAAAACCTCGCCATGCTGAAATGGGCTCATCGTTCCGGGGTCTACATTGATGTATGGATCTAGCTTTTGCGCCGTCACCTTTAGCCCTCGCTGTTTGAGAAGGCGACCGAGTGATGCCGCGGTAATTCCTTTCCCGAGCCCCGATACAACTCCCCCTGTGATGAAAATATACTTTGTCATGAGATTTGCCTCCTCGATCTAGTTTATTCCTACGAGGAGAAGCTGTCCACTGTTTTCTGATCCTAGGAGCGGAAACGTGAAAACCCTCAAACATCATGGTTTGAGGGTTTTGCTCCAGGGGTTATGGTCCTGGAGGAATCGTCTCCTGGGGTGGCTCAGGTAGTATTGGTTCTTCCTCCGGGGGTGGCTCCGCAGGAGGTTCGGGCATGTCTGGTTCTGTCGGTTCGCCTGGTTCGGGCTCAGGAAGGATCGGTCCAGGTTCAGGTTCGGGTTCTGGCTCAGGCTCTGGTTCAGGCTCGGGTTCAGGCTCTGGTTCAGGCTCTATAGGAGCCGGCACGGGAATCTCCCTTGGTGGAGTGGCTCTAGGCGCAGGGGCCGGTTCTGGAGGAGGCGGTGGTATCGCACATGGAGCCATTTGGGTTGGTTTTGTTCCCTCGATAAAGGAGTCAAGCTCTACCTGTGGACAGCGCTCGCTGGCTAAGAGCCCGGTGAAAACGTCAATGAGCACGTCTGTCTCCACATTATCTGGTATCTCGAACTCAACCTGATTCTCTTCTTCTGGTTCGTCGGTACCCACAGCTTCGCCACCCTCTTCCTGTTCCTCAGTAAGTTGTGCCACATTTGTCATAAACTGTATCCAGAGATCCCCCGCTAAGAGCTGAGGCTCGGTTTCTTCGGGAGTACGCACATGCACTCCAAGCAAGAGGGAGGGTGTATACCCGATGGCCCAATTGGAGGATCCATCCTGTGATGTACTGCCGTGTAGGGCTGCGGGGAAGGGTATATCAAGTTGGCGAATGCTTCCGTATGTAGTAGCAGGCATGAGCATATCTGTGAGCAAGTAGGCCTGTTCCGCTGATAAGACACGTTGGGGTGTCCCTTGCTGGTTGGCAATAACCTCTTGGTTATTGGTGTCTGTGACCCGTTCAAAGCCAGAGGGGGGAATGTAGTGTCCTTCGCCGACACCTGGCAAGTACGCAGAAGTCAAGTCTAGGAGAGATAGGCCTTCACGAACTTCCCCAGTGGCCAAGCGGAGGTCTTGGTCGACTTGTTCAATATTGAGGCCCACAGACTGGGCGAACTCATTGAAACGCTCCAAGCCAAGTTCATTTAGCGTCCACACTGCCGCATTGTTTAGATCCATTACCAAGGCATGCTTCATGGTCACAGTGCCCCAATAGCGATTACTTGTGTTGTCCACCTCAAAGTCTCCAAATGTGCGCTGGACATCTTCCACTAGATGATTCATGGCCCAATCTTCCTGCAGTGCTGTGGCGTAGATGAGGGGCCTTAAGCTGCTACCTACCTCCTGGTGCTTGACCGTGGCCAGGTTTGTGGAATCTTCCATGTAATCCAAACCGCCTACCATTGCCAGGATAGCACCGTCATCAGGGTTAAGGGCAACCAAAGCCCCATTGATTTCGGCTTCTTGAAACATGGTTTCGGCCAGTCTCTGAAGTTCGCGGTCAAGTGTAGTGGTGACCCTGAGGCCGCCTTGGAAAACACGGTCTTCACCTAGCTCGGCAACGAGCAGACTTCCAAGATAGTCAGAGAAATGATGGGCGTATCCCGGTTCGCGGCGTCTCGGGTCGATGGCAGCCGCTTCGGCTTCTTTTTGTTGCGTCGGACTGATATGGCCATCTTGCTCCATTTGCACTAAGATTGCATTTCTGCGTTCTTGGGCCCGGCCTGGATTACTAAAGGGTGAAGCGTTCTCCGGTTCCTGGGCCAGTGCGGCCAGCAAAGTACTTTGTGCGAGGTCAATGTCTTTCACAGGCTTGGCGAAGTAGGTTTGGCTTGCGGCCTCGGCGCCATAGGCTCCCTCACCAAAGTAGGCATTGTTCAAATAGATCTCTAGCCGTTCGCGTTCGGAGTACCGCCTCTCCAGGACCGAAGGCAAAATCGCGAGTTGTAGTCTTGCCCAAAAACCCTGTGGCTCAAGGATTTGTCTGGCAAGTCGGTTGTTAATGGTGCTGGATTTTTCGGTAGATTTCACCGCGTTTTGTAGCTCTTGAGGAGTCTGATCTAGGGGCTGGTAGACAGCCCCGGTGCCTAGACGCTTGATGACTTCACCCTCTTGATCGTACAACACTGCACCTGGCAGTGGTCTGGCGTCCTCAAAACTGGTAACGTGCCTTCCAGCCTGGATATAAAGACTAGTGACAAGACCTGCTCCGATTAACAACACCAGGACGGCTAAGATTAAGTACAAGTTCCTTCTCTTCATATGCCTCGCCTCCTCCGCCTTAGTATTCGCCCAGAGGATTGCTTCCATGCACATCAAGCTTGAGGGAAAGAAGCGATTTTTTGGAGGAATGGGCAATTGCAAAGCGAAATGTAGATTAGTATACCGCGTTACGCTGGGGGAGGTGATGAGCTGTGGAGGCTTTTTGGTGGATAGTAATTATCATCTGCTTTATTGCGGGATTAGCCGGGATTGTGCTTCCCATTTTACCCTCAGTCGCTCTGGTCTGGGCCGGTGTAGCCATCTATCATTTTTTTGTGGATGCTCACGTTCTGAGCTGGCTAACATGGTCGACCATGATCTTCTTTACCGCAGTGATACTCATTGTAGACCAGCTCAGTAATGTTGTCGTTGTTAAGCGTTATGGGGCTAGCAAGATCTCAACCTGGGCTTCATTCGTGGGAGCTTTCATCGGCATCTTTGTTATCCCGCCCTTTGGGGTTGTGCTTGTTCCTTTCGCACTCGTTCTTATTCTTGAGTTGCTACAGAATCGCCCTCTAGAAAAGGCCTTTGACACCGCCTTTGGCACAATCGTAGCTTTTGTGGGAAGTACCATTGCGAAAGGCTTGATGCAGATCATCATGGTAGTCGCCTTTTTCATCGATATTTTCTTCCTTGCTTAGCTCTAGGATTCTGCTTGTAGGTTGGTTTTGACAACGCTTTCGGCCATAGTCTATAATGGACTAGGGACTCATATGTAGTAAAGGAGCGATAGTGTTGAGCAGGTTCATTGAAGTAACAGATGAAGATTTTCAAACAGAGGTCCTAGATGCAGATGGGCCAGTTTTGGTTGAGTTCTGGGCTGTTTGGTGTGGTCCTTGTCGGCAGATGGCACCAATTCTTGATGATCTGGTTGCAGAATACAGTGGTAAGATCAAGTTTGTGAAAGTCAATGTCGATGAGGTTACGGAGTCTGTAGGGATGTATTCGATTATGAGTGTTCCTACCATGATGCTGTTTAAGGGTGGAAATCCTATGGAAACCTTCGTAGGGGTACAGCCCAAGCCTCGTTTGCAGGAAGTATTGGACAATTACTTATAGAGCATATGAAAAGAGCGGTACCAAGGTGGTACCGCTCTTTTTGTTACTCTATTGGGTAACATCAACCTCAGCGGGAGGTTTTCTTTCTAAGCGACTCAGGGTTTCATAGACTGTTGGGATGACAAATAGGGTCAAGAAGGTGGATGTGATTAACCCGCCCATAATGGTGGCCGCTAATGGCCGCTGGAACTCGGCCCCAACGCCGCGGGCTAAAACAACCGGTAGCAATCCAATCACGGTCGTAATTGTGGTCATCAAGATAGGACGCAAACGGACCTGGCAGGCCTCGAGGACCGCATCGCGGACCGAAATCGTTGTGTTTTGCCGGCGACGCAAGTTGATATGGTCCACAAGTACAATCGCATTGTTTACAACGACACCCACTAAGACGATGATACCAATGATGGACATGATTCCAACATTTCCGTCGACGAGCCATAATCCAGCCAAAGCGCCAATGAGGGCCAAGGGGATAGTGAACATGATGATGAAGGGCTGCAGGAATGATTCGAACTGAGCGGCCATCACCAGAAATACTAAAGCCACGGCTAGAACAAGGGCAAGGATCAGATCGTCAATGGACTCACCAATCATAGTCTGCAAGCCTCCAATGGATACGTGGTAGCCTGGGGGGATCTCCATTCGATCGATAATCTCCTCTGCGTGCCGAACTGCCTGGGTAAGCGACAAGTCTGGTTCGAGCGTTCCAAATATTCTTGTGACATTCAAGCGGTCCACGCGCTGCGAAAGGGACGAAATTTCTTGCACCTCAGGTGTAACCACTTGGCTCAGGAGAATTGGTTCGCCGCCAAGGCCGTCGATCTGCACCGGTGAGGTGATTTTCGTGTTCAGCAGATCCTCAACCGAGTCAATGGCCGAACTTGGCCTAAGCATAACTGGCAAAACTCGATCTCCGATCTGTAGGTCTGTGGCCTTCAGGCCCGCTGTTGCATATCGCATACCCAATCCTACTTGACCTGCTGTGAACCCCCCCAAGATACTGCGGGAAGTATCTACGTTCAGGTAGAGGCTTAGCGTTGGGCGGTCTGTAGAATCTTGAAGGGCTCGAAAACCGGGTACTTTTCGTAGTTCAGCCATTAACTCTTGTGAGAGGGCATTTAAGACCTTCACATCTTTGCCGCGAATGTCAACGGAAAGATTGGGTGTCATAAGAGTACTAGCAGCAGAACCAAAGAGAGATGTATCGGAGACATTTGTTCGCACTACGCCATAGCGCTCCATAATCGTGTAAATATCCTCGGTGAGGTCTTTCCCACTGCGTTGACGCTCGTTGTGGGGAACTAATGTAATGGAGAACATGGCGTTTTCTAGACCGGTACCGGTCAGCAGACTCAAAATATCCAATTCGCCCTGATCGCCCGATTGTACCGCCACGGAAGCCACTTCGGGAATGGCCATTAAGCCATGCTCTATGGAAGTAATTATCTCGAGCGTGTCATCTAGGGGCACACCTGTTGGAAGCATGGCATGAACTCCCAGGAAACCTTCATCGAAAGTAGGTAAAAACTCTTGATCCAAAGTCGGATACAAAACCCAGGCTACGACTAGGAGTACGACAACGAGACCGAAAACAATGATCTTTCTGTCTAGGGCCTTCTGCAAAATACTAGCATATCCAGCCCGAAACTTGCCAACTTTGGAGTCTGCCTTTTCAGTGACAGTAACCATGTTCTTCTTCAGGAGTTTTGAGGCTAGCATAGGCAACAAAGTCAGGGATACAATGAGGGAAGCAATCAGAGCATAGGAAATGCTTAGTCCAAATTCTTTCAGTAACTGCCCGGCAAAACTACCCAGGAAAATGATGGGCAGAAAGACCACAACAGACGTGGCAGTGGAGGCGATCAGAGCCCCAGCAATCTCTCCGGCTCCTTGCTGGGAGGCTAGTCTTACATTTGGTTGCAAAGAAAGATGGCGGTAGATATTCTCAAGAACCACGATGGATGAGTCTACGAGCATACCTACACCGAGTGCCATACCACCTAGAGTCATGAGATTGAGGGACAGATTAGAAAAATACAACAAGACAAAACTGGCAATAACGGATACCGGAATGGATAAGCCTACAATCAAGAGGCTTGAGACATTTCTTAAGAAAATCCACAGTACGGCAATGGCCAAAATACCACCGATGATCCCACTTGAGGCTAGCGAACCAATACTTTGGTTAATAAACACAGACTGATCAGTAATGCGCGTAAAGTGTAGGTGGGGATGATCGATCCCAAGCTGCTCTAGCGTTTTTTTCAGATCCTCTGCAACGCGTACCGTGTTGGCCCCACTTTGCCCCATCACCTGGATCAAGACAGCATCCTGTTCATTGTGACGGGTGATCCCATTTCGTGGTTCCACTCGTGTTGTGACATCGGCAATGTCGCTCAAGTAGGTCAGGGAGGGAAGCAGACCACCAAAGCCCAAAAGACCGCTACCTTGCTTCATGCCTACAATAATGTTCTGGAGCTCTTCTACACTGTTGATTTGGCTACCGGCTCGCGTTGTGTAGCGAGTTCCGTCGGCGGTCACTGCGCCGCCGGGGACAATTGTGTTTTGATACATGATCAGTTGCTGCAATACAACGGGGGTCAAGCCAATGTCATTTAAGTATTCTGGGTCAAAGAGCACCTGCACCTCTTCATTGCTCGTCCCAAACAAGCTCACCTGGGCGACACCGTTCAGCTGCTCGAGTTGAGGTTTAATTCTGCTGAGTTCGTTGGACAGTTCGACAGGGGATAGGTTATCGCCACTAACACCTATGAGCATCAAGGGAAACGCGTTGGGGTCAACTTGGACCACAATAGGAGCTTGGGCTCCGTCAGGTAAGGATAAAGCTACCTGGGCCAGATTATTTCTTATTTGATCCAAAGCGGTGATCAGATCCGTACCCCAGTCAAACTGGAGAATAACGGCAGAGATATCTTCCATACTATAGGATTCTTGTCGGCGCAAGCCGCCGATTCCAGATAAGCTACTCTCGATTGGAATGGTGACGCCTTGGTCAACGGAGTGCGCTGCGGCGCCAGGATAGACCGTTACGACGACGGCATAAGGAAAACTTAGGTTGGGCAAGAGATCAATGCCAATTCTCTGCATGGCGATAAGTCCGAACATGATGGTTATAATAACGATAACAGTAATGGCGACGGGTCGACGCACGGCGAATTTTGATAAATGCATGCAAATCCTCCTTAAGAATGCAAAGCAGGCAGACGCACTTCCTGCCATAATTCCACTACTATAGGTTCTGGATCTGAAGATGTAATCCTGCCTCTGAATTGCTGGGAAAGGGCGAAAGAATATGGACAAATTTGTTAAGTGGCTGTGGCCTTTTGGCGTGGTGATCGTAATCTTCGCCGTTCTTGCTTACTTCGAGTGGCTCCCCTGGCAACCACAACCTTCGTCCCCTAGCCCCCAAGACAAACAAGGTTCCCTTGAGAGCTGGCGGCAGGATTTTTCTGAATCAGACCTCGATCTCTTAGCCCGGGTGGTGCGGGCTGAAGCAGAAGGTGAGCCCTATGATGGTCAAGTGGCGGTAGCTGCCGTGATCCTAAATAGAGTTACTCACCCCGAGTTCCCTAACACCATTGCCGGTGTTGTTTACGAACCATTAGCCTTTTCGGTTGTCGCCAACGGTCAGGTGAATCGGCCTGCAAGCGAAAGTGCGGTGCAGGCAGCACACTGCGCATTAAATGGCTTGGACCCGTCTGGCGGTGCCATATATTTCTATAATCCGGCAAAGACTAGAAGCGCCTGGATACGTAGTCGTGCCGTGATCAAGACAATTGGAGGTCACATTTTCGCCAGTTAGGAGCAGAAGAGATGCCCGAGGGGTTAAAACAGAGGTTTATAGCCATACTCTTCGCACTTGCCCTGCTTGGTGTGGGGTTTAGTGGGGGACAATATTACCTTCATCGGCTATATCAGAGGCAGGTAGAGGTGAGTTATAGGCGCGCCTTGAGTGAGTTTGGCACGCATTTCCGCAAGATCGCTGACGAACTAGGCAAGGCACGCCTCGCGGTCAGTGGAAAGCAGCGCGGTCTGATTGCAGCTAATCTACGCAGGTTGATCTACGCGGCCCAGGGCAATATGGGCGAATTACCCTTGGGAGAAATCCATCTCGAACGCATCTCTCATCTCTTGAACAGTATGTATGAACAAACATATCTGTATGTGCAAGGTGAGTTGGACACCCCATCCGTGCAAAACCTGCACGGACAGATTGAGTATGTGAACCATGAACTCGCGCAGCTCCTATGGCAAAAGGATCACGAGTCTCCTTTGGTATCCTGGGAGAAGTATATGTCAACCTCAGTGCTTGCACCAGAGTTTATGCAGGCACTAAGCCTAATCAATGATGGCTTGGAAGAAATTCGTCCACCTCTGATGCTTGGGGAGATACAGGGTGAGGATATAGGGCGTGAACAAGCTGTAGAAACTGCCCGTATCTTTAGTGAACGTAAGGATTTGAGCTTCCAGGTTACAAACGAAACGAAGGGTAACCTTCCTTCCTATACTGTGGAGGCAATGGACGGTGAGAAACGCATTGTTCTGGAGATATCCCAAAAGGGCGGCATGGTCTTATGGATGACGGTGGTCTCAGAGGATGCGCGCGAGGCTACACTTAGTCTGGAAGAAATGGTGGTGGAGGGGAGCCGATTCTTGGAACAAAGGGGGTTTGGTTCTCTGCATGTCACCGATGCGCAGATACTGCAAAATAGGGCGACTTTGACCTTTGTTCCCGCCCGCGAAGGCATCCTGCGGTATGCTGAACCTTTACGGGTGCAGGTTAATGCTGCGGATGGTGGTATCATAGGTTTTTGGGCCACTTCGTTTCTTGTTGCCCGGAGTAGAGTTCAGCCCGAGTTGGACACAGCTGAAGAAGTTGCTTGGAACCCAGAAGAGAGGGTTCAGGATGGGGTGGAGATCCTCGATCAAAAGCTGGCTTTGATCCAAAATGAACAGCAAGAAGAGGTCTTAACCAAGAGACTAGGAATCCAATATGAAGGGGACTTCTACTTGATTTACCTGAACATGCAGACCGGCGATGAAGAGCAAATCGTACAAGTCGGATCGCCGCAGTTCTTTTAGGGCATAGCTTGGATCTGCGATGCAATAATACTGGCTCTTTCGTTGGGATCGCGCCGGGAAATCTCGCCAGTTACAAGCAGCAAAGGTTCATTGAAGATCACTCTAGCGTACTTCCGGTAGATATCTTCAAAGATCGTCACATCGATCAGACCGTATTCATCTTCTAATGTTAAAAAAACCACTGTCTTGCCGCTTCGAGTGGGCGGTCGGTGGGGGCGGATGACCAGTCCTCCCACTGTGAGAAGAGTATTCTCCTTATAGCAGCAGGCCTCTTTGCTGGTAAGCACCTTCTTGGCAAGACGCGGGCGGAAGAAATCCATAATATGCCCTTGGGCTGTGAGACTGAGGACAGAATATTCCTTAAGCCAGCGATCATAGGGAGAAAAGTCTGCCAGACGATTTTCGCTGGGGGTCTCCAAAAAGAGGCTCCCTTGCTTATTTTGATACAGTCTGGGTAAATTCCAGAGCATGGCCCTGCGATTGTTGGAAAAGCAGTCAAAAGCACCAGCAAGAATCAAGTTCTCCGCCACATCCTTATTGATCGTGGTGCGGTAGATGAAATCCTGGACAGAGGAAAAAGACCTTTCTTGGCGAGCTGAGACGATGGAGTCGAGGAAGGATTGTTCCATCCCCTTAACCGCCTTAAGTCCGATGTAAATCGAGCTATCCCCTGCGGTAAACTCTGTATCGCTGGCATTAATCTGCAGGGGGCGGATTACAATTCCGCGGTTTCTAGCCTGCACGCAGAGTGTGTTCGGAGGATAAAAACCCATGGGTTGTTGGTTTAGAAGAGCAGCATAGAACTGGGCCGGATAATGTTCTAAGAGATAGGCAGTGCGGTAAGCTGTATCGGCAAAGGCTGCGGCGTGGGCTTCACAAAAACCATAGCCAGCGTAGCCTTGGATATAAGAAAAAATCACCTCAGCTGTTTCTCTCTCTACGCCTCGGTCGCTAGCTTTTGCAATAAACTCCTCCCCTATTTGTTCCATTTCCCTTTGGGAGCGAAACTTGGTCATCACCTTACGTAAGCGATCCGATTCGCCAGGTGTAAATCCCGCAATCTCCGTAGCTATTTCAATCACTTGCTCTTGGTAGAGGACAACACCATAGGTTGGCGCTAGGATTTCTGCTAGTTTGGGATGAATATATGTGACCTCTTCGCGGCCGTGTCGGCGGGCAATAAAGGGTTCAACCATATTGCCTTTAATGGGACCAGGTCTGATTAAAGCCACGCTTGCCACAATATCCTCGAAACGATCGGCCTGCAGGCGCGATTGTAGGCTACGCTGTGCGGGGCTTTCCAGCTGGAATATTCCTACTGTATCCCCCTTCTGTAGGCGGGCAAAGGTAGCGACATCATCGGTGGGAATTTCGTTGTACTTTAGCTTAGGTCCAATTTCTTGCACCGTATTTGAAACAGCCGATAGGGTACGTAGTGAAAGAAGGTCTATCTTGATTAAACCCAAGTCTTCGATGGTGTTCTTATCAAATTGTGTGATCAGAACCCCCTTAGCTGAAGGCTGCAGGGGGGTAACTGTTGTTAAGGGAGCCCCGCTCACCACCAGTCCCCCTAAATGGGTGCCAATTTGCCTAGGAAAGCCATTGATGGCGGCACAATAATCTAAGAGTTTGGCGTATTTTGCCTGGTGCAGGGGGTGGTTTTTTAGTTCTGGGAGCCTTTTTAAGAGGGAACGAATCCCATCGGACGGAATGCCAGTAATATTTTTGCTTAACTGCTGCAATTCGGCGGGCGAAGAGCCTAGGGCTTTACCTAGATCTCGCAGGGCTGAGCGGGCGTGGTAGGTCTGAAAGGTGCATACAGAGGCCACTCGTTCAGAACCATAACGTTTATAGACGTAGTCCGCCACCTGATCTCTGTGGCGGGCATCAAAATCAATGTCAATATCGGGCTTTTGGGCCCGTTCCAGACTTAAAAAACGCTCGAAAAGAAGGCCTCTGGCGAAAGCATCTACATTGCTGATTTCTAGACAATAAACTACAACCGAATCGGCGGCTGAACCTCTCCCCGCGTAGCGGATATTCTCCTTTTGGGCGTACTGCACAAGATCCCACACGGTTAAAAAGTAATCGGACACGTCGAGTTGCTCGATGATGTTTAACTCATGTTCAATTCGCTCCTTGAGGGAAGAAGATATAGCCCGATAACGCCGTTTTGCCCCAGACCAGGTCAACTCACGCAAGAGAGCGATGGATTTTTCAGGCTTTTCCTCAGGGAGATAACGAGGGAAGAGGTTGCGTCCTAAATCCAAGGCCACAGTGCAGCGCTCCGCAATTTCCAGCGTATTTCGAATGGCCTCTGGAAAGGGGGCAAAGCGTTGTTTCATTTCGTCTGACGAAGCAAAATAGTTCTCTCCGTTTAAGGGCCGCTCCACATGGAGCTCACTGAGTTTGGTTTGGGTACGGGTGCAGACCAAGAGATCATGAATGGGAAAATCCTCTTTGCGTAAGTAGTGTACATTGTTCGTAGCGACTAAGGGGATGTGCAATTCCTCATGGAGTTTGAAAAGATCCCGGAGGAGGTGTTTCGTGAAAGGCAGGTAGCTGTGGATCATTTCTAGGTAAACTTGACCTGCACCAAATATCTGCACAAGGCGCAGAGTCTCAGCTTTTGCTTTTTCATAATCTTTGCCCAAGATAGCCTGGGACACGCCCGAACGCTGACAACCACTGAGAACAATTAGCCCGCGATTGTTTTCGTCTAGAGCCTTCCATGGTACTAAAGCCTGGTGCCTAGAACCATGGGTGTAGCCCTCTGTAATCAGGCGACATAAGGAATGGTAGCCTGCCCTATTTTCCGCCAAAAGGGTGAGATGTGTCCCATCTTCTGTGGCGATTTCTGCACCTTGAATTGGTTTTATCCCCAAGTCTAGGGCGGTTTTTTGGAACTCAACCGCTCCGCTTACGTTACCATGGTCAGTTAAGGCCACGGCGGGCATATTCCAATGGGCAGCTTGGTTAAGTAAAGCCTCCAACGAAGAGGCTCCATCTAAGAACGAATAAGGAGAGTGAACGTGCAAATGGACAAACATAAAGAACCTCCACTCAATCGGCGAAACGATATAGAATCCACGTGCCTGAGTCTGGTAAAAAATGCAGCTCGCAATGGCAGTGATTGGTGCGTACTTCATAAATAAAAAGCTCTGGTTCGTCAAGCCACCACTGCCCGGCTTCACGCCAATGCTTCACAATATAGTGGATGATGAAGTTCTGCCCGAAGGAAAACGAAAGGGGGAAATCCCCCATGTACTTTAGCTCAACAGGTTGATTAATGAGTTTGCTCACGTAAAACATTCCTCCCAGAGTATTAATAGACGCTCGCGACGAGGAAGCTCTACACCCACCTGGGTATAGTTTGTGAGTTCTTCATCCATTACTTTTGGTGTTTGGGGCTCCCAAAACATCGTCAGTTGGGCTAGGGAGGATGCTTCTAATTTACTTACCACCACACCTAGTTCTGCAAAATGTTCGTCGGGCATGAGACTCTCCACAATGCGTTTTAAAAACTTGGGATCATCTGTGGCTTTCTTAAGTAGGCGCGTTTTCTCAAAGTATGTTCCCTGCCCTAAGCGGGCCTCTAGTTTGATTTGACCAGCTACTTTGAACTGGTCTTTCAAGGTCAAAGCTAGATTTTCGGCTCCCTGCTGAAGATAGGGCTTAAGTTCATAGGAGGTAAGAGGTCTTAAGAAGCCATCTAAGGTAGTACAGTCCAATGTCCAGCTGTATTCTTGATTTTGTTCTGGCTGAAATGGGACAAGATCCTGGCCGCTACCAAGCTTGTGCAAAAGGGCAGCGATTTTTTGCCCGAATTGGTTGCTCAGTTCTACAGAGGGAATTTCCCCCAGTTCCCCCATGGTTTTTATGCCAAGTTTCTCCAAGGCTGCTGCCTCGGGCAGGGGAAAGCGGTGCAAAGGGATCTGGCGCAAAAAGTCTTTCGTTTGTCCCGGAGAAACAATCCTGCCGTGCCCTGCACGATTGTGGGCGGCGAGTTTGGCCACTAACTTGCTGTGCCCAGCCCCCCAAATACCGCCCCCTTTTTCTTGCTGTAATTTCTCACTAAAGTCCATGATGAATTGCTCGAAAATGGTAGGCTCTTTAAAACGCAAGTACCAGGCATGGGGATACTCCACCTCGATCTCTTCGGTATAGAGCTGGACAAATTTACGCCAGTCTGCGGTGTAGATGGTAAAGTCATTTAAGGCAATGGGGAGGGTGAGCACCGGTCTATCTAGATGCAAGGTCGTCGGCTGGCGCCGGGGATGAGTTGTAAAGCCGTGTTCTTTGAGCTCAGGGGAAAAATCCCAGATTTCCTTGTTGTGTGTTAAAATGTAATAAGCATGTTGAGGTGGGTTAAAATGGCGGATATAGAAATGGCGTAAGCCACAGTAGACGATCATGAAATGCACCTCCGCAGGAACAACCGTTCGACGTAATTATAATATAGAACAAAGGTTCTAGTCAAGGAGGGAAAGAATGGTATTATGGAAATTACATTTTTGGGAACAGGTACATCCCATGGTATACCCGTTATAGCCTGTCACTGTGCTGTTTGCCAAAGTGATAACCCAAAAAATAAACGTACTCGAAGTTCCCTTTGGATACGCGAAAAGGAGACGAGCCTGTTAATCGATACGGCCACGGAGTTTCGCTTGCAGGCTTTAAGGGCCAATATCCAGCGAGTTGACGCTGTGCTTTATACTCATTGCCACGCCGATCATGTCTTTGGCTTCGATGATCTGCGCGTTTTTAGTAAGTTTACCGACAACAGCATTCCTATCTATGGAAATGAGCCTACGGTGAAAGAGTTAAAGGACGTCTTTTCCTATGTTTTCCGGAAAACGCAGATGGGTGGAGGGAAACCCCAAGTAGAAACCATTGTGGTGGACGATTCGTTTCGGGTTCAGGATGTGGTGGTAGAGCCCATTCCGGTTTTACATGGGCGTATGCCTATTTTTGGTTACCGTATTGGCAAACTCGCTTATATAACCGATTGCAGCTATATTCCCCCCGCTTCGATGGAGCTACTTCAAGACTTGGAGATCTTAATTCTAGGCGTAATCAGGCACCAGCCCCACCCCACCCATATGAATGTGGAACAGGCCCTTCGTCTAGCCAGCGAACTTAAGGCCAAGCGTACGTATTTCACGCACCTTTCCCATTTGCTTGAGCATCAGGAAATGCAAGAAACGTTACCTGATGGCGTTTTCCCGGCGTATGACGGGTTGAGCCTTCAGATTTAGGAAAACAAAGGGGGAGTATTCTTACCGGGAATTTGCATATAGTGTAGTGATCTTCTCAAGCAAGGAGGAGCAAGATGGTCATACACAAAGAATATGCATTGCGCCGTTTTTGTGAAGTCCCCTTGAAACATGAACGCAGCAAGGAACTGTTGGAAAAAATCTGTGTGCATCCAGACTTGCTGGAAAAACTTGTCTTTGTTACCACTCGCGACTATCTATCAAATACGATGACGATCTCCCAAATCGGAACGGTAGAAGTAGGATTTGAATTGCAGCTTGGCAGTGAATCAGAACACTTGACCCTAGTGAATGGGGGCCTAAAGAGGGAGAAGCAGCAAATGAGGGAGGTTCCCATCCAAGATCCCCTGAAAGCTTGGGACGTCCTACAAGATTTTACTGGAATCCTCCATGTGCAGCTTGTCTTCAAGGAAGACACTCCTGACTGGTATGGAGAAGTCGCTGTGCCAAATGAAGCGATTCCTCCCGTGGCATTAGCACCAGGCTGGGCTGCCTTTATTCGTGAACAAGTGGATCTCGTTCTCTGGGCTATCACTCTGAAGGAACAAATTGATGAGGCTTTGCGCACGCGGGACGAGAGGCTGTTTAGAGAGTCGCTGCATCTTTATAACGAGGTTTGCCAATCTTGTTTTTGGCAGCTTTAGCCTTGGGTGCCGTTTCCAGCCTTTCCAAGTGAATGCAGGCAGGATTTGTCGTACCGGGTGTGGAAAACTCTTGGAAGACATTCACCCGTCAACTTTGGAGGTAAGTATTTTGAGACCAGAAATCCGCAAACAAAAAAGCCAAGTCCGAGAACTCTTGGAAACAGTAGGTTCAGCAGTCCTGATTGCAGCCTTTATCATGATCTTCATAGCTCGTGCCTACACGGTAAACGGGGATTCCATGCTTCCCACTTTACAGCATGGTGAGCGACTGTTGGTGGATAAGATTTCCTACCGGTTTGTTGAGCCATCCAGGGGCGAAATTATTGTTTTTAAGAATCCTTCCGATACCAGTGAGCAATTTGTTAAGCGGGTGATTGGTCTGCCTGGAGATAAGGTGGCTATCACTCAAGGTGTTGTGTATATCAATGATCAGCCCATTGAGGAGAACTATACCTTTGCCCCGGCCCGAGTTGGATTCGCATCCCAGGTTGTTCCAGAGGGTACGTATTTTGTCTTAGGTGATAATCGAAACAATAGTGAAGATAGCCGCTTTGGTCGGGTAGGTTTTTTGCCTTGCAACCTAGTTGTGGGTAGGGCTATTTGGCGTTACTGGCCGTTGACTCAAATGGATATCATATTCCGACCTAACGTGTTTAAAGCGCTGGCTTTTTAGGTTTGCGCTGTTTTTGGCAACGCGACGTTCCCTGTTTGTAACAAGAATTAACAGAATACTGTGAATTGAACAACCGAATTTATTCTCCACTTGCACGAACAAGCTTCCCAAATCTGTATAGTATATATGGATTCTGAGGAGGTTATCGATTTGAAACATAAACTTGGTTTTGTTTTATCGGGAGGCAGCGTAAGGGC
>CAZAJB010000026.1:29323-30476 GCA_964485345.1 uncultured Clostridiaceae bacterium
TGTGATTACAAGACCATGGGACTGGTTTTGGATGCTGAGGGGAAATGTGCTGAATATCCTCTGCGAGACGATTTCACCATTGCCCAGGCGGTGCGGGCCAGTATCAGCATTCCTGGGGTATTCGTTCCCGCAGAGTTTTCAGACGATCAAAGCCCAGATTGTTATGTGGATGGTGCTCTGAGGGATGGGTATCCCATCAATATTGCAGTCCGCCTAGGCAAGGCTACCAGGGTCCTAGGCGTGAATCTAGGTTATGCCGGTATGCGCAGGGATACAGTTTTGCAAGATGGTCCTCTAGAGATTTTTAGTCAGTCTTTAGATATCATCATGCGCGCTCAATATCGAGATCGCTTGCAGGATCGGGCCTTAGCTGGTAGTAGAATTATGACGATTAATCCTTTGATCTACGACATTGGTACCTTTGAAGTGGAATATATTCCCCAGATGATTGCTAGGGGCTATGAAGTAGCAACAAGGCTCTTTCGAGAACGTGGATTGGAAGCCGGCCGAGTAGAGAACAGGGAACGCTTCTTTCGAATGATCCGGGATCCCCAAAGTTTCCCTGAGAAAAACAGCCCCTATTTCACCTATCTCCTGGAGCATCAGATTAAGGGGCAACCTGCTCAGGAAAGCGAAGCAAGTCTAAGCTGGTTAAGCCATCTGCGGACCGCGGCCAGAAAAAGAGTGCATGGCTAAAAACAAGTGGACCAAGAGGGTAGCTCTAGCCCGCTACTAAGCCTGGACACATGCATGCCAAACAAGCCCTTAAGCTTGGCATTAGACAAGAAATCGAATAGCGACACAAAAAGCCTATTGGTGACTGATTAGTGTGGATTAGCATGATGCACGAGTCGGCGATCGCAGTAGGCTGTTTAGCATACCTCGAAAAATCCTGGATGACTTTTCACCCCAAATGTAGATCTACTGGGAAGGAGATTCGCTGACATGGTCGAATTGGTTATACAATTCAAAACACATTTAACTTAAAGGGAAGGGAGACGTTCAATTCAAAGAAAAAACCCAGAGCGAATTCAGTGACGAACAACAACGATTCATAGGCCAGTATGTGGATGAGATGAAAATGAAGGGCTTCAGTAGAACGACCCAAAAAGCGTATTTGGGCCATGTTAAGCGCTGGCTCTCTTGGCGAATA
>CAZAJB010000027.1:0-14513 GCA_964485345.1 uncultured Clostridiaceae bacterium
TCTTAATCTGTGCAAATATGGAGCGGTGTGACACTAGGATATTTCTACCACTAAAGGGCTTTTCCTCCTACAGAGATCCCACATAAGCACTATAAGGCAGGATTCCGAACTGGTAGTCCCATGATAAACTTCGACCACGCTTTTTCCACCGGCTTGACCCATGGTTTATGGAGAATTTTGGAGCTTCTTGCAGGAAAAACTCGGAAAATACGTAATCTACGCATTGATGTATCATGCAGTTCTGTAGGGCCACAACGATCTTACCACCAAGAGAAGCTAACGGAGGAATGGATCAGGTACAAAAGGGAGTGACCGTGCGGCTTTTAATAGCAAGGCTAGAGAGGGAGGGAGTCATGGGCCAGTATAGTGAGATCGCATTCAAGTCGTATTTACTAAAAGGGCAATTGCGGGCTGCGGTAGATTACCTCGGTCAATTTCCCGACAAAAGCGCTCTGTTGCAACAGTACATTGATGTTTTCGAGAAAGGGCAATACCAAGCAAGGACAAGCAACAACGTTATCGCGCGTCTAGATCAAATCTACCAAGACTATTATAGAAACGTGTTTTGGAGAAAAATGCGCAACGGCGATGCTAAAGAAACGCTCTTTCGGGAATTATGGAGATTGTGCGGTGGCAGGCCGACCTTGCCCAAGGACAGCTCGATTGAAGACGAGATTGAGATGCTCGTGAAGGCCGAGGGATATCACTACCTGGGCGGAGATACCCAGAGTTTTTATGGCCCTTACATCTGGAAAAGCTCGACCGAAGAAGCCTATGAAGTAGAATTACCAAGCGGTATCGAACCATACAGTATTGTGATGATGGATGGATTCATATCGCGAAGTTGGTTGGACTTTATTTCTTTTGGAATCACCGGAACGGGCGGATGGGCCGGAAAGGACGGGACTTTATGTTGCGTAAGGAACCTGTGGGATATCGAAAGCAGCAAGTTCCAGATTGTGTTTCTCAAGCACGAGGCCCAACATGCGTACGATCACAGAACATATCAAGAAGTATCAAGCCTGGACCTAGAGTATCGGGCGAAGCTGGTGGAACTGATCTATTGGCGCGGCGACGAGAGAATCAGGGGAATATCCAATGAAGCTGACGATAGTAACCCTGCCAATACCCACTCCATGGCTGCATACAGAATCATCAGGGAAATGTCTCAGAGAGTATTCGGATGCAATTATATCGATGATGCAAGCGCCTGGGAAGACAAAATGGATACTGTAAGAAAACACGCTCGCCAGATGTTGGACGTAAGTAGTTGCAATCTCTAAACTCGGAAAGGATCCCTGTTTTACTAGTCCCCCCAAAAGAACCGCTCGGAACTTACCGGGGGATTTGGGATTGATTCATGAACAGGGATGCCGTATCCAACTCTAAGCCCTCAAAGATGGCCGATTGAAGTACTTCGCCTCCCTTGATCATCCTAATGTTCTCTGGCTCCCTTCTTTCGTCAAACGAATACTGTGTGATCGCCTCTTCTTTGGGGTCCACGATCCAATACTCCTGGATTCCACTTCGCCGATATAACTCGAGTTTGGTGATCAGATCCCTGCTTCGGGTAGAAGGGGCGAGGACCTCCACAATGAGGGTTGGTGTTCCTTCATACCTACCATCGTCGTTGACACGCTCCGGATCGCAGATGACGACAACGTCTGGCTGCACCACATTGGGATCCTCACTGAACTTGGTGGCCCAGCCGTAAAGACGAACATCGAGTGGGGCCGTTACTGCCTGACAGGGACCGGCTGACAAAAAGTTCTGCAGCTGCATAGATACATCCCTCACAATCACCTGATGCTGAAAACTTGGTGAAGCTAACAAGTAGATTTCTCCCCTGATCAGTTCATAACGCTGGTCAGAATTTTCCACCAAATCCAAGTATTCTTCATATCTGATTTGGGAACGTACGTTGTACTTGCCTTTTGCTTCGTTAATGAAGAAGTCGCTTGGATCGGTATAGGCCGTAATTCTGGCCACGCTTCTGCCATTTTTTGTAATGATGACCGGTTCCCTTTCCAGCAAAGCAAGATATTTTCCCACCGCATTTTGAAAATCTGTAGAATTCACCTTCATCCACAATCGCCACCTTTCTAGCTAATATGTTATCAACAATCTGGCTAGGGCGCAAGGAAACTAGCTAACTTTCTGTGCCAGTTGCAGTCAAACTCCTACGTGCCAGCAAAACCATCCGGCTAAATTCGGACATAAAGGTTTTCACAACCTAGACAGGGAATAATAGTAGCATTACGTGGTTTTTGTGTATGAACTCAACAATCGAGGGTGGCATTGATGACGAACCAAACCATAGAGATCAGAAAACTATCCATTGCAGATATTGACCAATACAACGAACTGCTTCGCTATGCATTCCAGGTCACCGAAAAGAACTTGCTGGACTATGGCTGGGAAAATGACGAGATTCGGAAATCCAAGTTCCCAGTGCTAGAAAATGCCCATGTCTTAGGCTGTTTTGATCAGGGATCACTGGTCTCGCAGTTTGCGGTCTACCCCATGGACATGAATATTCACTCAGCCATTTTCCCCATTGGCTTTATCACCAGTGTGGCCACGTATCCCGAATACTCACGCAGGGGTTTGATGTCGAGGCTGATGAAACAAAGTCTGCTTGAGATGCGCGAACGAGGTCAATCCGTTGCGATTCTCTATCCCTTTTCCATCCCACTTTATCGCCACCGCGGGTGGGAAATCATCTCCGATAAGATGACCTGGCGCATTCGTGACGCTAAGATGCTGGTAAGGAAGGAAGTCCCCGGTTATGTGCGTAGAGTGCCCGGGGACAGCCCGGATTTAATTGCTCTCCATAGTAGGTTTGCGAAGAAGACCCACGGCTGTTTGTTTCGCAATGACTTAGCTTGGGATGAATACTGGCGCTGGGATGTGGATGATACCACGGTGGCTATCTACTATGGAGAGGATCGCGTACCGCTTGCCTACATGGTCTACCGTATTGATGCTGATACTATGTACGTCAAAGAAATGGTTTACATCAATATGGAAGCGAAGATGGGTCTATTGCGCTATATTAATGCTCATGACTCCATGGTTGATGAGGTGCGTGGTAACAATTACTCCGGTGAATCCATTGCCTTTGCCTTAAGTGATAGTGATATTAAGGAGACGATCAGGCCCTACATTATGGGGCGCATTGTCGATTTTGAGCTCTTTCTTCGGCAGTATCGCTTTCGAACTGAGGCAGACGGGAAATCCCTGACCTTTCGGATCTCGGATCCCTTTTTGGAATGGAATAACAGGAGCTATACGGTGGAGTTTGGTGGTGGTGTGGGCGAACTCACCACAAAACCATCCAGGTATGAGGTTAGGCTATCCATTGGCACTGTAACCACGTTGCTACTTGGTTACAAACGGGCACCAGATCTAGCAGCGCTAGGCCGCCTAGAGGCAAGCGAGGAGACCATTGAGCTTTTGGATGCTGCTGTGATTCGCAAGAAACCCTATATTTCAGACTATATTTAGAGGTTCTAATCCCCGCCCTAGACAAGGGTGGGGATTCTCCGTCCTACCATGGGCACTTAATGGGCGATCAATGCTTGCAAGATCTGGCCTTTCTCCTACAGGATGTGACCAGGCGCCCTGGCGATGCGGTGGCGCGTCTGGGTGGTGATGAATTCGCCGCTATTTTGCTCGACGCGACCGAGGATGGCGCAGCCCAGGTGGCTGAAGCATTGCGGGCCAAGATAGAGGACCAGACAAGTTTTTCGGCCAGCTTTGGCGTAACATCCCTCATTCCTGTTCAAGAGAGGTTTCTAGCGAACGTTTAGCTTTGGCCGATCAAGCTTTGTACAAGGCCAAAGAGAGCGGGCGAAATAGGGTGGCTAAGGCGAATGCGATCTAGGTTGACTCGAGATCTAACAGAGCTACGATCCCTTGTGACCGGGATTAGGGCGCTTATCGCTAGAGAAGATCAAGACTCTCGTGTTTCTTTCCGTGGATCCCAAGGCGTGTGACGATCAGTGTGATGATCACTCGGATTGCTTCCTAGCCATGTTCTAGCGGCACGATCTGTCCTGCATATAATTCTCAGCCATAGAGACACTACAAGTAAACTAATCTACCTTGGAGGAGTCGACATTATGCAGAACAATTTACAGCCACCTACACCCACAGCGCAGGACATGAAAATCGTAGCTCAGGATCTGAAAGCGTTCGAAGGCCAGTTTAAGCTAGACAAATTTGGTTTTGATCCGAAGATGCCGGGGCATGCCACGGAGCATGAGATGATTGTGCGTCAACAGCCGCGTACCGCCAAGAAGGTTGGTAGTGGAATTAGCTTGCCATTCGAGGTGCGGGAAGAAATGGCCTTGATGCTTGATGAACACCAGTGTGCCCTGACAGTAGCACTCCATCAATATAACAAGCACCATTGGCTCAGCGAAGGAGCTGAGGGATTCCTCAGCCTCCACCTGTTGTTAGAAGAACATATTGAACAAACCACCAAGCACATTGATGAAGTGGGTGAGCGGGTCGCCAGGCTTGGTATGGTTCCCACTGCGCATCCGGTGACGCAACATGAGTTATCGTACATTAAGTGTGAACCAGAGGGCAGGTATTCCATTAGAGACTTCTTGAGGAATGATTTGGAGCACGAGCTCAAAATTCAGCAGATGATGCGTAAGACGATTGAACGGGCACATCAGTTGAAAGATTATGGAACCGTTGAGGTTCTCGAGGATATTCTCGTTGGTCGAGAAGATTTGGGCTACCATCTCTATAGCGTACTCGAAGACGATACCCTCGTTCGTGGCATGAGTCACTTAATCGGACAGGATGGTAATATCGCTGGCGATCGCCCCATGGATCCCAGAACACCGCTGCAGTGACAAGAAAAAACCGGGGAGTTGGACTATCCAACCTCCCGGTCTTTTTTAGCCGTGAATATCTCGCTGGTTATAACCATAAAAGCCAAGCCCCATCAGGATTACGGCCACCAGTAGAAGAATGACTACAGTACCGCCCTTAACTGGTTCCAAGGGTATATTGGGGATATGCCCCCACGGGCTTAACTTGGCCATCCAGCTCGGTAGCTGTAGGAGACCGCCAAAGTATACGGTAAAGAAGGTATAACTGAGATACGCCCAAATTGCACTGGCACTCTTGGGGAAAAACCCAATGAGGGCTGCGACCAAACCCAGCAGAATCCAAACAACAGGAACATACACCATCCCCGCCTTGAGAGTTTCACCCAAGGGGAAGGGATCGCCATTTACCGACATGGCCGCCGCTGACCACAGACCAAGAATACTAAGGACCTGCATAATCAGGGCTACCAGCACTGCAACTAACAAGAAACTTCCCATTAGCTTTGTACGAGAAACTGCCCTCGCTAGAAGATGTTCTGTACGGTTGGCTCTTTCTTCGGATCTAAGTTTGAGCAAAACCAAGAGTGCAGGGATAGCTGCCATCATAGACAAAATAGAAAGCAGCATGGCCACGAACTGATCCGTGAGCGAGAACCCTTCTATCCTGGGGAGAATCTGTTGGTACAGATCACTGGTTTGGAAAAAGGAATCCACATCACGAAACACAGAACCATAGGACGCACCGAGAATGAGCATGCCCACAGCCCAGCCGATGATTGTGGTCTTTTCTAGACGTAAGAGCAAGCCCAAAGGACTTTGGAGAAAGGGTGAGGCCTGACTTCGCCCGGGTTTTGCAGGGATGAGCCCCGCTTGCAGATCCCTGGTGGTGTTAAGGCGCAGGGCAGCAATTGTTACGAAGACGGCCAGTAACAATACGATCCCAATGGGCCACCAATAGTTTTGCACATACACCTGGGCACGTAGGACTAACCCCAAGGGAGAAATGCGAGCAAGTACTTCACTACTGATATCGCCAACGGCCCTGACAAGATAGGCTGCACCCAAAAAGCCAAAGGCATAACCTAGTGCCGCCCGCGATGTTTCTGTCAGCTGAGCAAAAAACAAGGTGACAGCGGCAAAAAAGATACCTACTGCGGCTAAAACCGCGCCGTAAAGAATGGAACCGGCCCACTCCATCCCTTCCAGCCCCAATAGACCTAGGCCAACGCCTGTCATCAAGCCTAGGCTGATGTTGGTCATAACAAGGACAAGCATGGTAGCTACCGCAGTGGAGAGCCGGCCAACGGGTAGAGAACGGATAACTTCAATTCGTCCATTTTCCTCGTCTCGTCTGGTGTGGCGAATGGTGAGGAGGATGTTCATGATTGCCACTACCACCGCCGTCATCAGAAGCATCTGGTGGGCCGTAATGGCACCGATGTGGTAGTTGTCAAGTCCATAGCCTGGCCCGAGCATGGAGATCATGGCGGGGTTTTCCAGGGTTTGGGCGATAATCTGCCGCTCTGGCCCCGCAGGGTACAAACTGGGGAAGCTCATGGCCACGCCGATGGAGAAAAGGACGATGGAGATTACCCAAACAGGGATCTGAACCCTGTCACGACGCAGGATAAGGCCAGCTAAGAGGCGGGTGTTGTGGAAAAGTTGCCTAGACATCAAATCACCTCTCTCCCTGGTAGTGATGGATGAAGAGGTCCTCCAGAGTAGGTGGTGTACTTTCCAGGGCCAGAATACTGTACTGGCTAATGTGTTTTATGACCTCGCCCATCTGGGCACCCTCTACCTGAAAGGCGGCACCACCTGCAAACTCTTGCACATCGTGAACGCCAGAGAGTTCGCGCAAACCAGCAATGGGCTGGGCCGTTTCCACCCGCACCCGGTTCATGGTCAAATGGCGTAGCTCTTTGAGGGAACCGGATTCAATGATCTGGCCCTGGCGGATGATGCTCACACGATCGCAGAGCTTTTCCACCTCGGAAAGGATATGGCTGGAAAGCAGGACACTTCTTCCGGCATCCTTCACTTCGGTGATGCATTCCTGAAAAACTAGTTCCATTAACGGATCAAGGCCTGATGTGGGTTCGTCGAGGATATACAGATCGGCATCAGCTGCAAAAGCTGCCACAAGGGCCACTTTTTGACGGTTACCTTTTGAGTAAGTGCCGCATTTTTTCGTCGTATCGAGGTCAAAGCGCCTGATCAGTTCTTCTCGCCGGCTTTTATTATTGGACCCCCGCAGTTTGACGAAAAGATCAATGACTTCACCACCAGTGAGATTCGACCATAAGCTTACATCGCCAGGTACATAGGCAATACGTTTATGGATCTCTACCGCTTCATGCCAAGCATCTTTCCCGAAAATCTGGGCCGAACCGCTGGTGGCCTTGAGGATGCCCAAGAGAAGGCGGATGGTGGTAGTTTTACCCGCTCCATTAGGCCCAATAAAACCGTACACTTCCCCTTGATTAACCTCTAGGTTAATCCCGTCTAAAGCCGTGAAATTCCCAAACTTCTTGGTGACGTTATTTATCTTTAGAATCGCCATTGTCAGCCTCCTTGTATAAGATGCGTCGTAAGACATCGAGGAACTTGTGGAAATCTGCAGAATACGATTCCCAGTTAGCATTGAGAAAGGGCTTGCCCTCAAGTGCCGAAATGATCTCCTTCTGATACCCTTCAACGGACCAACGAACGAAATTGAAGACGTAGTCCGGCGAAATATCCGTGCGAAAGCGACTGGTATCCACATTGGCAAAAAGCTGTTCGTGGCCGCTGCCTGTCATTTCTTCGAGTCGTCCGTACAGGTCTGGCACCACAGCTACACCGTCTTTCTTTAGGTAGATTTCGGCCACAAATGTGAAGGCCAGTGGTTTTTTCAAGTAGGCCTGCATTTTGGCGTTAACGGATTTGGTGTAGCGAAGGAGAAAATCTGGTTCTGTGAAATCCAACCTTTCCACATATGCCTTGTCAATGTATTCGAGACTGTACTCAAAAGCATAGCGGAACAATTCTTCCTTATTCTTAAAGTAGTAAAATAGCATGCCCTTGCTAATCTGGGCTTCTTGCACCATGCGGTTCGTAGAAGCATTAGCATAGCCGTGCTCGGCAAACTCCCTTAGAACCGCGTCCATAATCCGGCGCTGCTTTTCTGCTTCCAACTTAAAAAAGGCTTCCGTAATAGGTATTCCTCCTTTCTTGACCGCTCCGGTCGATTCTATTATACCGAAGTCGACCAGTGTGGTCAATAAGTTATCGAAAAAGCCAGGCACCAATTCCGCCAAGCGATTTGCCCTTGCCACTCAGCATGGCCAGCCTCAAGTGCCGACGAACGAAAGCCCCCTCGCGGTGGCTTTCCTTTGTAGTTCGATATTCGTCAAATTGTGTGGGGGCCTGGCCCCTAAATAAAGGCCATGATGATAAAGTTGAGGATGAAGAGGAGGGTGGAGAGGGTCAAGATGGGGTGAATGTCTTTGCTTTCGCCCTTCACGATCTTGACGATGCAATAGAAAATGAACCCTGTTGCGATACCATAGGAAATGCTATAGCAGAGGGCCATGAAGATACCTGCAAAGAAAGCCGGAACTGCCTCAGCGAGATCGTCCCACTTCACTTCTTTGAAGGAGGAGAGCATCATAACGCCAACGACGATCAAGGCTGGTGCTGTGGCCGCAGAGGGAATTGCACTGATCACCGGGGCAAAAAAGGCGCTTAGGGCAAACAAGACAGCTACAACCACAGATGTCAAACCAGTTCTTCCGCCTGCACCAATTCCTGCGGCACTTTCTACAAAGGTTGTCGTGTTTGAGGTACCGAAGATAGCACCGATCGATGTTGCAGCGGCGTCGGCAAAGAGAGCCTTGTCCATCTTCGATTTAAAGCCTGAACCACGCTCCAATGCAGCTTGATCTTCCGCAGAAAAGATGCCTGATTTTCGGCCGGTTCCGATGAATGTTCCGATGGTATCAAAGGTATCGGAGAGGCTGAAGGCAAAGATCGTCATGAGTACCAAAGGAATCTTGCTCGCATCACTAAAGAGTGATAAAAGACCAGGATTACCGAAGGCGGCACCAAAGGTAACTCCCAGTTCCGAGACGGCTTGCGAGAAACTCATGGTCGAACCCATTTGCGTCACTCCCAAGGGGATGCCCAGAAGAGCTGTGACTGCGATTCCGATGAAGATGGCACCCTTTACGTCCCGGACGAGCAAAATGACAGTCAGGATCAGACCAGCGATGGTCAGTAAGACACTTGGGGTATTCAAGGCGACTAGGGCTGGGACGCCTGAGTCAAAAGCTATAAGCCCTGCGTTTTGAAAACCGATATAGGCAATGAAGATTCCAATACCACCGCCGATTGCGTTTTGCAGACTCTCGGGGATAGATTTGATGATTAGCTTCCGAACCTTGGTGACAGTAATCAAGATGTTAAAAACACCACACATAAATACCATGGCCAATGCTTCTTGCCAGGCAAAACCCAAACCGAAAACAACGGTGAAGACGAAGAAGGCGTTCAGACCCATAGCAGGAGCTTGTGCGTAAGGCACATTAGCGAACAAACCCATAACCAGTGTACCGACGATAGCGGCCATGATGCTGGCCAAGAAAACTGCCCCCCAAGGCATGCCCGAGAGAGCAAGCATGTCCGGGTTAACCATGATGATGTACGCCATGGCAAAGAAGGTTGTCAATCCAGCAGTAATCTCGGTGCGAACATTAGTGCCACTCTCTTTCAATTTGAAGAAATTCTCCATGGACCATCCCTCACATTTCTTTGTGATTTTTTTCTATGCTAAGAAGTGACTGACGCCATTCCACAAGCACCAAGAAAACAGCCCTCGAGTGTCTCGACAGGCTGCAGAATGGCAAATTTGTACCAGTCCTAGGCTTATTGGGGCACTCATAGCGTAGACAATATAGGTTGCCACGTAGATACTCCCGCTCCAGATTTGCAGGCCAATATGAGCTAAGACCATATTTACTTTACATACTTAACCTACAATAACCTGGGCATGAAGTAAAGAAAATTCTTGCTCTTTTTCGAGGCAACGGCCATGATTGGCTTAATTGAATGTTTTATGAGTGACTCAGGCTTGAAATTGATCCGACACGAAAGGAGATTTGAGGCACAAGCAGAAGTGCACTGAGATCGTACAGTGATTCGAGACCAGACGCTATACCTTACAGATCAGACAATAAGCAATTGGGCCGAAGGAGTGTTGGTATTGGTTCGTAAGTCCGCTTTCAATCAGAAGTTCGGTTGGTTCAAAGGTAATCTCCATACGCATTCTACGCAATCAGACGGAAAGCTCGACCCTGCTGAAGTTGCTAGACTTTATCAGGAACAGGGATGGAATTTTCTGGCTTTGACCGATCACGATTTTTATTCCAATAGGCAAGAACTTAATGAAGATGGATTTCTCATTATTCCAGGGATTGAACTGGGAGTAAGCCTTTCGAGATTTGGCTGCCACCATATTGTCGGTATCCATAAAGATGGACAAGGAGCACGCCATTTGGAAACGAGCGCAGAGTATCCCCTGAAGGATATTGCGGGAGCTCAGTCTATTCTTGACGATCTGGCAGCCAACGATTATTTGTCAATTTACTGCCATCCGGATTGGTCGCGGGTGGAGTGGGATGATATCAAGGATTTACGTGGTTTTGTCGCCATGGAGATTTACAATCATGGATGTGCCCTCGAGGATCATACCGGACTTTGTTTATGGCATTGGGACGCGTTCTTGCGCCGTGGAATTCCTGTCTGGGGGGTCGCCACTGATGACGCTCACCATAGGTTAGACGACCGCTGCGGTGGCTGGATTTCCGTTAACGCCCCCAGTCTGACAATTAGGGATATTACCGAAGCCATAGTTGCCGGGCGTTTCTATTCTTCCAACGGTCCGACGATTATCGATTATGGTATAGAGGGTAACCGGGTTTATGTGGAATCGTCTCCGGCCCAGGCCATTCATTTTGTAGCGTATGAGGAAAGAGGGGGGAGTTATTTTCCTGCCCCAGGAACTACGTTTAGTTCAGCCTCCCATCGGTTAGGCGGCCAGGAAAAGTATGTCAGGGCAGAAGTAGTTGGTGTGGACGGTAGTACCGCTTGGACGAATCCGATTTTCTTATAGTGATACTATGATAAAGCGAAGCGCATTGAAAGACTATGTTGCAACAAAGGGCGTCGAAAAGCACCATCTGTGGCAGTGGCGTGTTATTGGCACGGTATGGCTAACTTATATTCTGTACTATGTGGGCCGCCTGAATCTAGCGGTCGCCTTGCCTGTCATCGAAAGCGAGTTCGGCTGGACGACGGTGACGACAGGTTTGGTGAGCAGCTCCTTTTATTGGGTGTATGCATTCGGACAACTAATCAACGGTTCCTTGGGTGATCGCTTTTCAGCGCGCTGGTATGTATTCGGCGGTCTCATCGGATCAGCGATCTGCAATTTGCTTTTTGGGTTTAGCAGTACGCTCACGGCCATGGCCCTTATCTGGGGCATCAACGGCATATTTCAATCCACTGGATGGGGACCTATTGTCAAAGTTACATCCCATTGGGTTCTCCCTCAACAAAGGAACACCGTTTCAACCATTTTAGGAACATCCTTTGTACTCGGTGCGTTGTTTTCGTGGTGGCTCTCGGGACAGATCTTAGCCATTTCAGGTCAATGGAGGGTAGTCTTCTGGGTTCCTGCTGCCGTCTTGACCCTGCAAGCCTTGTTCTGGCTGCGACAAGTGAGAGATAAACCGGCAGATGTGGGAATCGAGATCGCAAGTGAGGTCCCTCCACAAAAGCAGAGCCCGACCTTACGCCAATACTTCCAAGATACCTTTGCTTTTCTCAAGCAACCGTATTTATTGCTCCTTTCCATCACCACAATGTTTCAAGGTATGATCAAAGATGGTATCAACTTATGGATGCCGGCACTGCTCATGCAAACCCGTGGTCTAGACATCACCAGTGCAGTGGGCTATTCACTGATTATCCCCATCATGGGATTTGCCGGGGTGCTCTTTGCTAGTTGGCTGAATAGCCATTTGGGCAATGACGAGCGTAAATCGGTAAGCTTGCTGTTCGCAGTTGGTGCCATTATCGCTTTGCTGCTCAGTCAGACGTTTACTACAGGCAGCACCTTGTATCTAAGCCTGATGATTGGAGTATGTTCATTCGTTGTCAATGGGATCAACGTACTCTTGCTTTCAGCCATTCCCATGAGATTTGTGTCAACTGGCAAGTCCTCAACCTTGGCTGGATATCTAGACTTCGCATCGTATGTAGGTTCGGCTCTTATGACAATACTCACAGGTATTGTAGTTAGTCTTTGGGGCTGGGGATCTGTTGTAACTGTTTGGAGTGTTCTCTTCGCCTTAGGAGCAGCCAGTATGCTGGCAAATAAGATGGCTATGAATGTGACTCAAACGTCGAATCAAGTTGGGAGCGGATAATGTACTGTAAAGGAGTTAGCGCGGCAGATCATGGTAAGCGAGAGGAGAGTCTTTTTTGCAGTTGAGGATAATGTCGTTTAATCTGCGTTATTGGAATAACGGTGACGGGGAGTATGGGTGGCCAGAGAGACGCGAGAGTGTGGCCGAAGTCATTCTCCAAAACAAACCACTGATTTTTGGCACCCAAGAAGGACTCTTACCCATGCTCCAAGACTTAGATGGGCGGATCCCGGCCTACGATCGCATTGGTGAAGGACGCTGGGAAGGTGACGAAAACGAGTATAACGCCATTTATTACCGGAGGGACGAACTGGACATGGTAGGCTGGAACCAGTTCTGGTTGTCTGAGACTCCTGCTTTGCCGGGCAGCAAATCTTGGGACTCTTCCTTGCCGAGAATTTGCACCTGGGGTATCTTTAGGCACAGATCAACGCAAGAAGAGTTTGCCTTTTTCAACACCCATCTTGACCATAGCGGAGAGGAAGCCAGAGAAAAAGGAACGTTACTAATCTGGCAAGAGATATCCAGGTATATCCAAGAGGGAGTGCCCTGTATTCTGACGGGTGACTTTAACTGCAAACCGGGGAGTGCGCCCATCAATTTTCTACGTAGCCAATTGCTTGATGCTCTGCATAGCCAAGGCAAAGGAGATGTGGGAACGTCTCATGAGTTCAAGGGTGTAGCAGAACCTGGCCCCATTGATTATATTTTCACTACAAACAATGTCACGATTCTAGATGCAGACGTGTTAGAGGGCAAAGTGAAAGGCGTGCTCCCTTCGGATCATTTTCCCATCATAGCAACGATAGATTTATCGGAAGGTGTGGAAACACGCTGGGACAAGTTTACGCAGAAAGAACGATAGCGAATAGGAGGAGAAGTGCATGTCGAAGATTACATTCTTAGGTGCAGGTAGTACGGTATTTGCCAAGAGTATCCTTGGTGACTGTTTGTTGACTCCAGCGTTGCGTGAGTCGGAGTTTGCTTTGTATGACATTGACCCCGATCGTCTTCGTGACTCTGCGGCCATGCTAAAGAGTATCAACAATAATACCGGTAATTACGGTAAGATCGTGGCTTACACCGATCGTCGCCAGGCGTTGACCGGATCCGACTATGTCATCAACGCCATTCAAGTTGGAGGATATGAGCCCAGTACCGTCATAGACTTTGAGGTACCCAAGAAGTATGGTCTCAGGCAGACCATCGCTGACACCTTAGGTATTGGCGGTATCTTTCGATCCTTAAGGACGATTCCAGTCTTGTTTGACATTGCGAAGGATATGGATGAAGTCTGTCCCGATGCCTGGTTCTTGAACTACACAAACCCCATGGCTATTTTGACCGGTGCTATGTTGCGCTATACAGGCGTTAAGACGGTTGGATTATGCCACAGTGTTCAGGGAGCCGCTAGAGATCTTTTGAAGGGTTTGGAGATGCCTACGGATAATGTGCGCTACCATATTGCCGGTATCAACCACATGGCCTGGTTACTGGACGTGTCGAGAAACGGAGTGGATCTCTATCCAGAGATTAAGGATAGAGCTGCTAAACGCCCTGGTCCTCATAATGACATGGTACGCTACGAGATGATGAAGCGTTTCGGGTACTATGTGACAGAGTCAAGTGAGCATAATGCCGAGTATCTACCATACTTCATTAAGAGCAAGTATCCAGAACTCATTGAACGCTTCAATATTCCGCTAGACGAGTATCCCAGACGGTGCGTAAGACAGATTGAGGAATGGAATCACATGCGGGAAGATTTAGTGAATAATCTCGACCTGACCCATCACCGTAGTGAGGAGTATGGATCGTATATCATGGAGGCTATGGAAACAGATGTCCCTTACAAGATTGGTGGCAATGTTTTAAACACAGGACTAATCACGAATTTGCCCAACGAAGCGGTAGTAGAAGTCCCTTGTTTGGTGGATAGCTCTGGTATCAGCCCAACCTATGTAGGCCAATTACCAATCCAGTTGGCTAGCTTGAATATGACGCAGATTAATGTCCAGTTACTAGCGATTGAGGCTGCTGTTACGCTGAAAAAAGACTATGTATACCAGGCAGCTCTCCTAGATCCACATACATCCTCGGAGTTATCCATCGATGATATTATCTCTTTGTGTGATGATTTGATGGAAGCCCATGGTGATTGGCTGCCAAAGTTTAGATAGACCCGTTAAGAGGC
>CAZAJB010000027.1:14613-29583 GCA_964485345.1 uncultured Clostridiaceae bacterium
CATAGGGGTGCCGCAGGCTCTGCACCAGAAAATACGATGGCGGCTTTTGCGAAGGGGCGCGAGCTAGGTGCAGATCTCCTCGAGTTCGATGTACAGTTAACCAGTGATGGCGAAGTAGTTATCTGTCATGATGCTACTTTGGATAGGACAACAAATGGTCAAGGCTACTTAGGTGCCCATACTCTAGCTGAGCTGCGCGAATTAGATGCAGGCTCGTGGTTTGGCCCTGAGTATCGTAACGAACGCATCCCGACTCTTGAAGAACTGGTCGCCTGGGCACAAGACATTCGCCTTAACGTAGAACTGAAGTCAGGTCCTTATCCATTCTTTGATTTGAGTCTAGCGACCAAAGTAGTGCAGATTCTAGAAAAATATAACCGGATTGATGACTGTCTTGTGATCTCATTTGACCACATCTTGATTGCTGAAGTGAAACGGCTGGCTCCGGGGCTGGCCTGTGCAATCAACTTTGGTGCCCGTTTAGTCGATCCAGTTTCTGTGGCAAAATCCAGCGGAGCCAATATTCTCAATATGAGTCGGGAGTATTTTTCCCCAGAGTTGATCAATACAGCACATAACGCAGGTCTTGGACTGCAATGCTACTGCGAAGATCCGCAGGAAGCACGCTATTATGCCCGCATGGGAGTGGACTTTATGGACAGCGATCATCCCCATATCACGAGGGCTGCGGTCCGATCCCTCACCATGGAAGAACTCCGCAAACCTGTTTCCAAGTTTGGGCGGGATTAATCTAAAGGTTGACAAGAAGCACCGAACCACCATCATGCTGATGGTGGTTCTTTGTGGTGCGGAATAACTTCTAAGAGATCGGTGCGGGAGATCAGCCACGCCAGAAGTGGCTGTTTCTCCTACTCCCTTACTAGCGGGTTAATTGGTCTGAGCCCGTACGAAGATGGCTGGAATCACAATATCAGTATTCTGGTTCGTTTTGTCGATTTGCGCTAACAGCAAGGCAAATGTTTGATTTGCCATTTCAATCTCGTTTTGCTTCATATGCGCATAAGGTAGTCCAGCTAGGCCGTCTACACAGCAGATTTTTATCGCTTGCCCGACCCCAGACTTTGTGCGACGAGACGCCTCCAAAATGGCGGGTATCAAACTATATTCCGCGCAGACGATGCCATCAATTCCACCCCTGTTTTTCACCAGGTAATCCGCAACCATGTTTACGTTATGCTCACTAGGTCGATGATCATATACTGCCTCATCGAAGTTGAGTATACACTCGGAGAGGTTTTCTAGACTGTATTCATTTGCAGCCTCATAAAACCCGTCTCTGCGATCTTGCAAGGACGATGTTCCAACAATCTGCGCAGATACAAACCCAATACTTCTACACTTTTGTTCCCATAAATGGTTTACTAGGTCTTTGATCGCTTGTTTGTTATCTGTTCGCACAGACGGAACCGAAATCCCGTCCAGCTTCTTGTCGATAACTACCATGGGAAAGCCTTCCAGGATTAGTCTCAAGATTTTCGGATTATAGTAAACTCCGTGGCAAGGCATGACAATGAGCCCGTCAATGTTGGCATGGATCAGAAAATCAATTTCTTCATTTTCTTTTGCCCTATCATAGTAAGAGAATCGGACTATGGTCTTATAGCCCTGTTCTTCGGCGAGTTGATCAAGTCTGTAGAGTAAATCTAGGCCGTAGGAACTCGATACATGCTCCATGACGACCCCGATTCTTTTTGCAGCTTGAGTACCTTCGGTTTCGTTCCGCTGTTCCGCTTCTGAACCATGGTTGCCTGTGACAAAGGTACCGACGCCAGGAGTTCTCTGCACTCTTTCTTCTTTCTTCAAAATATCAAGAGCTTTCCTTACCGTAATCATGCTAACGCCAAATTCTTCCTTGAGCTCACTGTCACGGGGTAGCTTTTTTCCTGGTTGGTAAACACCATCGTCGATTTTACTTTTCAAATCTCTATAGACTTGTAAATAAAGAAAATCCTGTTTTGCCAATGTCATCACCCCCAATCTATCATTAACTAAACATCATGCGAATAATATGATAATATGTTTCGACAAAAAGTTCAATCAAAGCTTTACGAATAAAGTATGTTTTTTCGGGGATTCTTCTCAAAAGCACCCAAGAACAGCTCTAGGCTCATGCTATGCAGATGGAGGCGCGGACGGTAACAGCGCTAGAGATTCCATGAGCATGGACGGAGCGTTTTGTATTAAAAGACTTTACATTATGTAAAGTTTATGATACCATACGTTTAATGATAAGTATGTTTTGCATAATCCATAAAACATACTTAACTCGTAGCGCAAGCTAGATGCAAAAAAAGACTGGAGGATGAATGATGAAGAAGTGGAAGAACCTGAAAAAGTTAGGATCTTTAGTGTTCGTGTCTTTACTTATGTTCACTGTTCTTGTTGGTTGCGCCCAAAACGATCTGGTCGAAGCTAGTACGAAAGAAGCTCCAATCCTTGCCGAACGAGTCAAAAACGGGGAATTGCCCCCCTTGGAGGAACGCATACCGGTAGCAGCTGATGTAATGGTTGAGCCCGATATCATTTCCTTAGGAGAATATGGTGGGAGTGTTACGATCACGACGAGGGACTCCGGCCGTTGGACCTGGGGACCGTACACCGAACAGAGCATGTTCCGCTTTAAGCAGGACGGGTCTGGTGAGGTAGAACCAAACGTAGCTAAGGATTTCTACTCCAACGAAGATGGAACCGTGTGGACCATTGAACTGCGTGAAGGAATGCGGTGGTCGGATGGTCATCCGTTTACGGCAGATGATGTTATTTTCTACTATGATCACATGTCGACTCCGGCGTTAAATCCAGACCGTACTCCAGTTGCAGTAGATGAAGAGGCTTATCATACGCCGTTTACAACAAGGGCCTATAATTGCTACCAAACTATAAAGGACGGACAAACCTATTGGGCTGAATTTGAGAAGATTGACGACTATAAGTTTACAGTAACCTTTGCTGCGCCAAAACCAAATTTCCCAGAGGCTGTAGCCGTAGATAACAAGTGGCTGTTCAGAC
Source organism: uncultured Clostridiaceae bacterium (assembly GCA_964485345.1). Classification (GTDB taxonomy): domain Bacteria; phylum Bacillota; class Limnochordia; order Darwinibacteriales; family Darwinibacteriaceae; genus UBA5420. Next base: position 17,644 of record CAZAJB010000027.1, read on the forward strand.
CAAAACACTTTTATGTCAACTACGTAGCCCGTAAAGATGGTGTCACTGATGAGCCAAACTTCCCACTAATCACAGAACAAGAGGCTTTGGCAAATGCAAATCGTGATTTTAACAGACAATGGGATAACTACAGTACCTTAGGCAATGCTATAGGGTATTATCACTGGGATTATGCTATTGTCCCACAGTTGCGGAGCTTTATTGCTGTAAAAGATAACTGGAATCAAGTGGGTGAAGTCTATGAGCTAGTTCGGAACCCGTATTTTTGGAAGGTAGACAGTGAAGGACGTCAATTACCGTATGTAGACAGCATCAAAGTCGTTATTGTTAATGAAGCAGAACAAAGAACGTTAAAGCAGGCTGCCGGTGAGTTTGGTGTTTCGGAGATTGAATTTGCCGATTATTCCACTGTTGTGCGTGCAACCCAAGGAACACATAGTGTAGTGTCCTGGGTTTCAGTGGATTGGCAAGGGGGCTATGGATTAGCTCTAAACCAAACTACTAAAGACCTAGATAAACGCGCTTTGTTCCAAGACATTCGCTTTAGGGAAGCTCTATCCATAGCAGTTGACAGAAATTTGATGAATAATACCTTGATGAATGGCCAATCTTCTCCGCAACAAGCAGCACCTTCAGCTGGCACGCTTGGTCATCATCCGGAGTGGCTCACGAAGTGGACCGAATACGATGTCGCAAGGGCAAATGCATTACTCGATGAACTCACCGAACCTTGGGACCAAAGAGCGGGTACTTACCGGAAAATGAAGGGAACGAATCGAGATTTGGAAATCATCATTTCGATTCAGCAGCCTTCACTCAAAGGTGACTGGCTCACCTTACTCCAGGGCGCTTATGAGAAAATCGGTGTGAGGGTTTTGGATAAGGTTGATCCAGAAGTTGGTAGGACAATTCTTACCAACGATGTTGAAGCTAAGTTTGAAGGTATAAGCATTGTTTCACCAGCAATTCGCCCTGATCAGGTTGTACCAATGCGCAACTTTGCTGCTTGGTATAGTGCCTATGGCAAATGGTACGCAGATGGAAGATCAACTGCAAATGGCGGTATTGAACCTACAGGAGATGTTCTGGCACTGATTGATGCCTACGATGCCATTAAGGTTGCCGCTGGACCCAACAAGGATAAAATTGTAGCGGAGAATGTGGCGAAAATCTATGAGCTCCACCACAAGAATATTTGGGTAATCGGTTTTCTTGCGCCACCAGCTCGATATTGGCTTGTAAATAACAACGTTATGAACTTCCCACCAGGTTTGGTTTGGTCAGATGAGTATAGATTTGCGAGTATGATGCGTCCTGAACAATGGTACATTGCTAAGTAGGATTTAGGTAGACAAAGGGGCTGCCGAAAACGCTAGTAAGCGGGATTTCGGCAGCCCACTAAAAAAGCACAATATCAAGGGAAGGTCGGTGGTGGAAGAGTATGGATAATATCATTTATATGCTAAAGCGGATCGGTATGGCCTTTTTGACACTACTCATGATATCTTTCGTTGTATTCTTCATCATACAGCTACCACCGGGTGACTTCGTGGACGCTATGGTCACCGACATGATGGCACAGGGTGAGACAATAACAGAGCAAGATATTGTTAATCTAAAAGCGATGTATCGCATGGACCAGCCCTTTATGGTTCGGTATTTTGATTGGCTTAAGGGTATCTTGACTGGCAACTGGGGAATTTCTTTCTACTATAACCAAGGCGTATTAGTCAAAATAAAGGAAACATTGGGGGTAACCTTGATGATCTCCTTTCTTACGCTAGGGGTCACGTACATCGTTGCCATACCCATCGCGATTTTTTCTGCAAAAAATCAATACTCCCTCGGAGATTACCTGTTCACTTTTCTTGGATTCGTCGGGATGGCGGTTCCTAATTTTTTGTTGGCAATCTTATTAATGTATCTATCCTTTAAATGGACGGGCCGGCCAATCATGGGCTTATTCTCAGAAGGGGGGATTACGGATTGGGCATCCTTGCTAGAGTTTCTAAAAAGGTTAATCATCCCCATTATCGTAATCAGCTTAAATGAGGCTTGCGGCCTGATCCGTCGGATACGTGCTCAAATGCTGGACGAACAAGAAAAACCCTATGTGCTTTGTATTAGGGCGAAAGGTACTAGCGAAAGAACCATTACCTTTCGATATCAGATGAGGGCAGTATTGAACCCTATTGTCAGCGGACTAGGCGGGATGATCGCAGGAGTTTTTAATGGTTCAACCATTACAGCTATTGTGCTAATGCTTCCCACACAAGGCCCTATTCTTCTGAAGGCTCTACAAACGCAGGATGTATATTTGTCTGGTGGTATACTGCTCATTTCGGCTACGCTTGTGGTGATTGGTACTTTGATTTCCGATCTACTCCTTGCAGCATTAGATCCTAGGATAAAATTATTAGGGGAGATTAAGTAATGAGTCTAGGGCACATGAAATTGAGGAAAAAAAATCCAGAAAAAGATAGAGTACGACAAGAAAAGTATTACACCGCATCCCAATGGGGTCTAATATGGAGAAAGCTTATCAAACATAGACTAGCCTTGATAAGCTTTGTTGTCTTGGCGATATTGTACTTCGGGTCCATTTTTGCCGGTTTCCTGGCGCCATATGGTTTGGGGGATTTCTCGGGAACTTACTCGAATGCGCCGCCAAGTAGGATGCGCTTTGTGCACGAAGGCGAGTTGATTGGTCCCTTTGTTTATCCCTATGAAATAGCCTATGATGAGTTTTGGAGCAAGATTTTTGTGGAAGACACGCAGACGCCTTACGCAATCCAGTTCTTCGTCAAGGGTTCGCCCTATAAGATCCTTGGTCTGATTGAAAGCGATGTGCATTTGTTTGGTGTTGACAACTCCTCTTTGCCGCCAGGGAAGGACCCAGTTCGTGCCATGATCTTCGGCGCTGACCAGTTGGGTCGCGATCTGTTCTCTCGGATATTGATAGGAAGTCAGGTTTCGTTAACGGTACCACTGTTGGGTACAGCCATCTCATTTCTGTTAGCAGTGATTATTGGTGGTGTTTCGGGCTATTACGGGGGCATTGTTGATACCATCATCCAAAGGATCATTGAGGTCATTTCCTCTTTCCCGACCCTGCCGCTGTGGATGGCACTGTCGGCAGCTATCCCGCCTGGCATATCCGTAACCCAGGTCTTTGTCTCGATTACGGTAATCATGTCACTACTAAGCTGGCCGGGGCTGGCCAGAACAGTTAGAAGCAAGTTTTTATCCTTGCGAGAAGAAGACTTTGTGTTGGCAGCAAGGCTGGCCGGTGTTTCGGACTTCAAGATTATTCTTAAGCATCTCGTGCCAGGGTTTATGAGCTACTTAATCGTAAATCTAACCTTAGGCATTCCCAGCATGATTATTGGTGAGACCGCTATGAGTTTTCTCGGTTTGGGGATGCGTGCCCCAGCCACGAGTTGGGGTGTGCTGCTTCAGGAAACACAAAGCGTCAGTAATATCGCTAACCACCCGTGGAAGCTAATACCCGTGCTATTCGTTGGGGTAGCAGTGTTAGCGTTTAATTTTATGGGTGACGGTCTGCGCGATGCTGCAGATCCATATAAGTGAGGTGTTAGCATGGAAGATACTATCGTAAAGATCGATAATTTGGACATAAAAATCAAATTAGATGAGGGGATCTTAACGCCGGTACGGGGTGTAAGCCTTAGCATCCGCGAAAATGAGGCTCTTGGCCTTGTTGGTGAATCTGGCTGTGGGAAGAGTCTTACTAGTAAGGCGATCCTCGGAATTAACGACAAAAAATGTGTCACTACCGGAAGAATAGACTTCAATGTCGACGGGGAGTGGCTTAATCTATTGGATCTAGATCCTAAGGGCGCCACGATTCGGGGGATCCGGGGTAAGATGGCGTCGATGATATTTCAGGAGCCCATGAGCTCTTTTTCGCCATTATTTAAGATCGGTTCTCAGATATCTGAGCCAATTCGCCTGCACATTACCAAGGACAAAAAGCAAGCTAAGGAACTAGCCATCAAGGCCATGCGCGAAGTAGGCATCTCCAACCCCGAAGAAAGGTATTCGCAGTATCCTCATGAATTTTCTGGAGGAATGTTGCAGCGGGCTTTAATTGCTATGGCTTTAGTTTGCAACCCGAAACTACTGATTGCAGATGAGCCCACGACGGCGTTGGACGTTACAATCCAAGCACAGATATTAGACCTGATGAAAAGGCTTCAGAAGGAGTATAAGATGGCGATTTTGTACGTTACACATGATCTGGGTACCGTGGCAAGAATGTGTGATCGTGTCGCCGTCATGTATCTGGGTAGAATTGTGGAAATGGGTACAGTTATGGATATCTTTAAGAACCCATTACACCCATACACCAAAGGATTGCTTGGATCTGTCCATAAGATCGGCGGTGGGTCCGAGAGGCTGTTCTCGATCGAAGGTACTGTACCTTTGGCCATGAATCTGGAGAACCGTTGTAGCTTTTTTGAACGATGCACATTTCGTGACGAGCAAGAATGTACCAAAGAAGAGCCTCATTTGCACGAGGTTGAAGCAGGACATTCGGTCGCTTGCACTCTGGATTTCTCAGCGACTGTGAAGCAGAATATTGGATGAGGGCGAGGTTGCTATGGCTGAAACAATACTAAAGGTTAAGGGAGTAAGCAAGACCTTCCACTCTAAAAAAGTCAGTGTTAGGGCCGTAAACAACGTTAGCTTCGAAGTGACTAGGGGCGAGACTGTGGCCTTTGTGGGCGAATCGGGATGCGGGAAAACAACACTTGGGCATTGTATCGTGCGAGCAGTCGATGTTACATCGGGAGAAGTCATCTATATAGCTGAAGATGGAACAGAGTACGACCTACACGGCCTAGACAAAAGAACCATGAAGTCCATCAGAAGAGATATCCAGATGATATTTCAGGATCCATTTTCATCTTTGGATCCCCGCATGACGGTTTTTGATATTATATCAGAACCTTTGCGAGCGAATTTCCGCATGAAGAGAAGCGAGTTAGAAGAAAGGGTAAAGGACGCCGCAGCAAAGGTTGGCCTTAATACCAGCTACTTAAGGCGATATCCTCATGCCTTTTCTGGCGGACAAAGGCAAAGAATCGGTATTGCAAGGGCCTTAGTTCTTTATCCGCGTATTATCGTCTGTGATGAGGCCGTGTCTGCTCTCGATGTTTCTGTCCAGGCCCAGGTGATTAATCTTCTCAAGGATCTGCAGAACGAATTCGGTTTCACCTACCTGTTCATTAGCCATGACTTATCCGCTGTGGAGTATATCTCTGATCGAGTAGGCGTAATGTATCTGGGGAAAATGGTAGAATTCGCTGCAACGGATCGGCTGTTTGAACAGCCTTTACATCCTTATACTGAGGCACTATTATCATCTGTACTGATCGCGGATCCAACGGTAGTGATGGAAAGAATCCCCTTAGTAGGCGAAATGCCCGACCCCACCAACCCGCCCACGGGATGTTTCTTCCACACAAGATGTAGATACTGCATGGATATTTGTAGAACCGAAGACGTGCAGTTCATCGAGGAGAAGCCGGGGCATTATGTGGCATGCCATAGAATCAAGGAGTTACAACTAAAAGGTATCCTAGCAGGGTAGTTAGGGAACTAAAGATAGGGGTTGCAGAAATCATGAAGCGAAATCTAGTCGTGTTTATTGATAGCGGAGATACAATCATCGATGAATCAAAGGAAGTAAAGGATGCTGATGGTACCGTACTTCATGCAGAGTTGATTGAGGGTGCCCGTGAAACATTAACCACCTTGTACGACAGTGGATATACCATTGCACTTGTGGCGGATGGGACGAAGACTTCATTTGACAATATCTATCAAGAGAATGGTTTGGATTATTGCTTCTCGGCAAAAGCAATTTCGGGAGAGTTAAAGCAAGCGAAGCCTGCTTCCATTATGTTTCGCCATGCTATGGAGCAATTAGGTTTAGGTGATAAAGACAAAAATCGCATCGTGATGATCGGAAACAATCTGAAGAGAGATATTGTGGGTGCGAATCGCATGGGCATTACTTCAATTCTGATGAGCTATAGTCCACGCTATGTGATGACGCCAGAATCTGAGGAAGAAGTGCCAGATTATGTCGTGGCAAAACCAAGAGAACTCATTGGCTTGCTGGAGCAATTGGATTTACAGGTTAAGAATAGAAAAGTCCTAACTACCTAGGCCTCCGCCTGCTTGGCCTGTCAAGACATGAAAAACTTGGGTTAGACACGAGGAGACAAGAGATTCCTATGCTTAAGAAGGTCATACTGGTATTCAAAACACATTTTGATATTGGATTTACAGATTTAGCTTCTAATGTCGTCGAGAAGTACTCCAATTCGATGCTAGAAGAGGTCATAGCCACTTGCAATGCAACGGAACACATGGGAAAGCAGCGGTATGTATGGACCATGTCGGCCTGGCCCCTTAAGATAACCAGGGAGAATTGCAGCCTGGAGTTGAGAAGACAGTTGGATTTACTCATCGAACGTGGACAAATCGCCTGGCATGCCTTGCCTTTCACTTCTCACACGGATTTTTGCAGTGCAGAGGAGTACATAGAAAGCCTGCGCTTCGGGCATGAGCTCTCACAGATTTACCAGAAGCCGTATTCTGTATCCGCAAAAATGACGGATGTCCCCGGACATAGTCTTATGGTACCCACGATTCTCCATGGAGCTGGCGTGAGGTTTCTTCATATAGGTTGTAATGAATTTGCTCAACCGCCGCATTTACCCTTCTTGTTTCGCTGGCGTTCGCTCAGCGGCGAGCAGATCCTAACCATGTATAGTGCGGAAGGATACGGGACGCCTTTGCACCCTCCAGATGATTGGAACTTTCCAGTCTGGATGGCTTTGATGCATACCCATGACAATTGTGGTCCCCAATCCGCCTCGGTAATTGAAGAAATGGTTAAGAGCGTTCAGAAAAAACATCCCAATGCTGAAGTAGTCTGCGGTACAATGGATGATTTTTATCATGAACTGATACAATGTGATCTGGATGATCTTCCGATTATCCATAAGGATCTGGCCGACACTTGGATTCACGGCGTGGGATCCTATCCTAAGGAAGTGGCCATCGTTCGTGACGAAAGAGAAAAGGCCAGAAGATTGCAGGTTTTTTACGCCAGGCAAGCGTTAGGGGCTTCCGAACTGAAAAATGATAAAGTGATGGCTTTGTTGGATGAATACTATGAAAACATCAGTTTGTTTGAAGAGCATACATGGGGTGCTGATGTTAAGACTTGGCTAGGGCCAAACCGTGTCTATGAAAAAGAAGACTTTTTAGCGGCGAGATCACAGGCTAATTATCAGTTCATGGAGGCATCTTGGCAGGAACAAAAGTCCCGAGCACATCAAGCATCGGCCAAGCGCAGAGAGCTGGCACTACTATTCGAAGAAGACGAAGAGCAAGGACTCTGCTTCTTCAATCCCAACCACGCCAACTTTACGGGCTGGGTCATGCTTGAAGAACTTGACATAGACTTGGACACCAATGATTTGACCCTTGATGGGCAAAGATTGCCCCTGATAAAAATTCATGGACAGTGGGCATGCTTTGTGGAAAAGCTGGCTCCACTGATGACGGCTTCCCTTGAGCTGGCAGCTAAGGTAGCCCCTGCTAAGACTCTAGTAACTCAAAGCGACGAGAATGGCGTTCTACAGGCTGAAAACCACCGGTATATTCTTACGTTTTCCCATCAATCCGGCGAGATACTGAGTTTGCTTGATAAAAAACTAAATACGGTGCTGCTGGAAAAGCAAGGGACTAGGGCTGTTTTTTCCTATCAGTACGATCGGTACGGGATAGAAGAGATCACGGAGTATTTAAGGGACTATGCTTACCGTTTTTCCACTTGGGGCGTCCAGGATTATGGGCGAGAAGGTTATCCAAATTGTAAGCGAGAGACCTATGTGCCCCAGTTTGAATCCTATTCTGTTGTAGATGATACGATTATTTTCAACTACCGGGGAAGAAGGGAAAGTGTTGAGCAATATGGCGATGCCCAACGGGTAAGACTTCAGGTTACACTTCCGCCAGTGGGTGATGAGGTGTTTGTAACACTCGATCTGATCAACAAACAAGCAAGCCCCTACGTGGAGTCTGGATCCTTCTTATTCCCCTTTGCCGATGCCAAGGAGTATCAAATTAACAAGACCAATGGAGTGCTCAATCCTGCCACAGATATCCAACGAGGTGCAAACCATACCCTTTACTGCTTGGATCATTATCTGTCTGCGGCCAACGATGAACGTGGCCTGTGCATTGTAACGAGTGATGCTCCCCTGGTTTCTCTTGGGGATACGGGGATTTATACATACAAAAGAGAGTTTACAGAGCCTGAAGAGCCAGTAGCCTACTTTAACCTGTTTAATAACATGTGGGGGACGAACTTTCCCCAATGGATGGGCGGTGATTTTTGCTACCGTTTTACACTCTTTGGTTATCGGCAGGAACAACAAGCCCACTTGCTAAGCAGGGCTTCCACCCTGAAACAAGGAATCCAACTCACCACAAGCAGATTCACGGAACATGTTGCGGATTACCCTGAATATATGCAGCTCATCAACGTAAGAGATAGAGAGGGTAGCTTAGTGCTGCGCTTCGCTGACCTTCTTGGCCAAGCTGACGTGCGTAAGCTGAGGGTCCTTGGTCACACTCTGACTCCCGTAGACCTGCACAACAACCCCGTTGGGCTGACACGTGATGACGAAATAGAGTTTCCTGTCACGCCCTACGGCATTTACTCGTTTTTGCTCCAGAAACAAAGCATTAGGAAGTAAATTCTCAAATGGGGGCGACAAATGTGCTCAGCTCGAATCAGATGAACCAAACGCTTTTAAAGCTCAAACGACTTGAGACAGCTCTAGACAAACTAATCTTTGAAAAAGTCGACGAAGTCTCGGTCACGAAGTTTGCAACGCCAGTGCAGTATCATGCTGTTCCAGAGGAGCAGTGTTTTTCTCCTTGCTCTAAGGGTGATACCTGGGGAGGTGAGGGAACGTACTGCTGGTTTAAAGGCCAATATCAGGTTCCAGCGGCTTATCATGGCGAAACCCTATATGTCTATCCCAAAATAGGTGGATACGAAGCCATGTTATGGGTAAATGGCAAACCCTATGGCACCTTTTGCACCAAGCACACCGTAACAGAACATGGCAACCACTATTGCAACATGTTAGTCAAAAGTGCTAAGGCTGGGGAAGAAATCGATCTAGCAATCGAGTATTATGCGGGGCATCATGTCATAGGGACCCAACCATTTGAAACCAATGAACGCAAGGACTATGAGTTTGTGTTCTCTTCTGTGAATATCTGCAGAAAAAACGAGATGATCAGCGATTTCTTATTTAACCTCAAGACCCTCAATAGCTTGGTTGAAGCTTTAGACGTCAATAGTTATCGAAGGGCAGACGTGATGAATACGCTTCTTCAGGTTCATGGGATTGTCTATTATGATTACGATAGTATCGATAAGCACACTTTTATGCGTTGCCTTCAAGAAGCCAATGCATTGTTGGCTGAGAAATTGGCGCGGACTAACTCGTCTAGTGCCCCGTATGCTGGACTTATTGGACACTCCCATATGGACACCGCTTGGCTCTGGCATATTGATGAAACGATCAAGAAATGTGCCCGGACATTCTCCAACCAAGTGAATTTGATGGAGCAGTATCCAGAGTATAAATTCGTTCAAAGCTCGGCTTATCACGGCGAGATGATAAGGGAGCACTACCCAGGACTGTTCAAGGATCTACAAGAGAAAGTGTCAGAAGGGAAGTATGAGCCTAATGGAGCGGTTTGGGTAGAATGTGACTGCAACATCACGTCTGGCGAATCCATGATTAGGCAATTTCTCTGGGGACAGCGGTTTACTAGGAAGTATTTCAACTATACGTCCAATGCTTTTTGGCTGCCAGATACATTTGGCTACAGCTCAGCTATACCGCAGATTATGAAAGGCTGTGGGGTAAAGTACTTCCTCACCACGAAGATTGCTTGGAATGATACCACTCAGTTCCCTTATGATACCTTTTATTGGAGGGGCCTAGATGGAACTGCAGTGTTAACTCACTTTAACAAAACGCATATTTGGCCAGAGCCAAGTACATTAATGGATTTTGTCGTCAATGGTAGAGTGCATAACGATACGACAAAGGAAAAAACCGTTTCCAACATGCGCCTTTTATCCTACGGATATGGTGATGGTGGAGGTGGCCCTCAGTTCGAGATGATAGAAATGGCACGACGAGTAAGAGATTTAGAAGGCATACCAAAATCCAGTCACACCACTGTGGGGGATTTCATGGAGAAACTAGAAGAAACACTGGTTAATCCATCGGTCTATACGGGAGAATTGTATCTTGAGCTTCACCGGGGTACCCTCACCAATCAGCATACGATCAAGAGAAATAACCGTTTAGCGGAGATCCAGCTGAGAAACCTGGAATATGTTACGGTGAGAGAAGCGGTGAACTCCAAGGAGATTGCTTCAGACGGTGAAATCCGTCCCTTAATGAACGATCTTCTCGTTAATCAATTTCACGATATCCTTCCGGGTACCTGCATTCCACGAGCGCATGATCAGTCGATTGCAGAAACAACTCGGCTTATCACACGCGCCACAGAATTGATCGGCGAAACCATAACCTTTGAGCAACAAAACAACACAGTCTCCATTGTGAACACATTGCCCTTTGAACGCAGTGATGTGATTTATCTCGACTTTGAAGAAGGCTATATTGTCGATGGTGATTATGAGCAACAAATAACGACGGATCTAGCGGGGAACAGGAAATTAGCGGTTTTGGGGGTTGCAGTTCCAGCCTTTGCTTCCGTTGTCCTTCATCTGAAAAAAGGGAATCTCGATGCAAAGCGTAGCAGTTTCCGGCTCGAGCAAAATGTCCTAGTGACTCCCAACGCAGCCGTAACCTTTGATGAGCGTGGTTTTATTACATCGTTTGTGGATCGTAACGCGCAGAGGGAACTAGTCGGACCTGGATATGCACTCAACACATTCTTAATGGCAGAAGATGTGCCTGCCGCCTGGGATAGCTGGGATATTGATGCAGATATTGAGCTGAAGTTGGAAGACAGTGCAGAATTATTAGAACGAAACGTTGTCTCGGACGGAACGGTAGAGTACAGGGTGAGGAGTCGTTATCGGCTCAGTGAGAAAACCTACCTCAGGCAAGACATGGTCTTTTTCGCTAACACATCCGAAGTGCGCTTTGAAACAGTGATCGATTGGAATGATAGGCACAGACTGCTTAAGACGGCCTTTGACACCTCTGTTCTGTCTGATTTCGCGCGGCAAGAAGTGCAGTTTGGTTATATTAAACGTCCCACCACCAGAAACAATGATATGGAGAAGGCGAAATTTGAGGTGTGCAACCATAAGTACAGCGATCTTTCAGAGCATAGATATGGAGTGGCTATACTCAATGACTGCAAGTATGGAATATCCGTTAAGGACTCCCAAATGAGGCTTTCGCTGCATAAAGGAGGCTGCAGACCGGACGATCGGGGAGATGGGGGAACTCACGCATGCACCTACTCATTTCTACCACACAATGACTCTTTTGGCGTGAACAGTGTTATCAAGCCTGCCTATGAACTCAATGTCAAGCCCCTTGTGATTAAGGGAAAGCTCCAAGCAGAATCGTTTGCCCGAATCGACACAGAGAACATCATCATCGAAACCATTAAGCCCTGTGAAGACAATGAGAAAGCCTATATCATGCGCATGTATGATGCAGAAGGCACCTATACCAGAGCTACCCTTTCTTTGGGCGAGAACGCCAAACGAATATGCCTGACAAATATGCTAGAGGAGACCATTGAAATATTACCTACAATTAATAAGGTGGAGTTAGAGTTTGGGCCCTTTGAGATTAAGACCATTAAAGTAGAGTACTA
>CAZAJB010000028.1:0-9540 GCA_964485345.1 uncultured Clostridiaceae bacterium
GCGGTGATGGTACTGCCACATCTCGTGGTGGGAGAGTAACTCGCCGCCAAGATTATTATTGAAGCTCTACGCTAACGCGTAGGGCTTCTTCCTTGTTACCCTATATCAAGCTATTAGCTGTGGGGTTTTATTCGTGGATGCAACCAAGAATAACATAAAATGTAAGCGTTATTTGTTTTTCATTCTATATCACCTAGGATATTATGAGGTGGGAGGTATGAAAAATATGAATAGTTCGAAACACAACATCACCTCAAACCTGCGTTTCTTGCGCGACAAGAACTGGCTAACACAGGAAGAAGTGGCCGAGAAGATTGGTGTCGCTCGCCAGGCTGTGGCAAAAGGGGAGAACGGAGGTACTCTTCCCGATATCCTCAATTGTGAAATCTCCCTAATACTTCGACTGCGTATGCTCCCAGAGGGAAATCCAGCCGGTATTGAGGCGAATGTGGCTTATTATGGTTTTGCTCTCATGATCTTACACGATCTTCAATGTCATCTTTTTGACCCACTTTTTCAAAAGTGGCTATAGGGTTGGTTGGTCTGTTTTGTGGGCAATTAGGAGTGTTGTTGATGGAAATTGTCGTTCATTTCCCATAATGTTCCTTGTTTGACGGTGTCGACAAGGCCATGATGCTCCGCTAGCCTCCCGTTTTTTTCGCAGGATTGTTTCTCTATAGTCTGGGTATTGCAGGTGCCTACAAGATCTCAGTTAGGTGCATTGATGTGGTCGATCATCAACCTGAACAGAATTGTATCGGCCCTGTAGGTTCTTGCCAATTTGACTTTGCTATTGTCCTCACAATGTCGTCTGGGATTGTTCTGCTAGCTTGAGCTGAAATCTTTACAAAATGGCTGTGGGCTGATATAGTGTGGTTACATATGACCTTGATTGGAGTATTTTAATGGCGACAAAAGTAAGGGTTTTTCTTGCACTCTTTGCTTTCTGGGTAGTGATTAGCGAAAGACTACAGTGGGACAGCCTCTTGGTTGGGGCAATCTGTTCTGCTGCTGTTGTCATGCTCAATAGCGATCTGTTTTGGGGAAAAGCCGACTTACCCCGGTTTACCTTGCGTCGCACCTGGATCATGATTCAACTCCTCGGCATTTTGCTTGTGGAGGTCGTGAAGGCCAATATTGAGGTGTTGAAAGTTGTACTTGGTCCCAAGATAGAGTGCCGCCAGGGAGTCGTCATATACTGCCCCACATTGAAGCATAAGTGGTTGCGGGTGATGCTCGCAAACTTTATCACGTTGACACCAGGGACTATGACTCTAGATGTTGACGATGATTGTTTCACGGTGCATTTATTGGACAAGAACTCTGCAGATGGGGTCATCACATGGAGCATTGCCGAGAAGCTGAAACGTTTGGAGGATGAGATGAGCAATGATTGAAACTGTCCTAATTGGAGGAGCATACATTCTCATCGTTCTTATGTTCGTGTGCCTGGGGCGTGCTGTTATTGGACCTTCGGTACCGGATCGTATTGCTGCCATTAATCTGATCGGCACGAAGGCCGTGACTGTTCTGGTATTTGTTGCTTTGGCAACCCGCCAGCTGTTTTTTGTCGACGTTGCACTGGTCTATGCCTTGGTCAACTTCCTCACCTCTGTAGGAATGGCCAAGTATATTGAGAAGGGTACATTGGGTTAGGGGGAGATGAAGTGTTCATGATGCTCCGTGAGATCATTGCCGCAATTCTTGTGGCGGGCGGTGTATTCTTTTTCCTAGTGAGTGTAATCGGGCTAATCCGTTTACCCGATATCTATATGCGTGTTCACGCCACAGCTAAAGGGGATACTCTTGGCTTAGGGCTAGCATTATTGGGGGCCATTGTCTATTTGGGGTTTACGTTTACGAGTCTGAAGCTCTTATTGATCATTTCGTTCATTTGGATTACGAGCCCAACAGCAGCCCATCTCATTGGCAAGTCCGCCTATCGAACTGGCGTACCGGCCGCTTGCGGCAGCATTCCGGTTAAAGATTTATCTGGGAGGGAGAACGAAAGATGACCCTCATTCATTTTTTGCTCCTTTTGTTCCTGATTGTCTGCGCCATCTTTGTGGGGCGCACAAAGGACCTAATTAGTGCTGTCATCGTGTTTTCGGCCTATTCTTTAACCATGGCTCTCTTGTGGCAGCAATTGGCGTCGCCGGATGTGGCCATCACTGAAGCAGCTATCGGTGCTGGAGTTACAACACTGCTTCTTTTTGCCGCCATATCCCGCACAAGGAGGATGGAATGATGCGAACAGCGCTAGAGGTCATTACACTCGTCGTGATCGGGTTATTACTTGTGGTGGTTGTGCAAGAAATGCCTCCCTTTGGGGATCCTACAAACCCCGTACACAATGAAATGAGCGAATTCTATCTCGAGAACTCGCAAGAAGAAGCCGGTGTGCAGAATGTTGTGGCGGCCATCATCACGGATTATCGCGGTTTTGATACCTTAGGTGAGTTAACAGTGCTTTTAACAGCGATTGCTGGATTGCTGGCTGTGCTTCGTAGCTAAGAGGGGGGTCAGTAACATTGAGTGATATTATTGTACAAGTTGTAACTCGGATGATGATTCCCTATCTACAGTTGTATGGCTTATATATTATTCTCTATGGGCATAACTCGCCGGGTGGAGGATTTGCTGGCGGAACGGTGATTGCCTCTAGTTTGATTTTGTATGTGCTAGCCTTTGGAATTGACAACGAAGATCTGCGCCTTTCTGGCTCACTGGCTCGCATTATAGAGAGCTGCGGAGCCCTCGCCTATGTGGGTGTTGGACTTACGGGCATCTTTCTTGGCGCGAACTTCCTAAGTAATAAAGGTGCAGGCTTTCCACTAGGGATCCCCGGGCGGGTCTTTAGCGGAGGTACGATTGTGCTCCTTACGATTTCTATTGGACTCAAGGTAGCATCGACCATGATCACCCTCTTCACAAATGTAGCGGAAAAAGAGGGGGAGGAAGAATCTGATGGATAATCTCTTTTATGCTATGGCTTTCATTATCTTTCTCACCGGCTTCTGGATTATGCTTAGTCATGCTAATCTGATTAAGAAGATCATTGGAATGAATATCATGGAGAGTGCGATTTTTTTATTTCTCGTGGCGATTGGGTACGTGAAAAACGGTAGAGCGCCCATTATTATAGAAGGAAACCCGGGTATTACCTACGTCAATCCACTTCCCTCGGCTCTGATACTGACAGGTATTGTGGTTTCCGTCAGTGTGACGGCCTTTGCCCTTGGACTTGTTGTGCGGCTTTACCAGCACTATGGCACAGTAGATGTGGATGAGATTACGCGTATGAGGAGTGAGGAATCATGATCACAGCGCACATCATGCCCTTGACCATCCTCCTTCCTCTAGTCGGGGTTTATCTCATTTTGCTGGTTGGTTCGAAGTATCGTGCTCTAGCACGCAAGGTTGCTTTGCTTGTAACCGGGGCGACGTTTGTCATGGTTTGTTACATCACCTACCTTGTCTCAAGTCACGGCAAATTGTTCTACTATCTAGGAGGATGGGCGCCTCCTTTGGGAATTGAGCTTCAGGCGGATCCAATCACCGCTTTTTTGTTGCTCACCTTTGCCGGGGTCGGATTTTCTGTAATTCTCTTTGCCTACGACATTTTACCGGGGGAAATAAATCCCAAAGTCATTACCCGCTACTATGCCCTGTACCTGGTTCTCCTCGCTTCGCTCTTGGGCATTGTCTTATCGAATGACTTTTTTAACATCTATGTCTTTCTTGAGATATCCTCCATTGCCGCAGCAGCCCTGGTGGCAATCAATGGCGATAAGCTTGCCATGGAGGCGAGCATCAAGTACCTGATCATGAGCACCCTAGGTTCGGGTACCGTATTGATGGGTATTGCAGGTTTGTACATGGTTACGGGGTATCTCAACTTGGATTTCATCGCAGGTGCTTTGCCCGTGGCCTACGGCCATTATCCTCTCACTGTCCTGATGACTCTGGCTATGCTGACGGTCGGAATCGCGGTGAAGGCGGCGCTCTTTCCCCTGCATGTCTGGTTGCCTGATGCCCATGGCTCGGCTCCCACATCGTCGAGTGCGATTTTATCTGGCTTAGTCGTCAAGGTATATATTGCCGTTTTGCTCAAACTCTTGTATCGTGTCTTTCCCTTGGATTTCATAACTACTTTGCCCCTGCAGGGAAGTCTCTTGGTGATGGCTACCTTGGGCATTTTTATCGGATCAATTCTGGCTATCCGCCAAAAGGACATCAAGAAAATGCTTGCCTACTCCACCGTTGCCCAAATTGGTTATGTGTTTCTGGGCATTGGTCTCTTTTCTGAGAAGGCTATGGTCGGTGCAATTATGCACGTTTTTAATCATGCGGTGATGAAGAGTATGCTCTTTTTGTCTGCAGGTTTGTTGATCAAGTACAGTGGACGCAGGAATATTGCGGATTTGGCAGGCTTAGGCAGAGTCTATCCGCTCCCGATGATTGCCTTTTCGGTTGGAGCCTTGTCTATGGTTGGAATTCCACCCCTGAGCGGCTTCATTAGTAAGTGGTATCTGGGTTTGGGAGCGCTAGAGGCGAACCAGCTCGTCTTCTTATTCGTGCTTCTGCTCAGTAGTCTTTTGAATGGCTTCTACTATCTGCCCATCGTGATTGCGGGCTTTTTCCAGACGGAAACGGTGGAGATTCAAAAGAAAGAAATCCCAATCGGAGCGCAGGTTTCGCTCGTTATTTTGATTGCGGCCACGTTTTTCTTTGGTCTATTCTCGAATGTTTCCGTGGATTTCCTAACACCAACGGTGCAGGGGTTCTTTGACGTCTTGGGAGGGGGGGGTTGATTATGTCGGAGGCAATCAGTATGCTACCACTAGTCTTGGTGCTTTTGCCCACCCTAGGAGTCTTGGCGGTGGTAATCGCTGCCCGTTATGGGGATCGCTTACGCAATCAAGTGGTAAATGCGGTGACCTTTGCCACATTTGCCGTCGCCTGCTGGCAGTTTTACCTAGTACAGCAGGGAACAGTGCTGGTCTATGCCTTGGAGGGGTTTATGCAGTTTGGCCTCCGCTGGCGGGTCGATTTTGTCAGCGCCGTCTTCTCGGTGGTTGTCACTCTAGTTTGGTTATTGGCCACGGTCTTTGCCAAAGAGTACATGGCACACGAGCATAATCAGACACGCTTTTTGGCTTTCTCCACCTTTACCCTCGGGGCAACCGTGGGAGTCTTTGTGGCTGGGGATTTATTCAGCCTCTTTCTCTTTTTCGAAGCAATGACATTTGCCGCCTACGTGCTGGTGATCCACGAGGAAGATCGAGAGTCGATGCAGGCAGGTAACGTCTACCTTTATCTGAGTGTTGCCGGAGGTCTTGCGCTCCTTGGCGTGATCTTTTTACTCCAGTATGTCCTGGGCGCAACGGGGTTTCAGCCTGCACTTCATCTGATTGTTGCCCATGGTATCAATCCGTGGCTTGTTGTAGCTATGATGATCGGCGGCTTTGGTGTGAAGGCGGGTCTGATCCCTCTCCATATCTGGCTTCCGAAGGCTCATCCGGTGGCGCCGGCGCCAGCCTCAGCTTTGTTGTCAGCGATCATGATCAAGACTGGTGCCTATGGTTTCTTGCGCCTCCTCTTCATGGTTCTCAGCGTACCTGATGGCGATCCCTTATTTGCCTTCCAGCAAGACTTTGGTTACCTCTTCATCTGGATTGGGGCCATTACCATGTTCCTTGGGGCCATTATGGGAATCCTGAATAACTCCATGAAGAAAGTCTTGGCCTACTCGAGTATTAGCCAGATGGGCTATATTCTCTTTGCCCTTGGTTCCGGTGTCTTACTAGGTTCTAGAGGAGCCTTTGGTTTTGCTGGGGCTTGGATGCATATGATTAACCATGCCTTTTTTAAGTCCTTCCTCTTTCTCTTGGCCGGCGCGGTCTTTTTGCACACCGGTGAGCTTGACTTAGACAAGCTCGGAGGCTTGCGGAAGCGGATGCCAATGGCTATGGGTTTCTTCTTGATAGCAGCTGCCTCAATCACAGGCATTCCTGGATTCAATGGTTATGCCAGTAAGATCGTAATCCATGAGGCGATTTTAGAAGCCTACCATCTGTTGCAGTGGCCTTCCCTGCTATGGCTAGAGCGGGTTTTTGTCGTCACAGGTGGTTTGACAGCTGCCTACATTTCAAAGATCTGGATTAAGACCTTCTTTGGAAAACCTAAGCAGGACTGGTCGCAGGTCAAGGATCTGAGTCCTTCCCATGTTCGGGTTTTTGGAGTCTATACAGCAATTGTCTTGGCTATCGGGGTTTTACCCCAACGGGCCGTCAATCAACTGGTGGTTCCCGCGGCGAGCCGGCTACCTTTTTCCCAGGGTGACCTTGCCCATTTAGGTCATGTACCGTTTTGGGGAAGCCATGAACTGATGAGCCCCTTAACCTCCTACGCTATTGCCGGTGCAGTGCTGATCTTGCTTTGGAAGTTCGGCAAGTACATCAAGATACCCCGCTGGCTTAGTGTGGAGTACTTGGTCTATGAGCAGTTCTACCGCGGCTGCCAAGCGGTGATTCGATTCTTGATCTATCTAGGGGACACCTGGGTTCCGGGCAGAGTTGCCGCCTTGAGAAGAGCCTTAGGGAGAGTTGACAAGGTGACGCAGGAGACAAAAGAGCAAATCAGACGGTGGAAGCCGCCAGAATTTGAGCCTCCGAAGTGGGACTCATCAACAATCAAATCGATTACTACAGCTGACCTGATGAAGAGAATTGAGGTATCCCGCCAAAAAGAGCAGGAACGAGTGAGAGTTTGGCGGAGTAAAGAAGGAGACTTAGCGAAGCGGATCCAGGAGATGAGGCGCGAGTGGCACGAGAGGGAAGGGCGCTTTGGAGATCGCATCTACGATGTGGTAGAGGGGGTTCCCAGAAAGAAAGACGAGCAAGAAGGGGGCTCGCTCCTCGGTAAACGCTTCCGTGAAGTGGTTGCGGGAACTGCGAAGAAGACGTTTAATCCCGATTGGAATACGAAGAATCTAGGTTTTGATACCTGGATTGTGGCCATCGTCATAGCCCTAGTCCTCTTTATTTTCCTAGTCTTGCGCTAAGAAATGCATATTTTGCCGCCGAAGCGAAACCGCACCAGAGTATCTCGGTGCGGTTTTTAACATCATGTCAATCGCCTTTTTAGCTCTTCAAGTTCCTTCTTCGAGATCCCAGCAATCTCATAAATGAGATCATCACCCAATCCTTTCACAACCATCTGCTGGATCATTTCCTGTTTTTGCTCTAGTCCTTGCTTTAGTCCTTGCTTTAATCCTTGCTTGTGACCTCTTTCTGTGGCTGCAGCGAGATTACTGCGTTCATCACGCAGTGCCTTTTCTCGGATCTCATACATGCGCAGCGCCTGTTCGTCCATGGCGAGCTTCTCCAGATCTTCGTTGGCCCTATGGATGGTTTTGTCGTTCATTACAATCTCCTCCATTAGCTTTTGATCCGTGTCTTCACTCAGAAAAAGTAACCAGCGGGTTAATGGACAGGTAACATCGTACTTCGGTTGGTTTCTCAGCTTCGGTAACTCAATAAAGTGGATTTCTAGTGTATCTGTGAGCGGCAGGTTGATCTCGTTCTCTAGAATGGAGTATGTGCTATGTACTTTGTGGTGATGGAAATAGGAGAAATCCAAAATATTGATGGCAATGGTTGGGGCAAGCTCTTTGTATTGCTCTCCCTTGTGTAGTTGGGATATATAGAGTTTACTCCAATAGAAGAGGGACCTCTTTTCGATATCTGCTTGATCGCGAATCTGTACTTCAACGTTGATATGAGTTCCCTTGGTTGTTGTAGCCCTTATATCGAGTCGGCAACTCTTCTGCCCGATCGTTTCTGGATCTAAATCTGTTTCCTTCAGTGCTAAGTCAGAAATTGGTTCTGTTTGTGTTTTGGCTAGGACAGCGTTCAAGAAATGAAGTAGATTCTCCTTGGTCGCCTCTCGTCCAAATACATGGCGAAATGCCACATCGTTAATCACTCTTAGTCGCACATGGCCCTCCTGGTTTTCCCTGGGACGGAGACCGCACTTCTATAATATCATGGGCCCAAGAGGGAAGCAAGGAAGTGGCTGCGCCTTCGCTCTACAAGGAAGCTCAGCGCTGCTTGGGTGTAGACATTAGCCCGGTTCCCCAGTTCCCCAGTACAATCGCCTATGGCTATCGAGGGTGCTAGAAAACATTGCATACAAAAGAGCAACAATGCGCAACCTTCTTGGACCTCGGGTCTCTAGGTGAGTGAAGGGGGAATGAAATGGATCCACTTGAAGCCCTAAAGCGGGGAGAAAAAGAGGCCATCCACTGGCTGGTGGATTCATTCTCTCAAAGATTACTGAAAGCGGCAACCTTGATGCTTGGCGATGAGCACCTGGCTGAAGATGCAGTGCAAGACTGTCTTCTTGACGCCATGGCTCATCTTCCGAACTTTCGCGGAGAGTCTTCTCTGTACACTTGGCTCTACACTCTATTTTACTGCATCGATGCAATCGCCTGAAAAAACGAAGGTGGCGGCAAATCGTTCAACCCCCCGAGGATGTAGGAGGACTCCTACCTGAAGAGGTTGGTAGTGCAAGTGTCTTGGATCGAGGTGAAGGCAAGGTCTTATGGCAAGCGATTACCTCCTCGAATTACAAGTACCTGGCCATACTCGAGCAGATTCGGGTGCTTAAGCCAGGGGTTGAGGTCGATGAGGCCATCGAGATCGTACAATATCGCTTAGAGGGACACCGTCCATAAAAAAGGCCACCTTGTGGCTTGTTAGCTGCTCTTGTTAGTTTCCTAGAATGGACTAAGGCTGACACATCACTGTCAATCGTACAAGGGGGCATCCTCTTGCCTAGGCCTCTGTCCATCTCCTACATAGTGAAGAGTCATGGGTTTTGCAGAGAAGTAGCGGATAGTAGTATTATTACCCACTCCTGGCTCTGCAGGGATTCTCTGAAGTCTAGAGAAGGTATGTTCAGCTGAGACTTAAGAAGGTAAGGAGTGATATCGTGTTACAGGAGTTCAAGAAGTTTGCCATGCGGGGCAATGTTTTGGATATGGCCGTTGGTGTCGTTATTGGGGGTGCCTTTGGTAAGATTGTGACTTCCGCCGTCAACGATTTAATCATGCCCCTTTTAGGCCTGATTCTAGGTCGAATTGATTTGACGTCCCTGAAGATTGTTATGCGGGAAGCGAATGATGTGACAGCGGAACTATCTATCAGCTATGGGGCGTTTCTCCAGAATGTGCTGGACTTTTTGATTATTGCCTTCAGTATCTTTATGATGATTCGCTTTATCAATCACTTTAAGAACGAAGAAGAAGCGGCTCCTGCAGCGCCGCCTGCACCGCCAGAACCTTCAGCGGAAGAAGTACTATTGTCAGAAATCCGCGACTTGCTCAAGGAAGAGCAGCGGACCGCCTAGCAAAAACAAACATCGCCTTTGAGACCGGTTTGGTAGATAAATCCCAAACCGGTCTTTCCCTACGCAGATCAAAATAATACGAAATTCGTCAAATTGACTCAAATTGATCGAGGTCCAGGCCCC
>CAZAJB010000028.1:9640-26109 GCA_964485345.1 uncultured Clostridiaceae bacterium
TACGAAATTCGTCAAATTGACTCAAATTGATCGAGGTCCAGGCCCCAATTTCTTGCGTATGTTTTTTGGCTCAATTATGATACAATGTGGGGTGAATACTGTTTTGCGGAAGATCTTTCTGCAACAATTGGAGGAACATCGAAGTTGAAAATTGGAATCATAGGCAGGCCACAGGCCGGCAAAAGCACATTGTTTCAGCTCTTAACCAATCACCATGCCGTTTCTGGCAATAAAACGCAAGTAGCTGTAGGCAAAGTTCCCGATCTCCGCATGGAAGTGCTCACCGAGATGCACCATCCTCGCAAGGTGACCTACGCGACCATTGACTTTTCGGATGTTCCGGGCTTTCTGCCCGGTAAGAACAGCGGCGGTTTCTTGCAGTCGGTCAGTGATGTGGATGCGTTGGTCTTGGTCGTGCGGGCCTTCGAATCGGACATCGTCCCAAGTTACGATGGAATTCAACCCTACGGTGACTTTAACGATCTTCAGCAAGAACTGCTCGTTGCAGATTGGAGTCTCTTAGAGACACGCTTGGAGAGAATTGCCAAACAAAGAATGAAGAATCCTCAGGCAGCAGATGAGCTCGATCTCTTGGAGAAGTGCCGGGCTACTTTAGAACAGGACTTACCCCTGCGCCAGTTGAGCTTAGACGAAGAGGAAGAAAAGACTCTCCGTACCTACGACTTCTTAACCAGAAAGCCGCTCATCGTTGTAGTTAACCTCGATGAGGAGCAGATGCGCATGGATTCTTATCCCCAGCAGGAGGAGCTCCAAACAGAGCTTGCCAGGCTGAGCTTACCCTTGATTAAGGTAAGCGCGCAGATAGAAACAGAAATCGGCGAACTCGATCCCGATGACGCCAGAGTCTTCCTAGAAGAACTGGGTCTGAAAGACACGGGAATTGCCCGTCTCGCCCGAACCGTCTACGAACACTTAGGTCTGATGTCCTTCTTTACCGTGGGAGACGACGAAGTCCGGGCCTGGACCATCAAGATGGGAACCATGGCAAGACAGGCGGCGGGAAAAATCCATTCCGATATTGAGCGGGGGTTTATCCGGGCCGAAGTGGTCTCGTATGAAGATTTGATCGCCTGCGGCAGCAGCCAGGCCGTAAAGGAAAAGGGACGCTTTCGCCTAGAAGGAAAAGAGTATATTGTCCAAGACGGCGATATCATTTCCTTCCGATTCAATGTATAAGAGTTGCATTGGAAATGCATGACAAATGCACGGCATAGGAGGCTTGCAAGATGAACGTACAGAAAAAGGCACAGGAATTAGCTGCAGCGATTGCTACCAGTAGCGAATACAGCAGGATGATTACGGCGCGCCAAGAGGTGAACAAGCACCAAGCGGCCAAGGTCATGCTCCGCGATTTCCAGGAACAACAACTCCAACTGCAGCAGCAGCAAATGAGTGGAGAAGAGATAACCCCTGAGCAAGAGGACCAAGTGCAGAGGCTCTTTGGCGTCATTTCGGTCAACCCTTACATTCGGGAACTCTTTGAAGCAGAGTTTGCCTTTAGTGGGCTGATGATGCAGGTAAACGACGCCTTGTCGGAAGTCCTAGATCTTAAAGAAGAAGACGAAGAGGCAGAGGAAGAGCCCAAGCTCGCGATTCCCAAGAAGCGGATCCTCATTCCTGGGCAAGATGCGTAAGCTGCGCATTGGCACCGCAGGCATCCCCGCATCCACCAAGCCGCGCGGTACCGCCAATGCCATACTGCGTCTGGCAGAACTTGGCCTGGGGCATCTGGAAATTGAGTTTGTACGTGGTGTACGCATGGGCGAGAATACAGCAAGGGAGATCAAGGCGCTGGCAGAGGAACATGACATTTCCCTCACAGTCCACGCTCCCTATTATGTGAATCTCAATTCGGCTGAGCCTGAGAAAATAGCAGCTAGCAAGGACCGGATTATTCAAGCGGCCCAGGCAGGGGCTTGGGCCGGCGCAAAAAGCGTAACCTTCCATGCTGCCTACTACCACGATGATGACCCCGAAGAGGTCTTTCGGCGCGTGAAGCTGCATATGGCAGACATGCTCGAACGGCTGGAACGGGAGGGAATTGCGATCCGCCTCAGCCCAGAAACGACTGGGGGGCCTACGCAATTTGGCACCTTAGAAGAACTGGTCCGCTTAGGCGTAGAACTACCAGGAGTGTATCCTTGTGTAGACTTCTCCCATCTCTTTGCTAGAAGTCTAGGTGAGTTCAACAGCTACGAGCATTTCGTAGGGGCCTTGGAGCTTATTAGGGATAACCTGGGAGAACAAGCGCTGCAAGAACAGCACATTCACTTGTCGGGGATCGAGTATGGCGCCAAGGGTGAAAAACGACATCTACCCCTGGCCGAGACGGAGCTTAAGTATGACGAGGTGCTCAAGGCGCTGTTAGAATTTGACGTGGCGGGTTGGCTCGTTTGTGAGAGCCCCATCCTAGAAGAAGACGCCCTAATTTTGCAGGGGTTGTATCACGAATTAAGAAGTACATAGAGGGAGGAAAAGCGGATGGAATCAGTGTATCTCAAACAGATCGGCGAACATGTTGGCGAAGAAGTAGAAATCAGAGGTTGGCTGTATAATAAGCGCTCCAGCGGAAAGATCCAGTTCTTGATCATCCGGGATGGCACCGATTTGATCCAGGGTGTCTTAGTAAAAGCGGAAGTACCTGAAGAGGTCTTTGACGCAGCCAAGACGCTGACGCAAGAATCTTCCCTCATTGTCCGGGGTATTGTCCGAGCAGAGCCAAGATCTGTGAGCGGCTATGAGCTCAGTGTGACAGATGTGAAGATTTTGCAGCTAGCAGAGGAATACCCCATTACTCCTAAGGAACACGGGGTCGAATATTTGATGGATCGCAGGCATCTGTGGCTTAGGAGCCAGAAACAGCATGCGATCATGCTGATCAGAAACGAAATCATCAAAGCCTCGCGGCAGTTTTTTGATGACCGGGACTTTGTCTTAATTGATGCACCTATTTTGACGCCGGCCTCTGTCGAAGGAACGTCAACCCTCTTTGAGACGGACTATTTTGAGGATAAGGCCTATCTATCCCAAAGTGGACAGCTTTACATGGAGGCTGCGGCCATGGCCTTTGGCAAAGTCTATTGCTTTGGGCCGACCTTTAGGGCTGAGAAAAGTAAGACGCGCCGACATCTCATGGAGTTCTGGATGATCGAGCCTGAAGTCGCTTTTTTGGATGTAGATGGCAACATGGATCTGCAAGAAGAATATGTTTGTTATATCGTGCAACAAGTTCTGCAGAACCGCCGCAAGGAATTGGACATTATTGAGCGTGACATCAGCAAGTTGGAGTCTATCAAAGCACCGTTCCCGAGAATTTCCTATGATGAGGCCGTGGAGATCCTGAACAAGAACGGCGTGGATTTTGAGTGGGGTAATGACTTTGGTGGTGGCGATGAGACTCTTATCGCCAACCAATTCGACCGGCCCGTCTTTGTCCACCGCTATCCAACAGAAATTAAAGCCTTTTATATGCAGCCCGATCCTAACCGTCCTGAAGTTGTCCTTGGCAGCGATCTTTTGGCCCCAGAAGGTTATGGGGAAATTATTGGTGCCGGAGAGAGGATTCATGATTTGGACCTAATCGAGCAAAGGCTTAAGGAGCACAATCTGCCCGAAGAGCAGTATGCATGGTATATTGATCTAAGGCGCTATGGTACCGTACCCCATTCCGGCTTTGGACTAGGTTTAGAGCGTACCGTCTCCTGGATTTGTGGTCTTCCTCACGTGAGGGAAGCAGTGCCCTTTGCACGCCTCATGAACCGGATCTATCCATAGGGCTACCTCGTTCCGAGGAAGATCAAGAAGACTCCCAGGGCAGTTAAGGTTAGTCTGGACCAGGATAGCTCGCTACTCAGTCCGATTAGGCCAACGGCACCTACGAGGGTTAGAATGATGGGCCCAATGAGACCGAGCATGGAGTTGATTTTGAGAGCTGTCTGCACGCGACCGAATTTGAGCATCAGCAGGCCGGCACTGATTTCGATGGTTCCTGCCAGGAGGCGAAGCAAGGCCATGGTCAGGACAGCCCGCGTTTCTGTGGTCATGAAATCACTCCGTTCGCAACACATAATTCAAAACGAAAGAGGGGAAGGGCAATGTTTGAGCATTTGAGGAATACGGATACTGAAATTTTTCAGGTCATAGGTCAAGAAATCCATCGGCAAAATCGTAACCTGGAGATGATTGCTTCAGAGAACTTCGTTAGTATGGCAGTCCTAGAAGCCCTAGGAAGTCAACTCACCAATAAGTATGCGGAAGGCTATCCTGGTAGACGTTATTATGGTGGTTGTGAGTTCGTGGACGTAGCAGAAAATCTAGCACGTGATCGGGCGAAGGAACTTTTCGGCGCTGACCATGCTAATGTCCAGCCCAACTCGGGATCGCAGGCAAATCAGGCTGTGTTTTTCGCCGCCCTTCAGCCAGGTGATACAATTCTCGGTATGGATCTGACCCATGGCGGGCATCTGACCCATGGCAGTCCTGTAAACCAGTCTGGTAAATGGTTCAATGTCGTTCACTATGGGGTACGAGCCGATGACGAGCGAATCGACTACGATCAAGTTCGAGACATGGCCCTCAAGCACCGTCCTAAACTGATCATTGCTGGTGCCTCTGCCTATCCTAGAATCATCGATTTTGCTAAATTTAGGGGAATTGCTGATGAGGTTGGCGCCCTATTCATGGTAGATATGGCCCATATCGCGGGCTTAGTGGCCGCAGGGCTCCATCCAAGCCCAATTCCCTACGCAGACTTTGTCACAACCACAACCCACAAGACCCTGAGGGGGCCAAGGGGCGGCATGATTCTGAGCACAAAAAAATATGCCAGGGATGTTGATAAAGCCATTTTCCCAGGGATTCAGGGCGGTCCTCTAATGCATGTGATTGCCGCCAAGGCAGTATCCTTCTTCGAGGCACTCCAGCCTGATTTCAAGGAGTATCAGAAGAACGTGTTGGCGAATGCGCAGGCCCTAGGTGAGACCTTGCAGGGGCATGGATTCCCATTGATCTCCGGTGGAACAGACAATCATCTGTTACTTGTAAACGTCAAGGCCAAAGGTTTGACAGGCAAAGAAGCTGAGGAGAGGCTCGACAAGGTGGGAATCACGGTCAACAAAAACACCATCCCCTTTGAGACAGAGAGCCCCTTCGTCACCAGCGGTGTACGCATTGGTACCCCTGCTCTCACCACAAGAGGCATGGGCGTAGATGAAATGCGGACAATTGGCGATCTAATCGCCCAAACATTAGAGCATGATCGGAGCGACTTTACTGCAATCCGTCAAACCATTGCGGAGCTCAGCGAAGCGCATCCTCTTTATTCAGAAATAAGCTAGGAGTGGGTCCGTTTTGATCCCTGGTTCCGCCATAAAGAAAGATACAAAGAAAGCCATGGAGTTAAATACCGTGGAAGGGGCCTTCGCGGTGGCTGCCGATAATCTGGCAGCCCCCTATCTTGGCCTTTTTGCGTTGGCCTTAGGTGCTACGCCGTCGCAGATTGGGATGCTTACCGCCTTTCCCAACTTCCTGGGCAACATTTTGCAGGTTCCTTCGGCCTTGCTCGCGGAAAAGCTGAAGGATAAGCGTCAGCTCATTATTGCGGGCGGCGTCTTGAACCGAGCCTCCTGGATTCTCATGGCCTTCTTGCCCTTCTTGGCTGCACCAGAGTACCGGGTGAGCATTGTCATTTTGCTTGCCACCCTTCGCTTTATGTCAGCAAATCTTGGTGTTCCTGCCTGGACTGCCTTACAGGCAACCCTGATTCCCAAGTCCATCCGGGGAACATACTATGCCAACCGCAACATGGTTCTAAATACCTGTGCCGTCTTGGCTACCTTGCTGGCGAACTTCTTACTTCGCCTAGAGTTCCCCCTGAGCTATCGAATCATTTTTCTCCTGACGACTGCTCTAGGCCTTTTGTCTCTTTACATCTTTAGCAAGATCGATTTCGATCAGAACCAGCCCAAAGGGACTTCGCCGAAAGCGAGGTCGAAATCTAGGGGTTTGGCCCTCAAGAGGGTCAAGGCCTTTGCCCGTGAAGTCCGTAGTCAAAAGGATTTTAGTAATTATGTGGTGAGCGCCATCATCTGGAACTTTGGTATCCTGATCGCCAGTCCCCTCTTTGTCATTTATTTCGTGGAAGACTTAGGTGGCCCCGCAGGCCATTGGGCTCTTTTTGCTGCGGTAAACCTGGCATCCATGGTATTGATTCAGCGCTATTGGGGGAGACTGGCCGATTATTTCGGACAGAAGAGTGTCATGATGGTGAGCGGTCTCGGGATTGTTACGATGCCTTTATGGTGGTGGATTGCTCCAAACACTTGGTTTCCCTTTATCATTCACATTGTGAACGGAGTTTTTTGGGGAGGCTACAACCTAGCAGCCTTTAACTTACTTCTGGAAGTGACCCCAGACGACAATCGCAGTCTCTATGTAGGTGTCTATAACACACTGATGGGTGTGGCTACGGCCGTTGGTCCCCTCTTAGGGGGCTTTGCGGCAGAGGTAGTAGGTCTCAGACCTGTTTTTCTGGTCTCCTGTGCGGTGCGGGCCTTGGCCCTGTATCTCTTTTTTCGCAATGTTACCGATACGGGTGGACGGCGAATGCGCCCTAGGGACTTGGTGCCCGGTCAGAAGGGAAGACTAACTTTGCCAGGTGCTTGATCTTGGCTCGAAAATAGACTATAATAATGGGTAATCCAAGAAGTGATGAAGGAGCCTACTAAGTGCCACCTGGATAAAGAGAGCTGGTGGAAGGTGCAAACCAGCCCGGTGCCTTGGGATCCAACTCCTGAGCTAGGAGATAATTGATCAATTAAGGTGAATTGCGGCATTCCGACGAAAGCCGCGATTAAACAGGGTGGCAACGCGGGAAATATTCTCGTCCCTGAGCTTTCGAGTTCAGAGGCGAGTTTTTTTTATTAGAAAAGGGGGACATGGCAGTGCTAGACCTGAAGATGATTCGTCAGAATCCAGACAAGGTCCGGGAAGGACTGGGCAAGAAGGGTGAGGATACCCAGTCTGTCGACGCACTTTTGGTGCTGGATGAACGTCGCCGCAGTATATTAACGGATGTGGAGAAGCTCAAGGCAGAACGCAACAAGGTTTCTGAGCAGGTAGCGCGTCTCAAACGCGAGAAACAGGATGCCCAATCCCTGATCGAGGAAATGAGTGTCGTCTCTCGCAACATCAAGGATTTCGATGAGGAGCTAAGAACCGTCGATGGGAAGATCCAGGATCTGCTCCTGCGAATTCCTAATCTACCCCATGAATCGGTAACCGTGGGTACAAGTGAAGATGACAACCGGGAGATCCGGCGCTGGGGCGAAGCGACGCAGTTTGACTTTGAACCCCTTCCCCATTGGGAACTAGGGGTCGACTTGGATATTCTTGACTTTGAACGGGGCGGAAAAGTCACGGGCAGCCGTTTCTACTTCTTGAAAGGTGCTGGAGCCCGTCTAGAACGTGCCTTGATGAACTTTATGCTCGATTTGCACACGGTAGAGCATGGCTATCGCGAGGTTTTCCCTCCCTTCATCGCCAATCAAGCTAGCGTCACCGCTACAGGCCAATTACCGAAGTTCGGTGAGGATATGTTCAAGCTCGAAGGCTTGGATTATTACTTGATACCAACAGCAGAGGTTCCTGTCACCAATCTCTATCGAGATGAGATCTTGGGGATGGAGGATCTACCCATCTACCATGCGGCCTATTCGGCAAGCTTCCGCTCGGAGGCTGGTTCGGCAGGGCGCGACACCCGAGGCGTGATCCGGGTGCACCAGTTTAACAAGGTGGAATTGGTGAAGTTCGTGGTTCCCGAAGACTCCTATGACGAGTTGGAAAAGCTGACCAAGAATGCTGAAACAGTCCTGCAGAAACTGGGTTTACCATACCGGGTGGCGGAGATCTGTACAGCGGACCTAGGTTTTACCGCTGCCAAGAAGTATGATCCCGAGGTGTGGATGCCGAGTTACCAAAGGTATGTGGAGATTTCCTCCTGCAGCAATTTCGAGGACTTTCAAGCCCGCAGGGCGAATATCCGCTTCCGTCGCGATAAGGGATCCAAGCCAGAGTTTGTTCATACCCTAAATGGCTCAGGACTGGCCGTAGGGCGCTGCCTAGCTGCGGTGCTCGAGAATTACCAGCAAGCGGATGGCTCTGTCGTGGTTCCTGAGGTTTTGCGCCCCTACATGGGCGGACTCGAGCGCATTACTCCCCGCGCCTAGCTAGACAGGCGGCCGGGGAGGACCCTAGGACCCACCGCTATTCAGCGATTCCCGAAATAGCCACTTGTTATTAGCAGAAGGTTGCGATATAATGTATCAAGCTGAGGAAGGGTGCCAGAGTGGACGAATGGAGCGGTCTTGAAAACCGTCGAGGGTTTGCGCCCTCCGTGGGTTCAAATCCCACCCCTTCCGCCATTTTTTGGAGTGTTATTCGTGAAACCGAGAGGGAAACTTAAAGGAGATTTCATCTTAATTGTCGTAATAGTACTCATAGGGCTCGGTGCCCTTGCGTATAACCAGATAGCTGTACCAAAGAACGGTCCAGGTACAACAGTGGTTGTGGAGATCGAAGGGAACGTAGTGAGTGAGTTCGCACTTTCCGAGGATCTGGCACCGCACCGCATAGAAACCAAGCATGGCTTTAATGTGCTTGAAATTCATGGGGGACAAGTTAGAGTAGCTGAAGCCGACTGCCCCGATCGTCTATGCGTGCACACAGGTTGGCGGCAACATGCTGGACAGGTCATCGTTTGCTTACCCCACTATTTTGTGGTGAGAATTGTTGGTGACAGTGACGACCAGGGGAATTTGGATGGCTTTACCTATTAAGTGATAAGGGTGATGGTAATGGTAAAACAAAAAGTACTTATCGTAGATGATGAAGTCTCTATCCAGGAATTGATTCGCTTTAATCTTGAACAAGCAGGATTTGACACCGGGGTGGCCAGCGATGGCCTAGAAGCCCTAGAAGTGTTCGAATCCTACAAACCGGATCTGATTGTTTTGGATCTGATGCTTCCGGGCAAAGATGGCTATGACGTATGCAAAGAGATTCGGCGCACGAGTAATGTGCCCATCATCATGCTCACAGCTAAAGAGACCGAACTCGAAAGGGTGCTTGGCCTCGAGCTTGGTGCTGACGATTATATGACCAAGCCCTTTAGCCCCCTAGAGCTCGTGGCGCGTATTAAGGCTGTGCTGCGTCGGGCTAGCGGTCAAGAAAACCAAGACGAAAATGAGTACAAGGTAGGAGGTATCTTCCTCCAGGTTGATACCAGGGAAGTTAAAGTCAGCGATCAGACGGTCGATTTGACCCGCAAAGAGTTCGACCTGCTTCATATCTTTATGCAGAATATGGGCAAAGTCTTAACCCGTGAAGTCTTGTTACAAAAGGTTTGGGGTTACGAGTATGAAGGTGAAACTCGTACTGTTGACGTGCACATTCGTCACCTCCGTCGCAAGCTCGGTCCCGAAGGCGAGACCCGCATTGAGACCATTCATGGGGTAGGGTATAAACTAAGGGGGAACTAACTTGAGGAAATGGAGTTTTGCTAAGCCATTACTTTTCAAGTTAACATCATTAGCATTGGTGGTAACCTTGCTTTCTGTTGGGGTTACCGCCTTTTTTGTCGCGCGTTATTCCCAAAATGCCCTAAAGGACAGAGCTCAGGCAGATCTCCTCACCGAGGCTCAGATGATTCGCCTCGTCCTCCAAGAGGAACCAGGTGACCTCAGGCAACGGATCCTAAATCTAGCTGCGGCTACTGAACGTTTGATCACACTGGAAGACGGTCAGGGCAATACTGTCGTGGATACTATCCCCGAGGGGTTAGAGCCACGTGATCTCATTGCCGCAGAGGTGCGTCTGGAGGATCAGGGAGTTCTCAGGGTAGCGGTCCATACCAAGGAAATTCAAAGCATCTACGACAACTTGATACGTGGCTCGATTCTAATCGGCATCCTCGTGGCCGTAGCTGCTATTGTGGTGGCCTTTTTCCTTAACAGAGCGATTACAGAGCCACTCCAAGATCTCCTGGTGGCCGTCCGCCGTTTGCAGGAACGAGAATTTGGGCGCAAGGTCTTGGTACAGAGCACTGACGAGATCGGTCAACTAGGCAAGGCTTTCAACGAGCTCTCGGAGACTTTAGAAGAACTATTTTTTACCATCAGCGACAGAGAAGGTACCTTAGATACAGTCTTAACGAGTATGGATGATGGTGTAGTGGCTGTGAATATGCGGCGCGAGGTCATTTTGGCCAATCGGGCAGCCGCGGATCTTTTTCATCACAATCCTGAGGATATGATCGGCAGGAACCAGTTTGAAGCGACGCGTAACGAAGAGTTGTCTCGTCTGCTGGAAAAAACAATGGATGGTAAGGATTCTTTTAGCCAAGAAATGCGCCTCCGTCCAGGGAGTGAGCGAGCTATCGCGGTGACCTCGAGTCCCCTAGAAGATCAACATGGGAAAATCCAAGGGGCGGTGGCCGTCATGCGTGATGTGACGTCCTTACGACATCTTGAGCAGATGCGGCAGGAGTTTGTGGCTAATGTGTCGCATGAACTCAGAACCCCCCTTACCTCCATTAAGGGCTTTGCAGAGACCCTGCTAAATAGCAGTTTTGAGGATCGAGCCCTGTCCGAACGCTTCTTAGGAATTATCAATACCGAAACAGACCGCATGATCGCCCTGATTAACGATTTGCTCGATCTGTCGCGGATCGAAAGTGGCAAGCAACCCTTTAAGAAGGGTGCTGTGGATATGAAGCGAGTTTTTGAGGACACTGTCTTGATGCTACAAAGCAAGGCCAGCGCCAAGGGCGTGACTATCGAGAATAATATCTACAGCCAGGTCATGGTAGAAGGGGATGAAAAGCTACTCAAACAGGTGGCTTTGAATCTAGTGGACAATGGCGTGAAGTACAATACCGAAGGCGGCAAGGTTTGGATCGAGGCCGAGCAGGGGCTTGATAGCGTAGAGTTCATCGTGGGCGATACTGGCCTGGGCATTGCAACCGAACACTTGGACCGGATCTTTGAACGATTTTACCGAGTAGACAAAGGTAGGGCACGCCATATGGGCGGAACTGGTCTGGGACTTGCCATCACCAAGCATATTGTTGATAAGCACAAAGGAACCATTGCCATCGAGAGCAGAGTGGGCAAGGGTACGAAGATCCGGATTACGTTGAAGAAGATTAGTTGAGTGCTTTTCCAGAGCTAGAAGCAGTCTAGCTTAAGGAAGAGCTTTTTTTTGCCCTTTTTCAAGAAGACCGTTGACAAAAGGCTTGATTGGTTATATGGTTAATTACACAGGTAACTAACCAAGCAACACGAAGGAGGGAAACTTTGATTCTGAACTTCGATAACGAGCAGCCCATTTACATTCAGTTGGCCGAAGCCATAGAGGACGACGTTCTGAAAGGCATTATGGAGGAAGATACGCAGATTCCCTCTACCACAGAGATCTCCGTGGCTCTGAAGATTAATCCTGCCACAGCCAGAAAAGGAGTCAACCTGTTGGTGGATGAGGGAATTCTGTATAAAAAGCGGGGTGTCGGAATGTTTGTGACAGTTGGGGCCAGAAAGAAAGTGATGCATAAACGTAGGGCTGAGTTCTACGAGTCCTTTATCGTCACACTTTTGGACGAAGCGCGGAAACTAAATATTTCCCAGCATGAACTGGTAGAGATGATTGAAAGGGGTCTGCCTGACGATGAAGATTGAAGCAAGAGAACTAACGAAAATCTATGGAGAGACCGTAGCCCTGGATAATGTTTCCCTCACCCTTGATGAAGCAAAGATTTATGGCCTCCTCGGGCGAAACGGCGCCGGAAAGACCACGCTCCTTAATCTATTGACAGCAAAAACACACCCGACCAAGGGCAGTATCATAATTGACGGCGAGCCAGTCTGGGAAAACGACAAGGTACTGGGGAACATCTTCTATATGAGCGAACAGAACCTCTACCCGGCGTCTCTCAGAGTATGGCAAGTGTTCAAGTGGACGGCAGAGTTCTACCCGGGCTTTGACTTGCTCTACGCGGAAGAACTGGCGCGGCGCTTTGAGCTTAACACCAAGAAAAGAGTCAAAGGACTCTCCACTGGCTATGCCTCCATCTTCAAGGCCATCTTGGCGTTGGCGAGCGGTGCGAAGATCTTGCTCTTTGATGAGCCTGTCTTAGGCTTGGATGCCAATCACCGGGAACTTCTCTACAGAGAAATCGTAGCTCATTACAGTGAACATCCCAAGACGATTATTTTGTCCACGCACTTAATTGAGGAGATTGCTGATCTTCTAGAAGACGTGATCATTATCCAGAAAGGGCAGATCATCTTGAAGCAGTCTGTAGAAGAACTCCTAGCTTCGGCTCATACGGTTTCGGGTGCGGCTTCAGGGGTTGATCAGTACATCCAGGGCAAGCAGTGCATTGCCACAGAGCAGCTGCAGAACTTCAAGTCTGCCACTATTCTTGGAGGCGCCTTAGACCAGACGCTAGCGAAATCACTGGAGCTAGAACTTGGTAAGCCCGAGCTTCAGAAGCTGTTCATCGGACTGACTAATTCCTAAGAAAGGGGATCAAACATGAATCAGATTCGTTCACTTGCGAAATACCAGTTATCGGACAATCGAAACGGTCTGCTAATCTTCTATGCTATCCTTATCGCTATAGCTTTGGTTATGATTGCTATATCCAGCTGGGAAGCCGCCAGTGGTCACACTAGCCTCAGCGGATCGAGTATTGTGTTTCTTTTTGTGATCGGGCTAAACTGCTTCAGACCGAGTTTCTTGTTTGCCCAGGCGAATAACATATCTCGCCGCACCTTTTACTTTGCCACCATTTTATCACTTGTGGGGCTGGCCGTTATAGTGAGTCTCGCTGATTTTGTGATGGATAGCGTGATGAGCAGGTACCCGTTCTACTATGGCATCTTTGATCAAATTTACGCAGCCCCTGGGATGACGAAGATTCTCTGGACGATGGCTATGCTCACATTTTCGGCAAGCCTCGGTTGGATGATCACTATGCTCTACTACCGGGCCAATGCCTGGGTAAAGGTACTCATTTCGGTGTCTCCTTTAGTTTTCATCATACTCGCTAGCTACATTCATCAACTCACGGGTGGAACCTTCGGATATCGGGTTTTGGATCTCCTGGCAAGAGCCTTCGGTTTTTCGGCGGAAACGCCGAATCCGTATCCTGCCATAGCAACTCTCACGCTAACGGTCCTCGTTATCTGGGCTATTAATTACTTGTTGATGCGCAAAACGCCTGTTAGGGCGTATTAGAGAGGGGTTTGTTATGGAAAAAATGATGGAAGTTCACGGTTTGATGAAATCCTACGGAGATGTCAGGGCAGTTCGGGGCATTGATTTTTATGTGGAAAAGGGCAAGCTTTTTGCCTTTCTAGGACCCAATGGTGCCGGCAAATCCACAACCATTGATATTCTCAGTACCGCTCTCCAAGCGGATCAAGGGAGCGCCACAATAAATGGGTATACCTTGGGTAAGGAGGACAGCAAGATACGTTCCTCCATTGGTGTTGTTTTTCAGGGGCACCATCTTGATGACCTTCTGACCGTTGAAGAAAACCTCTTAACTCGGGGAAGCTTCTATGGACTTAGGGGAGTAAGGCTGAAGGATGCTGTGCGACAGGCTGCCGAAGATGCGGAGGTAACAGATTTCCTGAACCGTCCCTATGGGAAACTCTCCGGGGGTCAGCGCCGCCGTGCCGATATCGCCCGAGCCCTTGTCAACCGGCCCCAGATTCTCTTTCTCGATGAGCCTACAACGGGTCTTGATGCCCAGACTCGCCGCAATGTCTGGGACCGCATCAACGAACTACAGCGGGAGAAAGGGATGACGATCTTCCTGACCACGCATTACATGGAAGAAGCTGCTGGTGCTGATTACGTGATCGTGATTGATCATGGCAAAATCGCAGCCAAAGGAACGCCAGCCCAGCTCAAGGAGGAGTACTCCCATGATGTGTTACGCATGTGGGCAAAGGATCTCGAGCCCCTGCGAAGGATTGCCCAAGAGATGTCCTGGAGCTATGAGGAGCAGGCGGATGTAATCACGATTTCTATTCCTTCCACCCTTGGGGCTCTACCTATTCTGGATGGTGTTCGGGATCATATCTCAGGTTTTGAAGTCCTACAGGGAACCATGGATGATGCCTTTATTGGAATCACAGGGGAGGAGATGCGGTCATGATCACATTTGCCGGGCGAAATTTGAAGCTATTTTTTCGGGATCGAGCCTCTGTGTTTTTCTCCCTCTTGGCTGTACTTATCATCATTGGCCTCTATGTCCTCTTCCTTGGTGATACAGTTATGGGTGGTCTAGAGGGAGTAACTGGCGGAAGGTTTCTGATGGATAGTTGGATCATGGCTGGTCTGATGGCCGTAACTTCGGTAACTACAACCATGGGCGCGGTGGGTATCGTGGTAGAGGACAAGGCAAAAGGAATCGCCAAGGACTTCCACACCTCTCCCTTGAAGCGTTCTACCTTGGTGGGGGGCTACCTAATCAGCACGATTGTTGTCGGTGTGATTATGAGCCTAGTTGCCTTGGTCCTGGCTGAACTTTACATCGTGGGCAGCGGTGGTGAGTTCTTGCCCTGGGGCCATCTGTTCAAAGTTCTAGGCCTCGTTTTGCTCTCCACAATGGCTAGTGGAGCCATGATTTTCTTTTTGGTCTCCTTCTTTAAAACGCAAAACTCCTTTGGCGTTGCTAGTACCGTGCTCGGTAGCCTGATTGGTTTTTTGATGGGTATCTATGTACCTATCGGTGTCTTGCCCGGCGCGGTGCAGACGGTGATCAAGTTCTTCCCGATCTCTCATGCGGCCTCCCTTTTCAGACAGACCTTTATGGAAGTCCCTATGGCACGTTCCTTTGCAGGTGCACCACCTGAAATGGTGGGGGAGTTCATGACAAGCCTGGGAGTTGTCTATCAAATTGGTGACAGCACCGTGAGTTACGCGGCAAGCGTCATGATTCTCATGGCCACCGCAGTCCTATTCTTTGCTCTGGGTGTCTGGAGGATGCTTGCGCCGACCAAGAACTGAATTGAACCCTCAGCTAGAAGCGGCGACTACTCTACGGGAAATGGAGGCGGATCGAAGATGCTATCAGGCAGGCTTAAGCTACTTGGCAGGCTCGGCTTGATTCTGGGGCTTGTGGTACTGCTCTCGCCCAGTGCAGGCGCGGGGCAAATGCCCTCTCTCCAGGAGGCCTATGGCGGACAGTTTCTGATCGGCTTTGCGGCAAGGGCAGCATACTACATGGATGATGCCATCAACCAGAGGCATTTCAATGCCATTACGGCGGAAAATGCGATGAAATGGGAATCATTGCAGCCTTCTTATGGTAGGTTCAATTTTGGCGTAGCAGATGATCTGGTGCTCTACGCGGAAAAGCACAATATGGCTGTCACAGGCCATACTTTGGTCTGGCATTCGCAGACGCCAGATTGGGTCTTCTATGATCAGGATCGCAAGGAAGTTTCTCGCGAGGCGCTGATCGAGCGAATGCGGGACCATATTCAGACTGTTGTAGGTCGATATAAAGGTAGGATTGCCAGTTGGGATGTGGTAAACGAGGCGATCGAATGGGATGCCGCGACCCAAAAATGGGGACTGCGCGACAGCAAGTGGCGGCAGATTATTGGTGATGATTACATCGAACTGGCCTTCCGTTTTGCCCATGAGGCTGATCCAGGTGCGAAACTGCTTTACAACGACTACAGCGCCACCGATCCTGGCAAACGCGACGCTATTTATGCCTTGGTAGAGGATCTCCTGGCCAAAGGGGTGCCCATCCATGGCATAGGGATGCAGGGCCATTGGGATATCACCTATCCGTCGCCGGATGCGGTGCGTACGGCTATAGCGAAGTATGCCTCCCTTGGGGTGAGCGTGAGTATCACGGAAATGGATGTGAGCGTCTACAGCTGGAACGACCGTATCAATCGCTATGCCAGCGGATTGCCTGACTCCATGGCCATTCGGCAGGCTCAAGCGTACGCAGCCTATTTCGAGGTCTTTCAGGAATACAGTGATGCTATAGAGAGGGTCACGTTTTGGGGGATCCGTGACAACTATAGCTGGAAGAACAACTATCCGGTCCAGGGCAGGGCAGACTATCCCTTGGTGTTTGATGCTCGGGGAAACCCTAAACCCGCCTTCTGGGCTGTCCTTGATCCGAGCAATTCCGATGGTATTCCCACGGTTGTGCGTGAACAGTAGGTCGAGGTGAAAGGTAGGTCGAGGAAGGTACGTCAAGGAGCCTATTTTGATGCAAATGCGTTCTGAGTAATAGTGGAAAAAAGTTGGGGGAAAACTCGGATGTAGATTTCGTGCGGATCCCTTGACATTCTGCGTCGTGATGTGATAGACTATCATTTGTCGGTAAGGCGATTGGGAAGGGTGCTTGAGTGGCC
>CAZAJB010000029.1:0-6512 GCA_964485345.1 uncultured Clostridiaceae bacterium
GGTGATGTTCCCTTAACCGTTTTTCAGTCCATTCCCGTGGACGGAATTATCGTGGTCACTTCACCGCAGGAACTCGTTTCGATGATTGTGGAAAAGGCGGTGAAGATGGCAGAGCTCATGAGCATTCCTGTCATAGGTCTCGTAGAGAACATGGCACATTTCACCTGCCCCGATTGTGGAAAAAATCATCAAATCTTCGGCGACAGCCATATCGAGCAAATTGCGCTCAAGCATGGGATTCCCGTCTTAGCTAGACTACCTATTGATCCCATCATCGCAGACTATGTTGACCAGGGTCGGGTAGAAGAACTCCGGGATTATGGCCTAGATCGGGTAGCAGCTTATATCAAATGAGATCAAAGAGGAACCCGCATTAGTAGGTTCCTCTTGGTTTTCCTAGTTCTCTTTGCTTAGAACCAAAACTCCATCGTTACCTGTGCCGTCACTTCGATCTCTCCTGGATTGATGCTCGTTACTGCGCCGCGATCGTATCCCGCAGCCATCATCTTCAGCGACTCATTTTGGGCCACATAGGTACCATACTCTTCATCAATGCTTACAATGCCGCCAAGGGTTTCGCCTGCGCTGCGGGCCATTACACCAGCCTTCGTTAGGGCTTGTTCGATAGCAACCTCAAGGGCTTGCAGCTGCATGTCCTGTTTTTCAGCAATGTCGAAATTCACGTTTTGGACCTGGTTAGCTCCGGCCTTAACCGCTGTATCTACAATGAGTCCCACCGCATCGAGGTTCTTGGTGGTAATAGTAATGCCATTATGCACGTTGTAGGTGGTTTGAATGACCTCCTCAGGCGTGGCTCGCCCGTAGGTGTTACTATAACTATAAATGTTGTAGCCGCTGGTACTAATGGTAGACTGCTGGAGCCCTAGGGCTTCAAGGGCCGCAAGGACGCTAGCCATACGCTCAGCGTTTTCTGAGGCAGCTATCTCAGCGGAGGTGCTGGAGGTTTCTACTCCCAAAGTAATGCGGACCATATCAGGTGCCGCTGTAACTACAGCATTACCTGTAACCTGTAAACGTCCGCTGTGTTCAGGAATGGACGCAGCACTTGCGGTTGTAGCTGTTACAATCAAGACTAAGGCTAGGAAAATACTAATCGTTCTCAAGCTTTTCATCGGATCTCTCCCCTTCAACAAGTATAGTCTTTTCGGCAAACACCGACAGACGCTGATCTCCGTCTACGAAGGTTCCTTCCACAACGAAACGATATAAACCGGGTTCCATAGGGCTCTGCACCCAGACGGACTCCTGACCACTCATCTGTTCGTCAAGCAATAATACTTCACCTGCCAGGATTTGCTCTGCTTCTATTTCCTTCCAAATAATCAGTCGCAGATCGTGACCTTCATCCCAGTCGCTGCTGGGATAGGTGCTCAGGGTAAGTTCAACTTGATCGCCAGGATAGTAGACCTCCGGTTCTGCTAGCATAATTGCACTAAAGGTCTGCATACGAGCTAGTTCCATGCCTTCAGGCACCTCAGGCGGAAGGGGGGGAGGCGCAAGCATTGTGTGCAACATGAATGCTAAGAAGATCGTGGCAGCCGCAGCTGCACCGGCCCACAGGGACCGCCGTCTGAAAGAGTCTCTTGGTGGCCTTGATTTGATCTGGCTGGAGATCTTGCCCCACAGAGCATCAGCTGAACCAGACCATTCGCTGTTTTCGCGCAAGGCTTCCTCGATCTTCTCCTCAAAGGTCTTCATTTTGGCCACCTCCTTCTAGAACTGCCAAGTGTTTCTTGAGGCGCTGCCGCGCCACATAGAGACGAGACTTTACACGAGATCCTGGAATATTCAGCGTATCTGCGATCTGAGCTTCTGTCAGACCAGATACATACTTGAGCAAGAGGGGAAGACGGTGCTTGTCGTCAAGTTCATTGATGGCTTGGAACAGGGCATCAAGTCCCTCTTGATCTAGGGCGCGCTCCTCAGGTGCATAGGCTCTGTGAGGGTTCGGCTCCTCGATTTCGTATGGTAGGTGGCCCCGATCGAGACGATCCTTGGTACGCTTCGCCTTGTTCACCACGATCTTCGTGAACCAAGGGTTAAACGGCCTTTCGTCCTGAAAGGAGTCAAGAGAGCGAAAGGCTTGCAAGAAAGCTTCTTGAACCGCATCTTCGGCTGTCGCCCAGTTGCGCGTAATCAGATAAGCAAGTCGGATAGCGCTATCTAGATGGCATCGGAAGATCTGCTCTAGGGCATCCTGGTGTCCTTGTTTAGCTCGCTTTATTAGTTCCTGTTCCAAAATGTCCAAAGCCTTCCCCCTTTCCGTGTCTTCACTTCATATATCCCTCGGCGAGTCCAAAAGTTTACCCGGATTGTTAAGCGAAAATTAAGTCGACTAGCAGGGTTTGTTACAATTCTGTCGAAGACCTGAGTGTTTACATGTGGCAGCACGGAGTTCTCATGAATTCCCGAGAGGGGCGAACAAGTTCAGATGTGCACACGACCTAGTCTAGTGACACCAGCATTCGAAATTGAAGACACGACAATTCGTACCTTAATGGGAATACTCTATGAGAAGAGCTCCCGGGAGGAGCAGCATTCGCGCCGCGTCAGCGATTATTGTTTTGCTTTGGGGACACAATTAGAACTTGATCTTGAACACAGGATCCAATTGGGTAAGATAGGTCTGCTCCATGATATCGGGAAAATCTCCACGCCAAAGGCCATTCTTGACAAGCCAGGGAAATTAATTCCCTTGGAATGGGAAGAAATCCAGGCACATCCGGTAAATGGTCACCGCTTTCTCAGCGCTGTGGTGGGTATGGATGAAGTGGCTGAGGCCGTGCTTTCTCACCACGAACGCTATGATGGAGATGGTTATCCCAACCGGCTCAGGGGCCAGCAGATTCCTCTCAATGCCAGAATTGTTGCTGTGGCTGACGCCTATGATGCCATGGTCAGCGTTCGACCCTATCGCGACCGCTTGACCCCCGATGAAGCCGTAGAGGAGCTCAAGCGGGGGGCAAGGGCGCAGTTTGACCCTGACGTTGTTCAAGCTTTCCTGGGTCTCGCGGAGGAGATTGGCCGACTACTCCATGCTTAGTAGAAGCTTAGCCCATCGAGTCTGAACTTCTCCT
The DNA here is from genome assembly GCA_964485345.1 of uncultured Clostridiaceae bacterium. Taxonomy (GTDB): domain Bacteria; phylum Bacillota; class Limnochordia; order Darwinibacteriales; family Darwinibacteriaceae; genus UBA5420. The sequence goes on from CAZAJB010000029.1 coordinate 3,099, forward strand.
GCCAAATCTCTTTGAGTTCTAAGACCTCCTCTTTATAGTGCTTGGGGGTTTCGTTCTCGCTGTAGGGAAGCTCATCGATGATTGTCACCGTGAAGCTTGCTTCGCCCTGCTTATTCCAATCCCTCTGCAAGTCTTGATTCGGATGCGAACCGAAATTCAACTGAAAGATAGAGCGGTTTATGGCTGCTTTGAGGTTCGTAGTACCTTCTAGATAATGCTTGTTCGTTTCTTGCGAGCAAATACTAAAGACACCCATGGCCGGCTTCATACGCCGGTATTCTTCTTTTAGCTCTTTCTTTCGGTCCATCAGTAACCCATCCCTCTGAGGAGGCGCGCTAGGGTGTGGAGTCGTTCCCCGATGAGTTCGCCATCGTCGGCCAAAACTTGTCGAAAGAGCCGCATATCCTCATCGATCATCTCATTGTCAGTACATACTGCCACTGTCATGGCGTCACCCTGCAAACCAACGCGATCGATGATAGGGTTGGTAGAGTCGTATAGATTTTCAAAGCGGTAGGCTGTGTCAAAGTGCTCTTTGGAGCGGCAGATTAGGATGGCCAAGTCAAGGACCCGGTGCAGGGGAAGTTCTTCGGATTGGCGCGACCAGCGTTCTCCCGTATGGCGCCAGACTTTCGCGGATATATCGACTTTGCCTCGCTCATTCCACTGGGCCAAACCTAGGGATAGACCCTTGGCATCCGATTCATAGGCCTGGCGGCCATCCACGTTGCCATAGTCTTCGCTCACGATAACGGGCTTGTGTTTCAAGGTCGTTGGGATTTTCATAAAAGGATCCTCCATTAGTGAATTAGTAATCCAGTAATTTACTGAATTACTGGATCTATCATAGAACCAGGTTTCTGTCTTGTCAATAGGTAAATGGAGGAAGTAGTAGGCGAATCCAGTATTAAGATAGAAGAAAGGGAGGTATGGAAGATATGAAAAAGATTGCAATTGTCAGTTTCAGAGGAGAAATGCCCTGCTTTGTCCATGCGTTGCTTAATGTGTGGAACTATCACGAAAGAGGTTACGAGATTGCCCTCATCATCGAAGGCGCTTCAACAGCTCGGCTAGGAGATGTTGCAAACTCCCCCCAAGCTAAGCTCTGGGAGAAGATTCGGAACGCTGGACTGATTCGCTCTGTCTGTAAGGCTTGCGCGGCCCAAATGGGTACCTTGGCCGAAGCAGAAGCCCAGGGGCTTCCCATTGATGCGGCCTTATCTGGCCACTCTGATCTAGAGGTCTTTAGTGCTGCGGGTTTTGAGATTATTCTCTTTTAGGGAGAAGGTGGCTTATGCCGGTTAATCCAAAAGAAATTCGCGAGGCAAGAGCCGTTGCCCAGCAAGTGCTGGGGTTGCTTGGCGATGTGGAAAGGCAGTTGAAAAGCGCTCGCAATTGGGGTTTTTATGACATGGTGCGGGGCGGTTTTCTGGCGAGCATGATTAAGCATGGAAAAATCGATAAGGCGGAAGCACTGCTCAGGAGCGTTAGCCACAAACTCGACGAACTACAAAAAGAACTATCCGATGTGGCAATCGGCCTTGGTCCTGGGGTCAAAATCTCTGGCTTTGAGCGCTTTATGGACATTGCATTTGACAATATCATTTCTGACTGGATGGTACAAAGCAAGATTCATGATAGCCTAAGCGAAGTTGTCCGCTTGCGAGCTGATGTAGAGCAAGTTATGCAGAGTTTAGACCGCCTTGAAAGAGATTTAGGGACATAAATGCATTGTTAGGAGGGTGTCTATGTACTTAAGATGCTTTGATGATGTGAAAGAGCTCACAACAGACCTGGTCGGGATCCCAAGCATCGTTAAGACCAATGGAGAAGCAGATTGTGCAAAGAGGGTTCACGCCTTTTATAGCGAGTTGCCATATTTCAGAAAGCATCCTGAGCAGTTGATGCTGCAACAAACGCAGGATGATGAGATTGAGAGATATAACGTATTGGCCATGGTCAAGGGAACAAAAGGCAGTTCAAAGCGGACCGTCATCCTCATGGGTCATATCGACACGGTTGGGGTCGAGGATTTTGGTTCTCTCAAGGAACATGCCTTCGATCCAGATAAACTTCCGGAACTCCTTAAAGAATTGAGGATTGATGATGATGTTATCCGCGACATCGATTCTGGTGAGTACATGTTTGGCCGTGGTGCCCTCGACATGAAGTCGGGCGTAGCCGGTCAGATGTGGCTAATTCGCTATTTTTCTGAGCATCCCGAAGAACTCGATGGAAACCTCATCGCCATCGCTGAATGCGACGAAGAGGACAATGCACACGGAATCATTTCGGCCCTTAAAGTATTCAAGGAATGGAAAGAGCAACATAATCTGGAGTACATAGCAGCTATCAACGCTGACTATTCCACACCCTACCACGAAAACGATGAAAACCGCTATGTCTACTTTGGGACGATCGGGAAGCTTTTGCCTTCCTTCTATGTAGTAGGTAAGGAGACCCATGTCGGGCAGGCCTTCGGTGGACTCGATCCGAATTTGTTGGTGGCAGAGTTGACAAGGCTCATTGACCTTAACCCCGACCTTTCCGATGAGGCCCAAGGGGAAGTCACCGTTCCACCCGTATCTCTCAAACAGACAGACTTTAAGGACAGCTACACTGTGCAGACCGCCATCGCGGCCTATGTCTACTATAATTTCTTTACTCATCGCCTGACTCCCAAGGATGTTATGGCCATGATGAAAGAAAAGGCTGTGGAGGCCTTCGACAACATCGTAAGGCACACCAACGAGTCCTACAGAACGTACTGCCAGATTGCGAGGCACGAGTATACGCAGCTTCCCTGGAAGACGAGGATATATACCTGGGAGGAGTTCTATAGCGAGTTAGTCGCGCAACATGGATCTCGGTTTGAAACCCATCTCCAGCAGTATGCCGCGGATCTGCACAAGAGCAATCCCGCCATGGACTTGAGGGATTTCAATGTAAGGATCGTGGAAGAAGCCTGGTCTTGGGCCAAGGATAAAACCCCGGCCGTCATAGTCTTCTATTCTTCTACGATGTATACGAATCTGGAAATGACAGGGAGAACCGAGCATGAAAAACGGCTCCTGGAAAGTGTTACCGCTTCTGTTCAGGCTCTCCACGAATACTCAGATAAGCCCGTGGTAACGAAGATGTTCTATCCCTACATCTCTGATTCGAGCTTCATGGCCTTAGGCGGTGATAGCCAGGATTTAGGAGCCCTGCAACACAACACGCCGGCCTGGGGAGTCAAGTACACGCACCCTATTGAGGATATCGCAGAGATCGATGTTCCGGTAGTCAATATTGGGACCTATGGCAAGGACGGCCACAAACTTACCGAACGAGTTCATATGAAGCATACATTTGAACACATACCCAACATCACCTATCACGCCATTAAGCAGCTCCTAGGTTAAGAGCGGGGTT
>CAZAJB010000029.1:6612-25707 GCA_964485345.1 uncultured Clostridiaceae bacterium
GGGGAATATTTGTGACTACACTTCTTGTCATTATCTACATTGCATTTATCAGTCTTGGGTTACCTGACTCGGTTTTGGGTAGTGCCTGGCCCGTCATAAGGATGGATTTATCTGCACCAGTGAGTCTAGTGGGTTATGTAGCAATGACTGTGAGCGCAGGCACCGTTATATCGAGTCTACTGAGTCATCGCATGGTTGCCCGGTTTGGCACGGCCAAAGTAACAGTTGTCAGCGTGGCAATGACTGCCTTGGCCTTGCTTGGCTACTCCTTTGTGGGCGAGACGGGATATCTCTTCTTGCTGGCCATACCCCTTGGTTTGGGAGCGGGTAGTGTCGACGCAGCCTTAAACAACTTTATAGCACTTCATTACAAGTCTATGCACATGAACTGGCTGCATTGCTTTTGGGGTGTAGGGGCCACGGCGGGTCCGTTGATCATGTCTCTCTTTGTAGCGAATCAAGGCGGCTGGAGAACAGGTTACCTCGTCATTGCAGCACTCCAATTTGCTCTAGTTGCTGTCCTCTTGGTGACCATGAAACTCTGGGAAGGAAAGGATCTGGGTGCCCCTAAAGGGGAGAACGGGGACCACAAAGTTCTATCCAATAGAAAGGCTCTGGCACTTCCTAGTGTGAAACTCGCACTAGTCTCTTTCATATTCTTCAGTGTCACTGAGACCACAACAGGCCTTTGGAGTAGTAGTTACCTAGTGGGGATTGAAGGGATGGCCGCTGCCACTGCAGCTAGATGGACGGCGTCCTTTTATGCAGGAATTACCCTTGGCCGTTTGCTCTCTGGCTTTCTATCCATCAGGCTGAAGAGTTCTGTGTTGATCCGAACGGGTCAACTGGTATGCGTCATCGGCACTCTACTTCTAATACTACCGCTGCCAGCTACGGTTTCAGCCCTAGGCTTTGTGGCCATTGGCTTGGGCACTGCCCCGATTTTCCCAGCCATGCTCCATGAGACGCCCCATCGTTTTGGTTCAGAAGCCTCTGGGGCTATTATGGGTTTGCAGATGGCTGTTGCCTATAGCGGAGGGACATTTGGCTCTCCCCTTTTTGGCGCGTTGGCCTCTCTGACCTCCTTAACGTTACTTCCCTATTTCCTGTTAGCAGCAGTTCTTGTTATGTTGATTGCTTCCGAAATGTTGAACAAGCGTATGGCGGGAAGAACAAAAATGACCTAAACGTTGCACATGGATTACGCATGATAGAAACGATCCAAGGTAAGACTACACCTAGAGGTGAGTGAGGTGTTGGTGCCGATGGATCGTTTTTTTCGCGGCTTCTTAGCAGGGCTTCTTGCTGGGATTCCCATGAACATATGGAGCTTGTTCAGTTATCACATCATAGGTTTCGGACAGCTTCGTCTCTTGGATTGGATGGGCATCATTTTATACGGAGATTTACCCGTGACTTTCGGCGAACAGGCTTATGCATTATGGGTGCAGATCTTCGGGCTTGGATGCCTAGGAGTATTATTCGCTTACCTGATAGCCGTTACGAGTTCCTGGTGGTATGTGGGTAAAGCCGTTATCTACAGTGGAGTGGTTAGTTTTGTGGCCTATGCACTACCCTTGCTGTTCCAAGTTCCGGATTTGACCGAGATACCTTTGGAGGCCGTAATTAGTAATCACATTGGCGCCCTATTCTGGGGCCTGGGCCTGGGATATGTCCTCCAAAGACTGGATGTTGGAGCGAGAATGAAGGAGTAACCCTTGGGGAAAACTAGTAACCGAGAGATTTTTCGGAGGTGACACATGTCGGAAATGAACGATCAGTCCAAGCTAGATCAGTTAGAAAAGTTCAAGGTAGATCACAGTAATAGTAAACTCACCACAGCCCAGGGTTTGCGGGTTTCACAGACGGATGACTCCCTGAAGGCAGGTCAACGTGGTCCAACTCTAATGGAAGACTTCCATTTTCGTGAGAAGCTCACGCATTTCGACAATGAACGCATTCCAGAAAGGGTTGTCCATGCTCGAGGATTTGGTGCTCATGGCTATTTTCAAGTCTATGAGCCTATGGGCGAGTTTACGAAGGCGGGGTTCCTGCAAAATCCTTCCGTCAAGACACCGGTATTTGTACGTTTTTCCACTGTTGTTGGTTCTAAGGGCTCCGCAGATACCGTACGAGACGTTAGGGGTTTTGCTACAAAGTTCTATACGGAGGAAGGCAACTATGACCTGGTTGCCAACAATATGCCCATCTTCTTTATTCATGATGGCATCAAATTTCCTGATGTAGTCCACGCGATTAAACCCGAACAGCATAATGAAATCCCGCAGGCATCAGCGGCCCATGATACATTTTGGGATTTCATGGTCAATACTCCTGAGCTTACCCACATGATTATGTGGCTCATGAGCGATCGGGCCATTCCACGGAGCTTCCGTATGATGGAAGGTTTTGGTGTCAATACCTTTCGGTTTGTGAACGCCCAGGGAAAAGCGAGGTTCGTCAAGCTACACTGGAAACCCAAGCTTGGAGTACATTCTCTAGTATGGGATGAGGCGCAGAAGATTGCAGGAAAAGACCCAGACTACAACCGACGGGATCTATGGGACGCCATTAACGTAGGCGATTTTCCCGAGTTTGAACTTGGTGTGCAGATGATCGAAGAAGAACAAGAATTTGACTTTGACTTTGACATCCTTGATGCCACCAAATTCTGGCCTGAAGAACAAGTGCCAGTGAAGCTCATGGGTAAAATGGTGCTCAACAGAAACGTAGACAACCACTTCGCCGAGACTGAGCAGGTTGCTTTTCACCCTGGCAATGTGGTACCTGGGATTGACTTTACCAATGATCCCCTGCTTCAAGGTCGGCTTTTCTCTTATATTGATACCCAGCTGATGCGCCTCGGGGGCCCAAACTTCCACGAGATTCCCATTAATCGACCCATCACGGCGGTGCGTACCAATATGCGAGAAGGCATGCATCGCATGACAGTAGATAAAGGACGGGTGAGTTATTCTCCCAATTCCTTGAGGGGAGGGGATCCCCAGCCGGCGACCGAGGCTGAAGGCGGTTATGTGCACTATATGGAGAAGGTAGACGGACGAAAGATCAGACAGCGTAGCGATAGTTTTATGGACTTCTTTGGTCAAGCCACCCTGTTTTGGAACAGTATGTCACCGCCTGAACGGCGCCACATCATTGATGCCTTCCATTTTGAATTGGGAAATGTCTTAGATATGACCACTCGCCAACGTCTAGTAGATCTATTCAACAACGTCGATGGAGAACTCGCTCGGGAGATCGCCTTGGGGATCGGGGTGAATCCGCCTCACGAACCTGGAGGAACAGGTGTCACTGCATCATCTCCCGCTATAAGTCAGGCAAATACTATCAAGACCCCAGCTACAAGGAAGGTTGCCATTATAGCGGATAACGGCTTCAACTATTTCGAGATCCAGCAGATGATAGATAGAATGAAACAGGCTGGCGTTCATATTGAGCTCATCAGCAAGTATCAAGGTCCGATTCATGCCGCTTGTGGAAGGCAGATGCAAGTGAACCGCAACTATCAAACAGCAAGTTCGGTGTTCTTTGACGCTGTGTACATTCCTGGAGGACGCGCTTCAGTGGATACTCTATTGACCCATGGCGATGCTATGCATTTTGTGAATGAGGCCTTTAAACACGCCAAGTCCGTTGCAGCGAGTAACGAAGGAGTAGACCTTTTTGAACAATCTGAAATACTAGGTGTCAGACTCGCTCCCTTCGATAGTAGTGGGCAAGTTATCTATGAAAAAGGTGTTGTCACAATTCGAAACGCAACAGATCTGGGCGCTTTTGCAGACGAATTTCTGGGTGCCATTGCAGAGCATCGCCACTGGATCAGGTTAGCGGAAAAGGACATGGTTACAGCCTAAAGCAGGGGGACTACTGCAGAATGAGCGTTGGATCGCTCAACAGGCAGTGGTCCTTTTCCTTTCTCTCGCAACCATCTACAAGGAGAAAGTGACATAATGTCGAATTCTACCATCATAAGTGGGGTGGCTGAGATGAGAGCATTCATACGAAGAGTGTACTTACTCGGTTTCGTGTTTGTACTCCTCGGCGTACTCAATACCTTTGTGGGCATTCGGCATCTGGAGGGACAGCTCAGGCAACATATTGAAAAGACGATTACCCTTAAGCTCGGTCAGGTAATGGGTAAAGTCAGTTTGAGCTTGCTCAATGTAGAGAGCATGCTCGGCGCAGCAGAGGCAGTCATCGCTCTGGAGGCCGAGGATGACGAGGTAGTAAAGTTCTTTGATCAGCTGCTGGCGGACAATAGCTCATTCTTGGCTATGTACCTGTCTAGTCCGCAGAACCACACCATCTATGCCAATCGATATTTTTCTTGGGATCCCTCCACCGTCGACTCCACATCAAGACCTTGGTACCAGGCTGCCGTAGCGGAAGGGCGAATTATTTCGACCCAACCCTATGTTGACGCTGCCGCGGATCGCCTCGTGATCACGATTGCTAAACCCATCTACAATCAGAGCGGCCAGCTTGTGGGAGTGGTAGGTATTGACGAGTCTTTGCAGGGATTGCTAGCATCACTTGAGAAAATAAAACCATCGGAACACGGGAGTATTTTTGTCTTCGATAAGGCTGGACAAGCGTTGCTGGGCGGGCTAACAAGCGACGATCAAGTGACGCCTCGCATCTTGTCGGAGCCAACGGGTGTCCTGTCGATCACAATAGATGGCCACGAAGGTTATCTTAAGTGGCAGACCGTAGGTAGTTCAGGAATCGTCTTAGGGCTCTTTGCTCCCCTCAGGGACTTTATGGACTATGGAGTCCTGGTTGCACAGGCTCTTGGAACGATGATCCTATCCCTTACCATCTTGGCCTTGGTACTCTTGGTTTTCCAGCGACGGTATATTACCAGACCGATGCGAGAACTGGATCGGGATATTATGGCTATTTCCTTGGAACGGGATGTAGCATATCGCCTCCCTGTACGTAGGAGGAGCCCCTTTGAGCAACTGCGATCAAGCATTAATGATGGTCTCGCTAGGGTGCAAGAGCATTTTGAATACATCATCCAACAGCAAGACGAACTTACTGCAGCCTACGGCCAGCTCGTTGCTCATGAAACTCAGCTGCAAGAGCATTATAAGGCTATAAAGGAAGCCGAAGAACGGATTCACTTCCTCGCTGATCACGATGTACTTACTGGCCTCGCTAATCGTCGCAAATTCGAAGCAGATCTTGCAGGACTCTTAGCGGCGGGACAGACGGGCGCGGTTTTGCTCATGGATCTCGACAATTTTAAGAGTATCAATGATACCTTAGGGCATGTCTATGGCGATATGGTCCTTCGTTGTCTGGCCGGTGTACTGGAGGAAGACTTTGATTCCAAAGCCGCAACCTACCGCTTCGGCGGTGATGAGTTTCTCATTATCCTTAAAGATGTGGTGGAGCCGCTGGAGCTTGGGGACATCATTGAATGCGGCCTGCAAAGCTTGACTCAACCTCGCACAATTGATGGAAAGCGGAATCGTATCTCCTCAAGCGTTGGGGTCGTTCGCTACCCCTACGATGGAATGACCGTGGAACAGCTCATGATCAAGGCCGACATCGCACTACACAACGCCAAGGCAAAGGGGCGTAATCGTTATGTCTTTTTTGAGGCTAGCATGTCGACGGATTTTGCTGACCATGTACATATGCAGCACATTCTGAAAGAGGCCGTTCGAACCCATGGTTTTCGACTATTATATCAACCCATCGTGGATGCCGTTTCCGGCAAGATTGCTTATCTAGAGGCGCTAATTCGCCTCAAGGATCATGATGTGTCACCTACGGTGTTCATTGCAGCTGCGGAGGAATCCAACTTGATTCAACCCATTGGTCGCTGGGTGATCAAGGAAGCGATTGGACAAATTGCTGCGTGGCGGAGGGCGGGCAGAGAACTGAGACCCATATCGATCAATCTCTCGCCCAAACAGTTTTATGACGAGGGTTTGGTAGATTTTCTCTTGAGAGAGCTTCGGACACATGACATTGAACCTGGACTCATCGAAATGGAAATCACCGAGACAGTGCTCATTGACAGTACAACAGAGGCGGAACGCATCATTGACGGTATTCGAAGGCTTGGTATAAAGGTGGCTCTCGATGACTTTGGCACTGGCTACCTATCGATTAAGTATATAACTACTATGCACGTAGACCGCATCAAGCTCGACCAAGGCATGATCCGCGGACTGCCAGAAAACCTACCGGTCATGGAAGGATTGATCACCATTGCCCACAGTCTGGGCATGGATGTTGTGGCAGAAGGCGTCGAGCGGGTCCAAGAAGCCCACCAGATCGCGAGAATTCGTTGCGATTACTTGCAGGGCTATCTCTTTAGTGAGCCTCGCCCAGCCGACGAAGTTGAGTTAATGCTTGGAGCGAGTTTCACCGAGTATTTAGACTAGAGAGGTGTAATTTGATGAGTATACGCACGATTAAGAGAGTTGTTCAAGGGCAACCGGCTGTGGACGGGGCAGGTGTGAAACTAGTGAGGGTCTTTGGCCGAGACGACACCGCCGATTTTGATCCCTTTCTCATGCTAGATGCCTTTGATTCCACGAATCCGGAGGATTACATCAAGGGTTTTCCTTGGCACCCCCATCGAGGTATAGAGACGGTCACCTACCTAATCAAAGGTGAGATGGAGCATGGAGACAGCCTTGGTAACCAGGGAACGATCAATGACGGTGAATGCCAATGGATGACAGCAGGGTCGGGGATCATTCACCAAGAACTGCCCCAAGCGAAAGAGCAAATCCTTGGTTGCCAGTTGTGGTTAAATTTGCCCAGAACAGCAAAAATGACAGCCCCAGCCTATGGCGACATCAAGGCGAAGGATGTTCCTGTGATGAAAGAAGCCGGAGCTACCATCCGGGTATTGGCCGGCCAATACCTGGAAACTCGAGGCGCCTTTCAGGGACGATATGTCCCTGCCACCTATTTGGATGTGGAACTAGCCAGCCACCAAGAATGGTCGTTTCAAAGTGATGCTGAGAATACGCTCTTTACGTATCTTTTCAGCGGCCAAGCTCTCTTCCACCCAGAAGGAGGAGAGTGGATCGATGACAAGCAGGCGGTCTTGTTTGACCTAGGGGATACATTTTGGGTGAAAGCGGGCTCAGAAGGACTGCGCTTTGTTCTACTTTCAGCGCGGCCGTTAGCTGAACCTATTGCCTGGGGTGGACCGATTGTTATGAATACCAGGGAAGAGCTCCAATTGGCCTTTGAGGAGTTTCGCAACGACACGTTCATTAAGTAGACCAGGGTCAGCCTAAAGGGCGGATGTGTGATGAGGAAGTTTACTCGGAACATTTACATTCTAGGGGTTATCTTTGCTTTCGTCGCGGGGCTGAATGCGTATGTAGGGTTGATGCACGTCAACGCCCCTATTCGCCGCGAGCAGGAAAGACAGGTCCAAGCGGGGCTGGATTATGTGATGGGAGAGATTGAGTCAACGTTTGTGCTCGCTGAACAAACCCTTCGTGTCGCCGGACATTACATTGGTATGGAGCCTGACGAAGACAAGGTAACTCAGTTTCTGGAGGAACTCGCAAGACAGAACGCATCGCATCTGGCTATGTATCTGGGAACCCCCAACCAAGACACTTCGGCACCATGGTATACGGCCGCGGTGAAGGAGGGAGAGGTGGCGTATACTGCAAGTTCCGACTATCCCCGGGTTATCACAGTATGGAGACCTGTCTTGAGCTCTGAGCAAGAGTTGCTGGCGGTGGTGGCTGTCGATTTGTCCATAGGAGATCTGCTGGCATCCCTCGAGACCGGCGAGATATGGGAGGAGATGAGCCTCTTCTTTCTCGCAGATGGTGTCAGATTTCTCGGTGATTCGGTCCATGGTTTTCCCGATCTTGCCGTCTTTCGAGAGCCCCAAGGCCTTATGCCGCTCCAATTAGAAGGCAAGCAAGGCTTTCTCCGGTGGGAGACGGTGGGTGAGTCGGGCCTCATTGCCCTAACCTTCGTCGCACCAGGGGATTTGGCACTTGAAGGGGAGCAAAATCGAATCGTTATCGCTGTTGTGATAGTATCCTTGGTGGTCGGATCTGCGCTGGTCTTTTTGTTTCTACGCATCCATATTGTCAGACCCATGCGTGAACTGGGCGATGACTTGCTGGCCATCTCTTTGGATGGCAATGTCGGTTATCGCCTACCACCAGGTCGAAACCAATCGCTAGGTGTTTTCAGGCGGACCCTAAACGTTACCCTGCACAAGGCTCAGGAGCACCACGAGCAGATCATTCGTCAGCAAGCGGAGCTTTCACAGGCGTATAAACAGCTTAAGGACCATGAACAGATCCTGCACGGGCAATACGTACAGCTCAAGGAGAATAAGGAAAAAATCCGTTTCCTAGCAGAGTATGATGGGTTAACGGGTCTACCAAACCGCAGAAGATTCCAGGATGACCTACAGGAGGCTTTAGATAAGGGTGAATCGGGTGTCGTTATTTTAATTGACCTCGATGATTTCAAGAATATCAATGACACGCAAGGTCACAGTTTTGGCGACGATGTCTTGTGTTCTGTCGCCCAGGGTCTCCAGGAGGAACTGACCCCCGGCGCTACCGCCTATCGCTTTGGGGGAGACGAGTTTGCCCTAATTGTACAGCATCAAACCTCGTCGGCGGATCTAAAAATATCTGCAAATTGCACGCTTGAGAGACTACATGCCATCACCTCGAAGGAAGGAAAAAAGTTTAGCGTCACTTCAAGTATGGGCGTGGTAAGCTATCCCGTCGATGGTAGAACCGTAGATGAACTGTTGATTAAGGTCGATATAGCCCTCCACCATGTTAAGACTGCTGGCAAGAATCACTATGTCTTCTTCGAGGAGAGCATGGTGGAGGTGTTCAACGAGCGTGTTCAGATGGAGGAAATCTTGGCTGAAGCGGTTCGAACCAATGGCTTCTACTTAGTTTACCAGCCCATTGTCGCAACGCGGACTGGGACGATCGTCAGTTTCGAAGCACTGGTTCGCTTGAAGAATCATGCCGTTTTGCCCAGCGTGTTTATGCCGATTGCAGAGGAATCGGATCTGACCATATCCTTGGGGTACTGGGTAATCAAGGAGGTCATGGGCCAGCTTGCTACGTGGCGGGCCGAAGGCAAGACCCCCAAGGCGGTCTCCGTCAATTTGTCTCTGAAGCAGTTCCACGATCCGAATCTGATTGGTTTTCTCACCGAACAGCTGCGTGAGAGCGGCATTGACAGCTCTTTGTTTGAAGTAGAGTTCCCCGAGGAAGTTCTCTTAGGTCATGCTGAAAAAGCATTGCAAACAATGGAAGGTTTAAAGAGGCTGGGGATTTCCCAATCCCTTGATGATTATGGATCGGGGTATTCGTTTATTGATTACATGACCAAGATGCCCGTAGATTATTTGAAAGTCCATGGATCCTTTACCGAGAATATCCAGACCAATCCCCATGTTATGGAGGGGTTAATCTCCATTGCCCATGGCTTGGGGATGGAGATCGTGGCGGAACAAGTAGAAACCCTCGACCAAGCCCGCGGGCTCAGCCAGATCAGCTGCGACTATCTCCAAGGCCATCTTTTTTGCCCACCAGTTGTGAGCCAAGAAGCTGAACTTCTGTTTGAACTGAATTATGCTCAGATCTTGAATTTTGATCAAAAAAAAGGGAGCTCATGAGCTCCCTTTTGGGTGACTTTGTCCCTAGAACCAAAAACTTAGGTTTACAGTGGCGCTTACCTCTACATCTCCGGGGTTGATGGTGGTACCTTGGACGCTGTCCGCTCTAAGGGCCATGGTGTTCACCATGGGTGCATACGAGCTGTAGTTTTCATTGATGGTAGCCAGGCCCCCAAGGGTAATACTTGCACTTTGTGCCATGACATTCGCCTTGGCCATGCCTTGTTCGACCGCATGTTTCAGCGCCTCTAATTGCATCGCTTGCTTGTCCTTAATGTCAAAGCGGACCCCTTGTACCTGGTTCGCGCCTGCGCGAACTGCAGCATCAATGATCTGACCCACACCCGATAGGTCGCTGGTAGTGACATTGATGCGGTTCTGCACATGGTAGGTAGTGGTGGTTACTTCATCATTCGTACCCCGATTATGCACCTGGGTTGAATTATATACATTATAACCGCTTGTGGAGAGGTCCTGGTCTTTTAGGCCCAGAGCTTGCAGAGCCGCAAATACACTCGCCATGCGGTTAGCGTTCTCTTGAGCGGCTACTTCAGCCGAAGAATCCTTCGTTTCTACGCCTATGGTAATGTAGGCCACATCAGGAGCGCCGACAATAACGGCATTGCCCGTGACATCAAGGCGGCCTCCATTGGACGAACTGGCTTGGGCTGCGATTCCTGAGAACAGACTAAATATGAGGATGGTCAGAACCCCAATTTGGAGAAATGGTTTACGCATGTTTATCTTCCTTTCTTTTCTATGTTCTTGCTGCCTTCACCTTATATATCCTGCGAGGGGAGCAAAAGTTTATTGTTTCCACAAAAAACTGTCGTTTTATTTTGTCTGGATCATTGTAACGGGTATGATGTGTTGGTAGCATACAGTAAGAGGAGGTGCGGGAATGTCCGTGGAGAAACGCAAAGATTTCATCATTCATGTATCCTATTTTGCTCTTCTTGTGGCCATTTTCTATGTTGTTGTTGAGTACTTGCTTGGCCTAGTGGCACCGTTTATTGTCGGACTCTTGGTGGCAGCAGTGCTGCAGAGGAGCATTCGGTTTCTTTCGAGCAAGCTGCGATTTCCGAAAAAACTAGCAGCACTTGTGTGCGTGCTGCTGTTTTATGCAGTGATTGTTCTACTTGTATCTTGGCTCGGGGTAGCCATTTTCGCTTGGTTACAGGACTTTGTCTCGAGACTTCCTGCCATCTATACCATGGAGGTAGAGCCCGTTATAATGGATGCTTTTCACTCCATTGAGGCGCTGATGGCCCGCTTTGATTTTAGTTTGGTACAATTGCTCGAAGACTTCCACGTTTCTGTGTCCCAATCTTTGGGAAAAGTTGTTTCGGATATTTCTTCCGTGGCCATCTCTGGGATTACTTCTACTGTTTCTTGGGTACCTAGACTGTTCTTGGGGGTTGTCCTATCCATTATATCATCTGTGTTTTTTGCCTTGGACTATGGGATCATTGGCGAGTTTTTCTCGAGTTTGGTGCCCGATAAACGAAGGGGACTCGTCGAAGAACTGAGAGTCTTGCTTGGAGACATTGGCGCTAAGTACATTAAGGCCTACGCTTTACTTATGCTGATCACCTTTACAGAACTGGTAGTTGGGCTCTCACTTCTGAGGGTTGAAGGAGCCGTGGCCATTGCAGCACTGACCGCCATTGTTGACATTTTGCCAGTCCTTGGCACCGGCGGTGTGTTAATACCCTGGGCTCTGTTCAATTTGATCAAGGGGAACTTGTCCCTGGGCCTGGGCCTCTTTGTCCTTTACGTTGTTATTACAGTAGTCCGCCAAGCCCTGGAGCCCAGAGTCGTGGGTCAGCAAATTGGGCTTCACCCTATTGTAGTCTTGGTTTGTATGTATGTGGGCTTGAAGCTCTTTGGAGTCCTGGGTCTTTTCGTCTTGCCCTTCACGATCCTGGTGGTCAAATATCTTTATGACCATGGGAAACTAGGTCCTGTTGGATAGCTTGGAGGTTAGATCGTGTGGGGTGACAAACGATATCATACCCTAGACTGGGAGTTGAAAAACGCCTTTGGGGAGAAGGTCATGAAGCTATCCTTAGATGGGGGCTTCACTTGCCCTAATCGGGATGGGACTGTGGGTACAGGGGGGTGTATCTTCTGTGGTGAGAGGGGTGCAGGGGACTTTACCAGCCCTGCCACCCTATCTGTGCACGAGCAGATCCTTCAGCAAAAAAAGTTCTTGGCGACGAAATGGCCAAGGGGTAAGTATCTGGCCTATTTTCAAAACTTTACGAACACCTATGCCCCTGCAAGTCATCTCGATGAGCTATACCGAGATGCCCTGAAGGGGGAGGATATGGTGGGGCTCGCCATTGCAACGCGACCTGACTGCCTTCCTGAGGATGTTTTGGATCTCTTGGAGTTTTACGCCCAAAGGACGTATCTGTGGGTGGAGCTCGGTTTGCAGACGGTGAAGGCTTCTACAGCGGCCTTTATTCGCCGCGGTTTCGAATTGGAGTGCTTCGAAAAGGCAGTCAAAAAGCTTTCCTCCCGCAATATTCGGGTTGTGGTACACCTCATTTTTGGGCTCCCCGGTGAGACAAAAGACGATTACCTTGAAGCAGTCCGCTTCGCATCTAAAGTTGGTGCGTGGGGAGTGAAGCTTCACCTCCTACATATTCAAAGGGATACAGACCTCTATCTTGTCTACCAAGCAAACCCTTTTCCCCTGCTAGAACGCGATGAGTACATTGGCGTAATTTGTGATGCACTGGAACTGTTACCTCCTGAGGTTGTCATTCACCGCCTAACCGGCGACGGAAACAGACGGCTCTTAGAGGCCCCTAAATGGAGCCTCGATAAGCTGAGGGTTTTATCTGGGATCGATAAGGAACTTCGCGACCGCGGCAGCGGGCAAGGACAAAAAAGCTCCCAGCCCTAGGGGCTGGGAGCGGTGTATCCATGAGGCCTTCACCTTAGATGAACTGGGCAACAGTCTTGGAAAGGGACTCCTCGGTGATGTCGTCTTCGACTAGAGTCGCTACGACTTCGCCGTTATGGAAGAACACGATGGTCGGGTTCTTGGTAACGCCGTAGCGGTTAGCCACTCTCTGGTTACGGTATGTGTCCATTTTGACGAGCTTAAGCTGCGTGGCATAACGTCCAAGGGTGGTCTCGATCATAGGAGACATCTCCACAGCTTTTTCAACCATAGGGGACCAGAAGGTTACGGCCACAGGCAATTCTTCGTCTAGAACAGAGTTCTTAAAGCCTTCTTCCTCTACCATGTACTTCTCGGCTGCAAATGCAGCAATCGCACCGTCACTAGCAGCGGTCACCACTTGACGTAAGTACTTGACCCGAGCATCACCCACACCGTAGACTCCATCTAAGTTTGTCTCCATTTGCTCGTTTGTGATGATATAGCCCCTACTGTCCAGCTCTAGACCGGAGTCTTTAAGGAATCCTGTTTGAGGAACGGTTCCTACATAAATAAAGACACCATCGATGGGCATTTCGGTCAGCTCATTGGTCTTGATGTTCTTGACGACTACTCCATTCACAAGAGCGTCCCCTTTAATCTCGGCCAGGGTAGAGTTCCAGATCCATTTGATTTTTGGATTCTTGAAGGCTCGCTCTTGGAGCATGGGAGCCGCATCAAGTATGCCTTCATCGTGAATGACAACGAGGGTCACGCTATTGGCGAACTTTGTGAGATAACCAGCTTCTTCCACTGCTGCATCGCCATTGCCAAGTACAATTACGTCTAGGTCTTCATAAAAGTCAGCATCGCAGGTGGCGCAGTATGAGACACCCTTACCGGTAAATGCTGCTTCGCCAGGAATGCCCAGTTTGCGAGGAACGGCACCGGGAGAGAGGATGATTGCTTTGCCCTCATATGTCTCGCCTGCTTTAGTTTGAATCACTTTGTTCTCCATATCAATGCTGGTTACGTCACCGCGTACGATTTCTGCACCAAAGGACTTGGCGTGGTCCGTAAAAGCCTGCATGAGATCTGGTCCGGTTGTGCCGCGGGCAAAACCAGGGTAGTTCTCCATGTCTTCTGTTGTGGCAGCCTGGCCCCCTGGGGCGCCTTTCTCGATTAAGAGTGTGCTCAGACGCGAGCGTGCCCCATAGATGGCGGCCGCGAGACCGCCTGGTCCACCTCCAACAATAATCACATCATACACTTCTTGGGTCATACGATCTGTCCTCCTTTTTATTGTCATCGTCCGTTGCAGACGACTTCTTGCTCGACAGGACGTCCTCCTAACCATATCACTTTCTTCCGGGTTTTGGCAATACCATTTGCGAATAATTGTAGTTCATTTCACGATCTCAGTGTGCTAGGAAACGCTGAGGGAGGATTAGGTTTTCTCTTGGCGAAAATGAAATGGTAGCAGTGCACTCTGCATCCGATGAATTGGAGGTACGTAACTTGATTGAAAAGGCAAGAAAAATCGCATTGGCCGCTGGAGAGATTCTCATTACTGAGCTCGAAGCTGGAACTACCATCCATCACAAAGGTGATATTGACCTTGTTACCGATGCTGATCGAGCTTCTGAAGCATACATTGTGAAAGAACTCCAAGGGACATTTCCACACCATGGGATCCTTGGGGAAGAAGGCGCTCGGATCGAGAGTTCCTGCGATTATCTTTGGGTGATTGATCCTATCGATGGCACTACCAATTTCGCCCATGGTTTCCCCTACTTTGCTGTTTGCCTCGGGCTTGTGAAGAAAGAAGAAGCGGTCCTGGGCGTAGTCTATAACCCGGTTACCAAGGAGTGTTTTGTGGCGGAACGGGGTAGTGGTGCGTTTCTAAATGGTAAGAAAATCGCAGTTTCTGAGCAGACGACGCTGCAAGAGAGTCTCTTAACGACAGGTTTTCCCTATGATATTGCCACGACGAAGCAGGATAACATGAAATCCTTTGAGACGGCTACGAAGGCATCACAGGGAGTGCGTTGCCTCGGCTCCGCTGCCTTAGACCTTTGCCACGTTGCAGTGGGGCGTCTCGAGGCATTTTGGGAACGCTCTTTACATCCCTGGGACATTGCTGCGGGAAGCTTGATCGTGACCGAGGCAGGCGGCAGAGTGTCTGGTTGTGATGGGCAAAAGTTCAGTGCTTTAGGACACGAAGTCTGTGGTTCTAATGGCTTGGTGCATGAGGAGTTGTTGCAGCTTCTGATGGAGACGGGTGGAGTAAGGGGATGAGTACAAAGACTCGTAGCTTTGGTTCTTCGACTCGCGAGAGTCATGATTCGTCCGGATTCTACAATCGCAGGCTCTACAGTGCCATCCAGGAGACGGCTTTCCAAGAAGGAGATCTGAATCTTGTTGCCGATCAGTATCTCAACGGTGTTCATTGCGGCGATTCGAGATATCTAAGTTATCTTCCGGACAACTCTGTTCAGCTCATGATCACATCACCTCCTTATAACGTAGGTAAAGACTATGACGATGACTTAAGTCAAGAAGAGTATCTAGAGTTGATACGGGACGTTATGGGAGAGATGTATCGCGTTTTAATTCCCGGTGGGCGAGCCTGCATCAACATTGCCAATGTAGGGCGCAAACCTTACATACCGTTGAATCATTTGATCAATCACATTATGCTAGAACTCGGCTTTTTCATGCGGGGTGAGATTATCTGGGACAAAGGGGCGAGTGCCGGGGGTTCTTGTGCCTGGGGAAGCTGGCAATCGGCTTCGAATCCTGTCATGCGAGATGTACATGAGTATATCATGGTCTATTCTAAGAAATGTTTTGCAAGGAAGGATAAGAAGGGTCAGGATAGGAAGAATACCGTCACTCGTGATGAATTCTTGGAATATACAAAAAGCATTTGGACCTTCAATGCAGAATCGGCGAAGAGGGTGAACCATCCCGCACCCTTTCCGGTGGAGCTTCCATACCGGTTGATTCAGCTCTATTCCTATGCAGACGACATCATCATCGATCCTTTCTGTGGTAGTGGAACGACCTGTCTTGCAGCACTCAAGACTGGACGTAGGTTTATTGGGATCGATGTGGACCCAGGCTACGTCGATATTGCCACACAGCGAATTCAGGCTCAGAAAAACCAAACAGCGCCACTGTGGAACGACGAGGATTTGGTCTAGAAACACAACCAGGAGGGGAAGGGCGGGCGAGAGGTATGACGGAGTGGTTCCTGAGGTTTTTTGTAAGAGATTATGGTGAAAGGAAGGATCCTGAGGCGCGAAAGTCTGTAGGGGTCGTTGCCAGTTGGACAGGGATCGTCCTCAATTTGCTGCTTGTGGCAGCTAAAGTCATCGTGGGATTACTAGCAGGCAGCATTTCCGTCGTGGCCGATGGTCTCAACAATCTCATGGATGCCGCCGGTTCCATGATTGTCCTGGTGGGCTTCAAGATTGCAGCCAAGAAAGCCGACGACGAGCATCCATACGGACATGGACGCTACGAGTATATTGCTGGATTGGCAGTAGCTGTTTTAGTGCTTGTGGTTGGAGTCGAACTGGCCAGAGCTGGGGTTTCGGAAATCTTGCATCCTAGTTTCGTCGACTTCGGCCTAGTGACCATCGTTGTTCTGGTTGCATCTGTTGTGGTCAAAGCCTGGATGGCCGTGTTTTACTGGACCCTCAGTGTACGAATCGATTCATCGCCCCTTAAGGCGGTTTCGGTGGACAGTAGAAACGATGCCTTGGCTACAGGCGCTGTGCTTTTCAGCGTTGTCCTGTCTCGTCTTACTGGATTGTCCTTGGACGGCTGGGCGGCACTGGGTGTTGCTAGTTTCATTATTTATAACGGTATCGGCCTCGTGAAGGAAACAATCAGCCCCTTGGTGGGTGAGGCCCCTTCGGAGGAGCTGGTGGGTGAGATCTCAGAGAAAATAGCATCGTATGAAGGCGTACTGGGGATCCATGATGTGATCCTGCATGACTATGGCCCCGACAAACGCTACGTCAGTGCTCACGTGGAGATGCCATCAGATTGGGATCCATTGGTCACGCATGAGATCATTGATGGTATTGAACGAGACGTGTTAGAAGCCGATGGTATCCATCTGATCATTCACTACGATCCAGTTGTAACTGGAGAACAGTATGACTCAGAGGGGTGACAGTATGGACGTTTTTGCTCACTACCTAGCTGGTATGGAAGACCCAGAACAGAAGGCCCGCTTTAGCGAAGTGCTTGATTGGATAGCCAAGACCTATCCTGATCTGGACAAGAGGATTGCCTGGAACCAACCCATGTTTACCCATCATGGCACCTTCATCATTGGATTCAGTGCAGCTAAAGCTCACATGGCTGTTGCACCTGAACGTGCCGGAATTGATCAGTTTGTCGCTGAGCTTGTGGAGGCAGGCTATCATTACACTGCAGAGATTTTTCGGATCAAGTGGAGTACGGACGTTGATTTTACGCTGCTTGGTAGGATTATTGAGTACAATATGGAAGACAAGGCTGGCTGCACAACCTTTTGGCGGAAATGAGGTGCCAGCTACGACAGGGTCAGATTGATAATGGGTTCCTACGGGACCCGTTTTTTGATGCGCGCCTGGCGGGCGGAGAATCAAGGAAAGACGATCAGGGAAAAAGATAGAAGTTTTTTGATTATTTGTAAAAAATCCTATCCTCAAGTGAAGACGGAAAAAATGACCATGAAAAAAAAGGAAAGAATGCTCGAGAGTGGGGGGTAATAGGCTAAACAGGGATATTTCTTCTACGAAACTCGTAATTTTTACAGAAGTGAGGAGGAAATCAGGCTAACGCGTGGAATTAACAACAACAGATGTGTACGAAAAAATACTAAAAGGAGTGTTGAAATGGTAAGAAAAAGAAGTATGTTCATTTCTCTAGCACTACTCGTTGTGTTGGCGTTCAGTGCAGTGGCGGGGGCAAGCAATGATACGCTGGTTATTGCCTCGGGTGCAGAAGCAATTGGTTTGGACCCAAGACTAGAGACTGACGTACCATCCTTCGAAAGAATCAACCTGATTAACCAAGCATTGGTACAGTTTGCAACGAGCATGGAGCTCGTGCCTGCATTGGCCACAGACTGGACTGTAAGTGATGATACCATGACTCTATGGTTCAAGCTGCGCGAAGGCGTCAAGTGGCATGATGGAGTCCCCTTTACAGCTGAAGACGTTAAGTATACCTATGAGTGGGTTCTTGATCCCGCCAATGGAGCGCTTAATATGGGTCTTTACGCAGACATCGAGACAATCGAAGTTGTCAATGACTATGAGGTCATTTTCAGTCTGAAACAACCCAATGCCTTCTTAATGAACAACATTGCCCGTATGCCCATTACACCTAAGCATGATGGTGACCGGGTAGACTTCCGTCAGAGTCCTATCGGAACAGGTCCTTACAAGTTCGTTTCTTGGACCCGTGATGATCGGATGATCTTAGTTGAAAACCAAGAGTTCTGGGGTGGAAGACCCAATGTTCCCAACATCGTCTTCCGTGCGATTCCAGAAAACTCCACCCGTCTGCTGGCCTTTGAAGCTGGCGAAGTAGACATTTATCAAGGCGGAATGGTAGCACAGGAAATTGGTCGCCTCGAAGCTGACCCCAAGTATGTCGTGCAAAGAACGCCTGGCACAGGCTACAACTATCTTGGCTTTAATACCAAGGTTGGTGCTCTATCCGACGTGCGCGTGCGCCAAGCCATCAGCTATTTGATTCACCGTGATGGCATTGTACAGAACGTACTCAATGGTATTGGAACACCTGGTATTGGACCTGTATCCATGTCCCTACCTTGGTTTAACGAGAGTGTCGTTCGCTATGGGTACAACCCAGAAAAGGCTAAGGAACTGCTAGAAGAAGCAGGTTACGAAGCTGGGCAGATCAATCTTCGACTCTTCACGAATGAGAATCCTGATCGTATGCGTATTGCAGAAATCCTGCAATATGAGTGCATGCAGGCTGGTGTTAATGTTGAAGTCATTATCGAAGAGTGGGGTGCCTACCTCGCTAGAATTCAAGAAACTGATGACTTTGACATCTTTATCCTAGGTTGGTCGGGTCAGCTCGATCCTGATCGTGCTATGATTCGTCAGTTCCACACAAATGGTTCCAACAACTACGGTAAGTATTCTCACGAGCGTGTAGATTATCTACTCGACCTCGGCCGTACAGTTCCACAAGAATCGCAAGAATCGATCGACATCTATCGTGAAGCTCAAGAGATCGTTGTACGTGAGGTTCCCTATGGCTTCATCAACTACACCGAGGAAGTCGGGCTCCACCATCCACACATTGGCAATTGGAAAGTGCACCCTTACGGCGCCGCTGCGTGGCAAGATGCCCATCTCATGACGAAAACGAAGTAGTCCTTTCGTTACAGACACAGGATGGAATTTCCGTAGGATGCCAGGCGTACTCGTGCGCCTGGTATCCTCGGTTTAGTAAAGGAGTGGGTTATCTAGATGTTTCGCTACAT
>CAZAJB010000030.1:0-8211 GCA_964485345.1 uncultured Clostridiaceae bacterium
GTGCCATGAATATGATGCTTCATGGAGTGGACAACCCCAATATTGAGTATCGGGATAGTCTATCCGAGTCTAACCATGATATAAACAATTCTAAGTGCCGTGGGAGCAGGGGATCCAACTTTAGTTGACAGACAAATATCTACAATATATAATGGGGTATAAATAGCTAAGCAAGATCGGATTAGCTAAGGAGGGTCTAGTGTGGAAGTGAGATCAACCGAGGTGCAGAACAATTTTGGAGCCTACTTGAAGTACGCACAGTACGAAGACGTGTTTGTTACTCGTAATGGCAAGAGGGTTGCAGTCTTGCAGGGCTACGATTCATTCCGTTTAGCCGAAGGCAAAGCGATTTACGATGCCAGCCGGCCAGAGATGACGCTAGAGGAATTTCTAGATTTCGCGGCTCGCAGTAGCGAACGATATGAGTTTGTTGATGGCGAGGTTATTCTGCAGAGTTCTCCTTCATTTCAACACCAAAAGGCTGTCACAGCGCTGGGATCGCTTTTGAGGGATTGGTCTACGGGAGAAGCTTGCGAGGCTTTGGTGGCACCTTTTGATGTAGTTCTGGAGGCCTTTGAGAAGACCAATGTTCTACAGCCAGATGTGGTGGTCATTTGTGACTTGGAGAACATCAACGAAAAAGGGCGTTATAGTGGTGTTCCCCAAGTTGTGGTGGAGGTTCTATCGGAGAGTACCCGTAGTTTTGATATGGTAAAAAAACTCGAGGTCTATCGCGCCGGTGGGGTTAAGGAGTACTGGATTGTCAATCCCTTTACCGAAGAAGTCTATGTCTATGCATTTGTAGATCATGAAGTTCAGGATTACCGCGTCTATGGTAAGACAGCACAAATAGACTCCTTGGCCCTGGTTGGTCTCGATTTTGTTGTGCAATCAATTTTCTCGTAGAATTTACCAGATAGCTTGCACGCTTCATGTTGAGTGTTTCCGAGCCTGGTTAGAATCGCAGCGGTCATCGGATCGCCAATGAACTCAGACCATTCATCAAATCCTTGTCCAGGCTATCCTGCTAAGGGTTTCAAAACCTTGGAAGCCGCTCGTCTATGGATTCCAGAGTCCGTTCATTGGTACAACTATCAGCACAAACACATCGGTATTCAATTTGTGACGCCCGTTCAAGGACGCCTACATGAACCAGAACTCTGCCTTTTCCGAATACTACCTTCTCATACGTCCTAAAGATTTAGTGGAAAACAAAGTGGAAGACCTCAGGAAACCCCAGAGAACTACGTAGAGCCCAACTGACACTGGCATTCCCGCTTGCAGACACCCGAATAAGGAAGGCCCGCTTCTCGCGGGCCGAGTTCCTTCCTGAGTTCAAAACTAGCCAGGGGATGAGCGGTGCGACCCCTTTCAGTAGCTGCTAGAACGTTTTCCCACAGTCATGGCAGATAAGTGCATAAGGGTCTTTCCATGAGGTGTTCATGCTACCACAGTGTCGGCACTGATAGGAAGGCTCCCACCACCACCCGCCAGCTGCAACGTCTAAAGCGCTGTCACTAAGCTCCATCCTTTTACGATTCAACAAGCCCAGCAGTTCCACAGCCTCTTGTTCTGAAAGCGCGATCTTGTTGTCCTTACCCAGTTGAATTAGTTCCTCTGCCGTCTTACATTGAACAGCCTTCTCTAGTACTTCCTCCCGGTTTTGACCCAGACTAGCAAATCGTTCTTGAATGCCCAATTTGATGCCCTCCTTTGGCTTTCTGCCTTCCTATACGTAAATGGGCGGGTCGCATTACGCGCCCTTGCACGAAAAACCAATGGTCTAAGAAACGGTTGTGCTTTCGCACCTTAGTACTCTTTTGGCAGGGCAAAATCCAACCGCATAACCGGCAGGGAAAACAATATCCTCCTAGAAGTTTAATGTGGGAATAGGGGGAGGGGACGAAATATGGGTTGCAGATCCGCACAAGATGTCGATGCCCACTGGCGACCATTGCTTGACAACATATCAACTGGAGTACAAGTAGCGCAGATGCTTTATAATGAGGACGGCCAGTCAATCGACTATTTACTCTTGGATGTGAACTCTGTGTTTGTTGGCATTGTTGGTTTGCGCAAAGGAGAAGTCGTGGGAAGAAGGTTTACAGATTTCTATCCTGACACGGAGCCTGCGTGGTTTATCAAACTCGCGGCTATTGTGGAAGCGGGGACACCCGAACGGTTTGAGATGGTTAGTGAATCCCGTGGCGATTGGTTTCATGCATTCGCAATACCACTTGGTGATCATAAACTCCTCATCATAGATACCGATGTTCCCCAACGAAAAGAGATGAAACGGAAGCTTCAGGCAGGTGAACCCAAGTACTGCAAGTTCTTCGGAACATCGCATGACTGTGTCTGGTGGGCCGATAGGTACGGATATA
This sequence comes from uncultured Clostridiaceae bacterium, assembly GCA_964485345.1. Lineage (GTDB taxonomy): Bacteria > Bacillota > Limnochordia > Darwinibacteriales > Darwinibacteriaceae > UBA5420. The sequence continues at coordinate 2,385 of CAZAJB010000030.1, forward strand.
TCGTTGACGCAAGCGAAGGAATCGCTCAAATGCTAGGTTATAACCCCAAAGAGTTGCTGGGAAAGTCCTGGACAAGCTTCGTGGATGATGAATCGATAGCAGAAGGACACAGACAGTGGGAAATGCGCAAGTCTGGAATGCCGAGTTGCTACGAAATCAAGTTGAAGAAGCAGGACGGTAGCTCCCTTTGGGCCCAAGTAAGTGGCTCGTCGTTATGGGATGATGATGGGCAACACGCGGGTGCCTTAGTGGCGTTTAGAGACATTGCTGTGCAAAAGAAGAGTGAAGAAATAGCACTTGCGCTGGTAGCCGAGCTTGAAGAGGAAAACAAGAACGAGCAAGAGTTTGTCAGCCTTTTGTCGCACGAACTGCGAAATCCCTTAGCGACTATGTCCGTCGCTCTTGAGCTCTTGGAGCTTGGGAACAAGAGTGAAGCAACCCAGCGGACGCTAAAAACGATCAAGCGCCAGAATAAGTACCTCTCTTACTTAGTTGACGGTCTGCTTGATGTCGCAAGGATCAACATGAAGAGGTTAAGGCTAAACAAACAAACAACGACGCTAAACACAATTGTTAGCGACGCTGTTTGTGACCTGAGGCCTCTTTTTGAGAAAAAGAGTATCGACATCTTGGAAGATATCTGTACACAGCCAGCTCTTGTGTATGCTGATGTACTGAGGATCAACCAATGTGTGTCGAATGTGTTGATCAATGCCCTAAAGTTTACTCCAGAGAAGGGCACGGTCAGTATTGCTCTGAAAGTTGAAGGCGAAAGCGCAGTCATCACGATCCAAGATAACGGTGTAGGGATCCATCCGAGCATGCTAGGTCGAGTTTTTGAACCGTATGCGCAGGATAAAAGTGGATCCAACGGCTATCATAATCGGGGGCTTGGGTTAGGTCTCCCGATAGTGAAGGCCCTCATGGGCATGCATGGTGGAGATGTTACTGCAAGCAGTCCGGGTTTAGGGAAGGGGTCCAAGTTCACCATGCGTCTGCCTATACAGCGTTGAGGTGGAAGTAACCGTAATAGAGCACCCTCACGGGTGCTCTATGCATGTGCCTACCTCGAATAGATTTCTTCAGCGCTTCCTAACGTATCCAATCAAACCTAGAAGAACAGCACGATCACAATCACGCTGAACATATTGGCTGCAAAGTGTGACAAGGTACTGACCCAGGCATTTTTGGTCTTGTCAAAAACAATGCCGTAAAGAATGCTGTTGATAAACACGAAGAAGAGGTTAAACGCCACGACCGCAGCGGGTCCCGGTTGATAATGTCCAAAGGCAAACAATAGTGATGATGCGAGCAGGGTGGGTACAATGGGCATGACCTTGTTGAGTTGCCGCTGGAAAAACGCCCGCCAAGCAATCTCTTCGCCTAAGGCAAAAAAGAGGAACTGGAGGGTTGAAACCACGCTAAGCTCGATTGCGACAAAAGCTCCCGCTCTGCCCGTTTCATATTCCACATATTCTGGCAAAGCGACTTTGGCGATCCATAAAGACAGGATATTCATGATGATGGGCAAAGCAATCCAAAACCAGATGGAAACGTTCTTTAGATCGGCTGCCATGGACCCTAGATCAAGCCCGCTTCCGGTATAGGGTTGCTTATTTCGCCATTTACAAATGAAAAAGGTCGCTATTCCAGCAAGCACCGATGCACCAGCAATGTTCAGGCCGAAAAAATTGAAAAATGAAGCGACAACCATCACACCCATGCCCAGGAATGGAAGCACGTCCTGGCCTGCAGGTGGCAAGCTACTGCGTGACACTTTTGTCTTCATTCATGCCCACCTTCTCTTAGATAGTTCCACTGATGAAGGACTCTGGTCGCCCATGGACTTCCAGACGATCAATCACCCCTGTCTTTGTCGACACCAGTCCAGCACAGCATATTCCTCCGCCATATGCTCGTCAAGACCTTTTTGGCTCGTTTTCTTTACTTGTTTTCTTTGCTGGCTGCCGATTCGCAGCTGCTCCGCTTGCCACTGCCGAGTGGAGGGAACGTACCGTCTGGCCTCTAGACGATTGATCACAAGACAGGGGATAAAGCACCAACCATGAGACAGTTGGTGCTTCGTAGATAGGCTATGGATGGGTCAGTGATGGAGGTATAAAGCCCTCTGGTTCGGCGAAGGGGAATTGAACCAGCATGCCGCCTTGCGTGCCACTATAGTAAATAGCTCGGACAAATTCTAGAGCTTTTCGTCCCGCCACACCATCGATTTTCACGGGACGATTGGCCATGATATCTGCGTAGAACTCATCGATTTGGGTTTTATGGCTCACGCCCCAGTATGACTTGCCAATCACTTCTTGATTGCCCTCAGCATAGACAACTCTTTCGGGTTGTCCCTGGATCCTGATCACCGCCGTGTCCTTTTCTAAGCGAGCGACACCGTTCTTGCCATGGATCTCCAACAACACGTCAGCGTCATATGTGAAGAAATTGCAGGCATAAAGGCTTCCGACGGCCCCGTTTTGGAAAAACACAGTCGCTTCCGCTACGTCTTCAACATGGATAATGTCATGCGTGCGGTTATCCATAGAACCTTCTAGACTCTTGATGGGACCCATGATCCATTGCATAAGATCCATGGTGTGGATGGCTTGGTCGATTAAGACGCCCCCACCTTCCATGTCCCACGTGCCTTTCCAGTCACTCTTTGAGTAATACTCATCATTTCGCATCCAGGTGACAAATAATCGACCCCCTAGAATCTCCCCCAACTCGCCTGATACAACCGCTTCCTTCATAGCACGGGAGGAGGGGTTGTAGCGATTCTGAAAGATCACTCCGAGGGTTATGTTGTTGTCCTGGGCTGCTTGAATCATACGGTCAGCGTCGTGCAGGGTCACTGCCATAGGTTTTTCTGTAAGGACATGGATTCCTTTGTTAGCGGCGGCGATGGCAATCTCCGCATGCACATGGTGGGGGGTACAAATATGGATAACATCAGGTTCTAGAGCCAAAACCTGATGATAATCAGTGTAATATGGTACCCCAAACTCCGTGGATGCTTTTTTGGCACGGTCTTCCTTGATATCACAGACGGCTATCAGTTTGGCTGACGGATTTGACGCGGCTGCAGCAAGGTGTACTTTAGACACATTTCCACAACCGACAATTGCGACCTTGAGCTGTTTCATGCACGATTCTCCTCGTAAATTAAAATTTGGGCTTCTACTCTGCTGCTTGTCTTTCGACTCACCTCGGCCAAATCCTGCTATAAGGTGGCGCGGGCGTATGTCGCACCCCAAGCCATTGATCCCCAGGCACCCACGCTATTCCCACGGGGAGGGTTTTTCATGCAGCAAGAGGTGAAAAGCAGCCGGTTTTGGGCAGGTTAAGCCAGAGGTGGAGATTGAGCGGTATCCCTTGCCGACAGATTGACAAAGCGCCTAGTTTTTGGTAGCATCACAAGTAGCTCACTGAGAATGATTATCTATGTCATGCGGGGGTTGTTATGAAGAAGTCATTGAAAGTGCTGTACATAGGACTAGGATTCCTATTTACCGGTATTGGCCTTACTGGTGCGGTGTTGCCTGTGCTGCCCACGACGCCATTTCTCTTACTTGCGTCCTTTTTCTTCTCCAGAGGATCTGAAAGATTCAACCGATGGTTTACCAGTACGAAACTTTACAAGAACCATTTAGAAGAGTTCGTGCAAAACCGTTCCATGACACTCAAGACCAAGCTGAGGCTGGTAACGTTGGCCTCATCCTTCATGCTGTTATCGGCCTACCTCGTGCGGGTCGTTTATTTCCGCTCTTTTATCGTTTTGGCCATCTTGTATCTGTATTACTACTTCGCCTTCAGGATCAAAACCATTAAGCCTGAGGCTGAGGAGGAGGTTCGGCTGACAAATGCAGACAGAATCTAAGACCGCACGAACCTCCGAAGACAAGAGGTATCAGGAAAAAATCGTCGTTGGCAAGATGATTCTAATTTACTGCAGGGGACACAAACATGCTACAGTTGGGCTTTGTCATGAGTGCCAGAAACTCTTGGATTATGCCAGCCTGCGCATTGAACGCTGTCCCTTTATGGAGACAAAGACCTTCTGTAGCAACTGCCAGGTCCACTGCTACCAAGAGCATATGCGATCTAGAATTAGAGAAGTGATGCGCTATAGTGGTCCGCAGATGCTCTTTCACCACCCGATTCTGGCGATTCGGCATCTGGTTGAGGAGCGGCGCGACAAAAGGACAGAAAGAGGACATACATCATGATAAACAAGCGTTTAGTGGATAAGCTAGGGAGCGCGAAAGCATTCATCGGCTTAACGGTGTTACTGCATGCCATATCTCTGTTGGCCAATGTGGTTTCGGTTTTTTCCATTGCCAGACTCTTAGAGCATGTGCTGAGGAAGACCCATTCAACCGAGATGATCCTCCAGACCGGCTACATCGTCCTTAGCGTGATCATCGTTCGGGCCATCGCGAACACTCTATCGGCCAAGACGTCGTTTTTATCTGCCGCTAACGTGAAGAAGGTGTTGCGGGAAGATCTGTATAAGAAGCTCTTGCGTCTTGGAATCTCGTACAACGAAAAAATCGCCACCTCAGAAGTGGTGCAACTCGCCGTGGAAGGCATTGAGCAACTGGAGGTCTATTTCGGGTCTTACTTGCCCCAGCTCTTCTACAGCTTGTTAGCTCCGCTTTTCTTATTTGTCATCCTTTCTTTTGTGAACCTCAAATCCGCTCTGGTACTCTTGGTGTGCGTTCCCCTTATACCGGTTTCGATCATTGCTGTGCAGAAGATTGCCAAAAGGCTTCTGAGTAAGTATTGGGATAGCTATACCAGTATGGGAGATAGCTTCTTAGAAAACATTCAGGGCCTAACGACGCTAAAGATCTATGAAGCGGATGCTGAGAAATCAGACCAAATGAACGCCGAGGCCGAAAACTTTAGGAAAATTACCATGCGAGTTCTAACCATGCAGCTTAACTCCACCACCATCATGGACCTCATTGCTTACGGAGGTGCCGCGGTAGGAGTCATAGTCTCTGTTAGTGAGTTCCTCAAAGGAAATATTGGCTTTGCAGGGACATTTGCTATCATCATGTTGTCGGCAGAATTCTTCATTCCGCTACGTCTACTTGGTTCGTTTTTCCACATCGCCATGAATGGTATGGCCGCCAGTGACAAGTACTTTAGCGTCTTAGATTTGGAGGAACCGGCCCAGGGTACAGAGATCGTCGACTCCCAGAGCCTCGTCTTTGACCAGGTTGGCTTTTCCTACGAAGCAGATCGTCAGATTCTCAGGGACATCAGTTTGGAGATTCCGGCGAACAGGCTGACTGCCTTTGTGGGGGAATCTGGCAGTGGCAAGAGTACAATTGCAGCGTTGATCATGGGCATCAACAAGAATTATCAGGGTTCTATTCGCTTGGGTGACAGGGAACTGTCCCAGATCGCTGAGGAGAGTATTATGAATCACATTACTCTGGTCAATCATAATAGCTATATTTTCAAAGGCACCGTCAGAGACAACCTCTTGATGGGCGATAAGAACGCCACCGATGACCAGATGAACCGGGCCCTCAGGCAGGTCAATCTCCTTGATTTCATTGCCAAAGAGCAGGGGCTGGAGACCGAGGTCCTAGAGCGAGGTTCGAATCTGTCCGGGGGTCAGCGCCAAAGGTTGGCTCTGGCTCGGGCTATCTTACACGATACGCCTATGTATATCTTTGATGAGGTTACTTCCAATATCGACGTTGAGAGCGAAGCGTTGATTATGAATGTGATTAGGGAACTCGCCCAGACAAAGACGGTTCTGGTGATTTCGCACCGTATGGCCAATGTAGAGCATGCCGAC
>CAZAJB010000030.1:8221-16044 GCA_964485345.1 uncultured Clostridiaceae bacterium
AGAGGCTGGGAGGATTGCCGCAGGGGGCAAGCATCGCCAACTCGTAAGCCAAGGAGGCGTTTATGCCAGGATCCACAAGCGGCAAACGGTCTTAGAAGGTTATACCCAGAGCAGGGAGGAGCTTAGCTATGCGTAGAAGTGGAATTAAGGTCATGGGTCGACTGATCGGCCTTGTCAAACCTCTTGCTTATGTCATGGCTTTGGCTGTCGTGACAGGGTCTCTAGGTTACTTGGCTGCGATCTTCATTCCCGTTATTGGGGGGTTAGCGATTGCCGATGTCCTGGGTTTCTCAGGTCCTATAGCCCTAGATACCCTCTTAGCGACCGTAATCCTTTTGGCTATAGCCCGAGGGCTCTTAAGGTACACCGAACAGTTGAGCAATCACTACATTGCCTTTAAGCTCTTGGCGCTGATTCGAAACAAGGCCTTTGCTGCCCTGCGCCAACTAGCCCCGGCGAAACTGGAAGGCAAAGACAAGGGGAATTTGATTTCGATTATCACAAGCGATATTGAGATGCTCGAGGTATTTTACGCCCACACAATCTCTCCCATTGCCATTGCACTCGTCACATCGCTCATCATGGTGGGCGTTATTTCAAGCTATAGTCCACTTTTGGGTATTCTAGCAGCTGGGGCCTATCTGGTGATTGGCGTTCTTGTTCCCCTTGGGGCCTCCAGACTCGGTAGCGATGTGGGATTGGCGTATCGCAACGAATTTGGTGGTCTGAATAGCTTTGTCCTTGACAGCTTACGGGGACTGAAAGAAATCATCCAGTACGGTATCGGTCACAAGCGTTTGCACGAGCTGAACGAGAAAACCGAGAAACTCGGCGAACAGCATCGGAGTCTAAAAGGGTACGAAGGCATGGCCAAGACCATTACCGATACAGTAATCCTAGTCTTTTCCGCTACCATGCTCTTCCTTAGCCTTACGCTGCATACCAGGGGCATGATTGGCTTTGATGGTGTCTTGATCTCGACGATGGCTATGATGAGTTCCTTCGGCCCGGTTGTGGCCCTTAGCAGTCTTTCGAATAATCTTCGCCATACCTTGGCGAGCGGCAACAGGGTTATCGATTTGCTCGAAGAAGAGCCTGTTGTGCAGGAAATCGAGGGCGGCAAAACTTTGGACTTTGCCTCTGCGGAGTGCCAAAATGTGGATTTTGCTTATGGAGCGAAGCCAATTCTCGAGGATTATTCTTTGCAGGTACGGAAAAACAAGATCGTGGGTATCCATGGAAAAAGCGGCTCTGGGAAATCGACGCTGCTCAAGCTACTGATGCGCTTTTGGGATGTCGATAATGGGCAGATTGGTATTTCTGGCGAGGATATTAGGAATGTGAATACAAGCAGTCTACGCAGTATGCAGGGCTATGTTACACAAGAAACACATCTCTTCAATGACACAATCGCTAACAACATCAGACTTGCCAAACAAGATGCAAGTCTAGGGGAGATTATGGAGGCAGCGAAAAAGGCGTCGGTACACGAGTTCATTGAAAGCCTTCCCCAGGGATATGAGACGAAGGTAGGGGAACTCGGAGACAGCCTGTCCAGCGGCGAGAGGCAGAGAATAGGCCTTGCTAGGGTGTTCTTGCATGATGCGCCGTTCGTCTTACTCGATGAGCCTACAAGCAACTTGGACAGCTTGAACGAGGGGATGATCCTAGAATCCTTGCTCGAAGAGTCCAAGGACAAGACAATGATCCTCGTGTCGCATCGCAAGTCAACGATGAATATTGCCGATCAGGTCTTCCAGATGGAGAGCAAAAGGGCAAGTTAGCAGGAGTGCGTTCTTGCATCAGGCATAGGGGTCAAAGGCATCTCGCAAAGCATCTCCCATAATGTTAAAGGCGAGGACAGATATGAAGATGAAGATACCGGGAATGATGAGCCAGGTCTGCCTCAAAAGCACATCCATACTTTGGGCGTCTTTTAGTAGTAGCCCCCAGCTTGTCATAGGTTCTTTGATGCCCAGTCCCAGGAAACTAATGGAACTCTCGCCGATAATCATCCCCGGGAAGTTCAGGGTGGCTGTGACAATGAGATAACTGGTGATATTGGGAAGAATATGGCGGCCGATGATCGCCCGATCGCTAACTCCTAGGGCCTTAGCGGCTTCCACAAACTCCTTTGATCGCAGGTTCAGAAACTGCCCCCGAACAACCCGGGCGACCCCCGTCCAGTCTAGGAAAGCCAGGATTGTGACGACCCCAAAGTAGACCTGAACCGATGACCATCTGGCGGGCAGAATCATGGACAAAGCTAACCATAACGGTATTCTTGGAAATGAACGCAAGAGCTCAATGAGACGTTGAATAAGGTTGTCAATCATGCCCCCATAATAACCGGAGATTCCTCCCATAGTAACCCCAATCGCGAAACTGAGTACAATCCCGAAAACCCCCACACTTAAGGTGACTCGTCCCCCATAGAGAATGCGCGCAAAGAGGTCCCGTCCAAAGCGATCCGTTCCAAACAGAAAGAACTGCCCTCCCGAAGCTTGGTCTAGGCCAAAGAGATGCAAGTTAGATTGTAGGCCGAAAAAGGTGTAGGTACTGCCTCGCACCAAAAAATACAAGGGGTACTTGCGCTCGATATTTTCCTCCCAAGATACCTCGAGTGTTATAGGATCTCGACTGCGGGATGTTCCATAGACGAAGGGACGTAGGCGAAAGGTTCCTTCATCGTCTACAAAGCGCAGGGGAGTAGGGGGGTGGTTTACAAAGTTACGCCTTTGCAGCAAGTAATCACTCGGTGCCACAAAAGGTGCGAAGATGACGGCCAGGTACATGAGGCCAAGGATGAAGGCACCTATGACGCCTAGGCGGTGGGCCTTGAAGCGCCTCATAATAAGTTGTGTCTGGGATAAAGATTTCATTTCTGTTGCCATTGAACGACTCCTTCTACTCCCTATTCATACCGGATACGCGGATCCGTCAAGGCCAGGAGAATGTCTGCTAGGAGATTTCCGATCAACATCAAGAAGGCGGATAGCATCAAGAATGTCATGACTAGGTACTGGTCACTGTTGATCAGGGCATCGTAGAAAAAAGGGCCCATGGTGGGCAGGTTGAGTACAATGGAGGCAATAATCGTGCCACTGATGAGCTCGGGGAGCTGCATACCAAAGACAGAAATCAGGGGGTTAATCGCGTTGCGTACGGCGTGCTTGTAAATGACAACCTGCTGGCTTAGCCCTTTTCCTTTGGCGGTGGTGATGTACTGCGTTCCAAGCACATCCAATAAACTTCCGCGCATGAGGCGGATTAACCCTGCTGTTCCACTTAGGCCTATGGCGACGATGGGAATCCACAAATGTCTAAGGAGATCCATGAGTTTAGCCCAGGACCATGATGCACCAATATACTGCTGCGAAAACAGACCTCCCACAGCTGTTCCACCTAATCGTAAGGAGAGATACATCAAGACTAAGGCCAAAAAGAAGCTGGGGATACTTACACCAATAAAGCCGATAAATGTTAGAAGGTAGTCCACGAAGGAGTATTTATGTGTTGCGGAATAAATGCCAATGGGGATGGCCACGGCCCAGGAGAAGAAGATGGTTGCACCTGCTACTGCAACTGTCCAGCCCATTCGCTCCCAAATCAACTCTTGGACGGGGCGCTTGTAAGCAAAGGAATAGCCAAAATCTCCGCTGGATACAATTCCCTTGACCCAGGTCAAGTATTGCAGTGCTGGCGGCTGGTCAAGACCAAGCCTTTCACGAATCTGAGCCACTTGTTCTGGAGTGATGCGCGGATCCGTGAGGAACTGTGTGGTAAAGTCTCCTGGCTGGAGTTGGATGACCGTGAAACATAGAATAGAGATTACTATCATCATGGGAACCATGGTTACAAGGCGGCGAACGATGTATTGAAACATGTAATCTCCTCCAAGTCTAGTCGAGGGTGCCCAGGGGCCGTCGGCCCCTCAGACACCCTTGGGCTACGTTGCTACTTAATGAAGGCAGTGTAGTTTGTACCAACGATTTGTCCATTGGCTTGTAAGAAGACGTTGCCAATGGCTTTGCTCACCGCTTGGAGTTCCATACCTTTGGCGATGTAGATGACTGGTACTTTTTCGGCATAGATTTCTTGCCATTCATCATAGTACGCTTTCCTTTGGACTGGATCCATCTCGACTTCCCCCAGTTCAAAGAGGTCAAAGATGCGCAGTTCCCAGTCTTCCATATTGGCCAGAACAGGTTGTTGATTCTCATCCATCGTGCTGCGGTGCCAATAATACAGGGAACGTCCAGGCTGCCAAATGGCTTTGCGAAGCTGTGGATCAGGTTGGTTTCCAAAGGCTTCGATGATGGCTTCATATTCACCCGCCGTCCGCTTTTGACCGACTAATGTAGAACTAATGAGCTGCAAATGGGTGGTAATGCCCAGTTCCTGCCATTCGTTTTCCAAGATTACGGCAATGTCATTATGAGGTTGCACATTAACAGCCGTGGTCAGTGTTAACTCTAGGGGGCGGCCGCTGGGCAATACCCGGACTCCGTCGCCGCGATCGGTGATTCCTACTTCGTCTAGGAGTTGCTTTGCTTTTTCTAGGTCATACTGGCGCATAATATCTTCGATGGCTGGGTTGTAAAAGGCAGTATTAGCCGGAAGCACAGGAACACCAGGAATGATCGCCAGAGTGTTGTAGACATCTTCGATGATGCGGTGGCGGTCAATTGTCTGTTCTATGGCTTGACGGAACTTGTCATTGCGGAAAATCTCCCTCAGTTCCTCATCCTCTATGTCCCAGTTAAAGGCCAGATGTGGAGGGCTGGGAACCGGGCTAACTGGCGAACCGGTGAGCACACGGAAGTTGGCCCCGTCTAATTCTTCTCGCTTGAGTCCTGGGAAGTTCTGACCTGTGATGGTCACCCGATGGATTTCGCCGCTCCGAAATTGGGCTAACATCACTTGGTCGTCTTGAACAACTAAGTATACGAGCTGATCAAGATAGGGAAGCTGGTTGCCCTCTGTATCCACTTTCCAGTAGTTTGGGTTGCGCTTCAGTGTCACTTTTTGGTCCACGACATATTCGCTTAAGGTAAATGGACCCGTGCCAACAATTTCCGCGAGGGGAGTGTCTGTTGTCCAGGCCTGGTTAATTGTACCAGGTTCCACGCCTTCATTGAGGGCGGCGATAAATGGCTCATATTTGTGTTTGGGCACCATGAGCGCATGTGTGAGAACCCGTGTAAAAGCTCCGTAGGGGGAAGGAAGAGTGGCCTTTACGCTACGGGCATCGATTTTTTCCCAAAGAACTGGCTGTCCGCCTAAGGTGAAGCGGTCGGCCGAGTTCCCTTCAGCATTAGTATTCATCACCACATGTTCCATGGTGAAGACGACGTCGTCTGCGGTAAAGGGCGTGCCATCAGACCAAGCTACGTCCCTCAAGTGGAATATAACTTCGGTTCCGGATTCGTCGATTTCCCAGCTTTCCGCTAATCCAGGGATGATCTCGCCTGTGGCTGGATTTTCTTCCACCAATGGCTCGATGATATTGTAGAGAATTGTATAGGCGGCATTGTCAATAATGCCGTAGAAGTTAAAGGAGCGGGGACTGGCGGCTAGACCTAAGACAAGCTCGCCACCATGTGTTCCAATCTCTTCAAACAGTGCCGGACTCACAACTGCAGGACTTGCCACAGCTGAAAGGGTCATCGAAAGGACCAACAACACAGCTAACAACAGTTTCCTCACAAATATACCTCCTTGGAATTTCGTTCTATCCAACCAAGACGAAAAGCGTACCTCACCTCCTAGTGCGTTTTGGGCACCGTACATCTTCCTTACTCCTACCTTTGAACTCTCGGTTTTCTTGTTCAGCAAAAGCTGGAAAAATCCTCCATAATTATAAGGGAAAGTTTAACAAAATTAACGCTCCCCCCATAAGTGGCAGGGGGAGCGTGTCTGGAATCTGTATTGTGATGACCCTCATTGGAGAAGGGTTTGAAACGCCCCGTAACCCCTTGCTTCCATAAGTTCAGAGGGGATAAACTCCAGGGCTCCGCTGTTGATGCAGTAACGTAGGCCGCCCTCCTCTTTGAGCCCGTCGTTGAACACATGTCCGAGATGGCTGTCACCAACTCGGCTGCGAACTTCGGTTCTAGCCATGAGGAAGGAGTAGTCTTCGTGATATGTGATGACATCGTTTTGGATGGCGCGGCTGAAACTCGGCCATCCGCAGCCAGAGTCGAACTTGTCGGTGGAGAGAAAGAGGGGTTCGCCTGTTACGATGTCTACATAGATGCCAAGTTCGTCATGATCCCAATACTCGTTTTCGAAGGCATATTCGGTGTCGCCTTCTTGGGTGATCGCGAACTGCTCAGCCGTGAGGCTCTTTTGTAGCTCTGTCAGAGAGGGCTTGTGATAGTCCTGCGCCTCTACTCGCGGCTTCTCGTTGGGGATGGATGACAGGTCTACATGGCAATATCCCCAGGGGTTCTTGACGAGATAGTCCTGGTGGTAGTCTTCAGCCAGAGCGTAGTTTTCTAGCGGTTGAATCTCCGTGACGATGAGGTATCTGTATTTCTTTTGTTCCTCCTCGGTTACCTTCTTGATGGTAGCTAGGTCTTCGGCGTCGACATAATAGATGCCAGTGCGGTACTGTGTTCCCACGTCGTAACCTTGCCTGTTCAACAGGGTGGGATCAATAATCTCGTAGTAATATGTGAGCAAGGTCTCCAAGGGTAGCAGCTCGGGATCGTACACCACATAGACTGCTTCTGAATGGCCCGTCGCCTCAATGGAATCGTAGTCTGTCTCTTGGGATAGACCATTGGCATAACCCACATTGGTGTAGAGCACGCCAATCATCCGGTCAAAATAGGCTTGAGTACCCCAGAAACACCCCCCGGCTAGATAAATCTCCTTGTAGCGGCTGGCGGCAAAATTCGGTTGCACTGGGGTTGAACTTTGTTGAGCCTCTATGCTTCCTGTTGATGCCATGTATACTCCTACAATCAACACTGCGAAAAGAACGATTCCTACAAGCTTTTTCGCTACATCTGATTGCACTTCAGTACCCCCTTCAATATAGTAATGCTTACTAATTGCAGTATATCATGGATGGGCGGATTTCGATATATTAAGATCGCGCGGGGAGGGTTTTGGTTCTCAGATGCAGGGCTTTAGTTCAACTGGTGTTGGCCTTGTGCAGGGGCTTACATGGAAAAAACGCCTTGTCAGGGTCGACAAGGCGTTTAGAATCTCTCTTGCTAGGTTATGCGTTAGAAGATTGGGACGCCAGGAACGTTGTTATAGCGAAAGGCGTTCTGCCCATGCACAAAGGGCGGTTCTGCTCCGTCCTCGATCACGAGTATATAGGAGCCATCATTATCATTACCCAGGATCCAGCGTAGCGATTCATCGGGAATAGCTTCCGGTTCTTCCCAGGTTAAGCCACCATCTTTTGTCTCTTGGGCTGTCCTTTCGACAAAGCTGATGACATCGCCTTCGACTTCGTATTTTCCCATGACATAGATGTTATCAAAGAAGGCGGAAATTGCCACATGCGTTCCGTCAAAGTTGAAGATCATAATGTATCCCATACCAGGCCCAACGCCTTCATATCTGTTGGTATCGGCATTAAAGGCCACACTAGACCATGTACCCGCCATCCAGGCTCCGTAAGGCATTTCTTGCCACTCCACAGTTTCGGTTTCAGCCATTGCTATACTGCTGGTTAGCAATAGCAGGGCTAAGAATAGAAGAACCATACTGTAGCGCCGTTGTCTCACTTTTTTCCCTCCAATTGGCTCGTATTCTTCCTGAATCCATGCGATCAAGATCCATATCAGGATTCATATTAGGAT
>CAZAJB010000030.1:16144-24320 GCA_964485345.1 uncultured Clostridiaceae bacterium
GAAAGCTTCGCCAAACCTTTCGACATTCTATCCTGTTTTTTGCAGAAAACGAGGCGAACGCTAGAGTTGGAGGGGTAGTTCGATATTCGTCAAATTGCGCGCAATTGCGCGGGGGCCAGGCCCCTTTAGTACTGAGCTTCCTCGAGGAGCCAATAGACGTCGCTCTCAAGAATACTGGGATTGTACTCAGCATAATTAAAGGCGTTCAAGCCACTATCGGACACGGCAGAGCCATCGGCACCTAGGTCTAGGAGTCTCCGGGCCACCTCCGGATTGGTATTGTAAAGGACCGTATAGATCAGTGAAGAGTATCCGTAAGGGTCGACCTCATTTACGTTAGCTCCAGCTTCTACTAGAGCGCCAATGATGTCTGGATTGGTTGTGTACATGGCGGCCAGCATCAGTGGCGTCCAGCCTTCCAACTCAGTCTCGTTGACGTCAGCCCCAGCTTCCACAAGGACTTTGATTACCTCAGGATTGCTGTTTTGTCGCGCCGCAAACATCAATGGCGTGTAACTATCTCGATCCTTGGTGCTGACATCTGCTCCCGCTTCGATCAAGATGCGGAGCACCTCAGGATTTTCTTCCCTTTCTGCAGCATACATCAGGGGTGTAAGATTGTTTTTGTCGCCAGTGTTTACATCGGCTCCCGCATCCACCAAAATTCGTACCACCTCGGGATTTGTGTTGTATTTCAGGGCAATGAAAAGTGGAGTCCAGTTCGAACCATGGTTTGCATTCACATCTGCGCCTTGGGCTAGGAGAGCCTTAACCCTATCTACATCGCCTTTCTCAATAACGTCGGATAGGTTGTTGGCATACCCCACCGCTGTGAAGGCCAATAGAACAAGTGAAACGAGACATGCAAGAGTGGCAAATCGCTTTTTCGTCATTTTTTTCACCCTTTCCTAAAGATCCCAATTCGGCATTTGCGTTCAATGTCCTGCGTGGTCAGGCGCGCACTCCGTAAAGCAATACCTTCGGTACGAAATTCGTTCAATTGACTACAATTGATCGAGGTCCAGGCCCCTAACCGTGCTAAGCAGGCGGTTCCCTTGTGGGGACAGGGCGACCAGGCGCTGGTTTGAACTCCCGACGAATGGAGTTTCTAAGGAGCGCTGCTCTTGAACGAAGGGACCATCGATGAGCAGATCCGTTTCCTGTAGCAGGGACGAGATACCATCATCGTCCTTGGCGAGCACTTCGAGCCGTTCGAGGCGATAACCAGTGTAGGTGACTACATCGCCGCCGCGCTCGTGAACGACTCTAGCGATTTTCGCTAAGGGTCCCCCTTGGAGGAAGGGTTCTCCCCCAGAGAACGTCATGCCCTGGCTTGCCGGATGTTTTGCGTAGAGGGAGATGATCTGCTCAAGGGAATAGATGGTGCCTCCTCCCAGCAAATGCGTTTGGGGATTATGGCAGCCGGGACAGCGATGGGGGCAGCCCTGCGTAAACAAGACAAAACGCATGCCAGGTCCGTCCACAATCGATTCTTCAACAAGGGAAGCCAGGCGAACTTGCTCGCCTGGCCCTGCAAAATCCTGTTTTTGCTCTCGAACTCGAGATTGTTTGCGGAGTACCCGCTCTTTGCGTTCCCAATAATCAAGCATGTTTTACTCTTTCCCCTACCTCGGCCTTCTTGGCATCATTGAAGCGATCTAAGGTGCCCACCAGGTAACCGGTGATCCTGCGGATGCGCTCGAAAGGTTCTTGTCGACTTTCCTTTCTGCCGCAGCGCGGGCAGACCGTTCCGATTACACCGATGTAGCCGCATTCCGGGTCGCGATCTAAAGGATGATTAATGGATCCATAGCCTATTCCGACATTCTTCATGTGCAGAATCAGATCCTCGAAGACGGAAAGATTCAAGCTTGGATCCCCATCTAGTTCAATATACGTGATATGTCCTGCATTCGTGAGGGCATGATAGGGCGCCTCAAGTTCGATTTTTCGCCGGGCCGCAACCTTGTAATAGACTGGAATATGGAAGGAGTTTGTATAGTACTCGTGATTCGTTATGTTTTCCATAGCTCCGTAGCGGTCTTGATCCATCTTGACAAAACGGCCTGACAACCCCTCTGCAGGCGTAGCCAAAAGCGTATAATTCAGTTGCTCTTCCCGAGCTCGTTCATCGCATTTCTTCCGCATATAACCTACGATCTGCAAACCAAGCTCTTGGCTCTCGGCGCTCTCGGCGTGGTTCTTTCCGGTTAGTGCTACAAGGGTTTCGGCCAGGCCAATAAAGCCTACAGAGAGCGTTCCGTGCCTGAGGACCCGTTCGATTTCTTCATTTCTATCTAGGCTGTCCGACTCAAGCCAAATACCCTGCCCCATCAAGAATGGGTAGTTCAGAACGAGCTTACGCTTTTGAATCTCGAAACGGTGCCGAAGTTGGCGAAAGACAAGATCCATCCTCTTGTCCAGGAGGGCAAAGAATTTCTCCAGGGATCCCCGAGCTTCTATGCCGAGACGGGGCAGGTTAATGGAAGTAAAGCTCAGATTTCCGCGGCCCTTCGTGACTTCCTGCTTGGGATCGTAGACATTCCCCATGACCCTCGTGCGGCATCCCATATAGGCAACTTCGCTGTTATCGTCACCGGCGCGATAATACTGCAGGTTAAAGGGGGCATCCAAAAAGCTAAAATTGGGGAAGAGGCGTTTGGCCGAGACCCGGATCGCTTGCTGGAAAAGATCGTAGTTCGCCTCGCCGGCTTTGCTGTTGATTCCATCTTTGACTTTAAAGATCTGTACCGGAAAAATCGCTGTTTCGCCGTTGCCAAGACCGTCTTCTGTTGCACGGAGTAGCTCTCGCATCACAAGGCGAGCGGCATGGGAGGTACCCGTTCCGTAGTTGATGGAGGTAAAGGGTACCTGGGCACCTGCTCTAGAGTGCATCGTGTTCAGATTATGAATGAATGATTGCATTGCCTGATATGTAGATCGTTCGACACGCTTTTGCACAAGCGTGAGGAGTATGCGTTCCCTAGCTGACGATTCTTCAGCTTGATCTTTGTCATCCTTGTTATCTTTGTCATCTTTGCTCAAGATATCAACGAACTTTTCGTAGTCCAGTGCCGCGAGACGTTCGATCGTCTCCTCATCGAGGGCACTTCCGGCAAGCAGCTTGCTTTCCTCAATCAGGTCCCTAAGATGCTTACGGAAGGTTTTCTGGATCCCTTCCGCCATGACGTTGTCAAAGTTGGGAATGGACTGACCGCCGTGCATCTCGTTTTGATTGGCCTGTAGGGCGATGCAAGCGAGGGCGGCATAGCTTTCAATACTCTGTGGTTCACGGAGGAAACCATGGCCCGTGGAAAAGCCGTTCTTGAATAAGCTCTGCAGATCAATCTGGCAACAAGTTTCGGTTAGCAAGTAAAAGTCCTTATCATGGATGTGGATGTCGCCTTCAGCATGAGCCTTTACCATATCATCGGGCAGAACATAGTGGTCAATAAAGGACTTAGACGCCTCAGAACCATACTTCAGCATCATACCCATGGCTGTGTTTCCATCGATATTTGCATTCTCGCGTTTCATATCCGTGGCAGAGGCTTCGGTAAAAGATATTCGCTTGAAGGTCTCCATAAGGGAACTTTTCTGTTCACGCACTTTGGCGCGCTCCGACCGATACAGAATATAGACTTTAGCCGTTTGAGAACTACCGTTTTCCATTAGGGTAAGCTCGACAATGTCCTGAATATCTTCTACACCGGGATTTGAGTTGACATCAAGGTTTGCGACCACCTCTGCCGTAAGGCGATCGAGGTCTTCGTCGGATAGGGTTTCACTGGGAACATTTGCATTCGCCTTGGCGATGGCTTGTCTGATCTTGAAGTAGTCAAATGGTACTAAGGTGCCATCTCGCTTCACAATTTGCTTTGGACTCTCAACGATAGCGGTGTACATTTTCATAAAAAAGCTCCCTTTCGCAGACAAAAAGAGAGACGAGGAGTCTTCCTCGCAGACTCATCCCCTTGTCATTCTCCGTCACACGGGCATCTTCTACTTAGTTCGCAAGAAAGCCGATAAACACTACATGTTGTATTTATATTGTTCATTGTATCGCACATGTTGCGCTTAATCAATAGGAAATTGCCGTAGTTTTCCTGTACGAAATTCGCTAAATTGACTGCAATTGTGTGGGTTCCTGGCCCCCACACAATTCTACGAATTTTTGTGCAGGCAACATCGAGCCTTCGTCGAAATCCCTTATTAAGGAAAGGGTGGACGCAATGATTCTTGTTATCGATGACAATCAAGACTTGGCCAATCTCTTCTGTGAGTACCTGATTTACCAAGACTATAACGCAACAGCCGCCTACAGCGGTGAACAAGGTATAGCCATCGCTAAGGAACGAGAGCCGAAGGTGATTCTTTGCGATATAGCCATGGCAGGGATGGATGGTTATGAAGTCGCTCGCTGCATTCGCCGTGATGACTCTCTCAAACACATTCAACTGATTGCGCTTTCGGGATTTTCCAGCCAGCATGATGTGCAGCGTTCTCTAGAAGCGGGATTCGATAGGCATCTAAGCAAACCCGTTGACTTGGGGGAAATGAAGAAGATGCTTGACGGCTGCTGAGCCTGGAGGGAGAAACAAGAATGCTCTCCACGCTATGCCATGGCGTGGTGCTTTTTTGCTGTACATTCTAGACTCTTCCTAAAAAGAAGGTCAAGGGGGCGCCGATTATGACATCAAACTTTATACCTGACTCATCGCAGTATCATTATATTAAACTTTGGCTTCGTTCCACGCCTGGGCCCTTGATCCTTCCGGTGGCTGAGGCTGCCTGGAGGCGCCTTGGGCGGTCCTTTCGGGGGAAAAAAGGAGGCTTCTTCATTTGTGCCACCAGGGATGGAAGAACCTTAGCCCTCAACTTGGACTACGTTCACCTGGCCCAAGTCTGGATTGAGGAAGAGCAAGAATCCCTTGCTGGTCACACTGGCCCGCAGGCAAGGCTGTCCTTCTTTGATGGGAGTTGGGCATCATTTGAGGCAGGCGACCCAGTAGAGCTAGCGAGGATCTTTACCAGCCTAAAAGTTGGTCCAGAAGACCCAACCCTCAGCTTCACCGATGGCCATGGAAAGCTCGTTATCTTTGACACTGGTGCACTCATTCTCCTTGAAATAGCCACGACGTATGTTGAAGAAGGCTATAAACAGATCTACATACAGGAGCGGGGAACCCTTCCGCCAAAATAGTCTGGCAGGGGAGAATGTTTCCGAAGCCTTTAAGCAGGAGGTCCTTGATATGCAGGCAAGGTATCTAACCAAGTCCCGATTTGCCCTAGCCTTGGAGTGTCCGACAAAGCTTAATTACGAGGGTAAACCAGAGTATGCCGATGCGAGCCTCGAAGACTCTTTTTTGCAGGCTCTAGCCGATGGTGGCTACCAGGTGGGCGAACTCGCCAAGTGCTATGTTCCAGATGGAGTCTTGGTGCAGGCGCAGGACTACCAGGAAGCCGTGGATCAGACGGCCAGGCTCCTACAGAACAAGAATGTGACCATTTACGAAGCAGCTTTTGGTTTTGGCAATCTATTTGCTAGAGTAGATATTCTCGTCAAGCAGGGAAGCAGCATTGAGTTGATTGAGGTGAAGGCAAAATCTGTGAGGGGTACAGACGAAAACGTATTTGGCACGAAACGAGGTGCGATTCGATCAAAATGGTATGGAACCCTCTGCGACGTGGCCTTTCAGAAGCATGTTGTGCAGTCTTCCATAGGACGGAGCGTACAGGCGTACCTGATGCTTGTCCAGAAGGACGCTGTCTGTCCCACGGATGGCCTAAACCAGAAGTTTCGCATCGGTAAAGATGCTAGAGGTAGGCGCATAGTCATGGTATCGCCGGAGTTGTCAGCGGAAGACCTAGCTGATCCTATTCTGACGAAGATTAGCGTCGAGCGGAGCCTCGAGCAGATCCATACTTCCTCCTTGGGGGAACACGGTTTCTTTGAGTTCATTGAGCGAGCAGCCTATCATTACGTTCAGGATCAGAGGATTGCTCCCATTCTATCTCCCCTTTGCGGTACCTGCCAGTTTCGATCTACGGAGGTGGAACAAAAGGCGGGAAAAAGGAGTGGCTTTCAGGAGTGTTGGGCCGAGGTTCTAGGTTGGCAAGCAGAGGATTTTCGAGACCCAACTGTCCTGGATATCTGGGGCTTTCGAAAAAAGGCCCAGTATATCAAGGCAGGCCGCATCAAACTGCTGGAGATTGGCGAGGGGGATATTGAACCTGAGCGTGATGGAAGACCCGGTCTTTCCACCAGCGAGCGGCAGTGGATGCAGGTCAAAAAGGTCAAAGAGGGAGATGGAACTCCCTGGATTGACCAGGAAAACCTACGAAGAGAGATCGATTCATGGGTTTACCCTTTACATTTCATTGACTTTGAGACCGCTATGGTCGCCATCCCCTTTAACAAGGGACGTCGGCCTTATGAGGCCATCGCCTTTCAATACTCCCACCATACCGTTGATCAAGACGGGCAAGTGACCCACCGGGGACAGTTTCTGAACTCGACTCCGGGTCAGTTTCCAAACTACGATTTCGTGAGGTCCCTCAAGCGTGAACTAGAGAACGATCATGGCAGCATTTTTCGCTACAGCAGTCACGAGAACACATTTCTATGCCACATCCATGATCAACTGACCAAAGACCCCGATGACATCCCAGATCGAGATTCATTGTGTGAGTTCATTCGCACCATTACGACCTGTGCATCAGATACAGAAGATACGTGGGAAGGGCCCCGTCAGATGGTGGATCTGCTTGAGCTCGTGCGCAGGTATTATTACGATCCTCGCACAGGCGGCTCCAATTCGATTAAGCATGTGCTGCCGGCCATCCTCAGTCGCTCAAAGCAGGTGCAAGAAAAATATAGCATCCCTATCTATGGTGCGCGGGGTGGTATCTCTAGTCACAACTTCAAGGATTTCATCTGGATTAAGAAGGATACCCAAGGCCAGGTCATCGATCCCTATACCTTGCTTCCTAAGATGTTTGATGATGTATCAGACAAAGATTATAGGCTCTTGGACTATGATGGGATTCGGGATGGAGGCGCGGCCTTAACGGCCTATGCCCGTCTGCAGTTTGAAGAGATGTCGGCCCGGGAGCGGGAGAAGATCGAGAGCGCCCTCTTAAAGTATTGCGAGCTTGATACTTTCGCTATGGTCATGCTCTTCGAGGCTTGGCTCGATCTGCTCGGAAGACGCATTCCGAAGATTTGACCTTCGCTGATTCCAAACAACGAAAATAAACCCACTGCAAACGCAGGGGGTTCTCTTCGGTACGGCGCATTCTTAGCTATGTTTCTGAATCAAAGAGGCAAATCCATCAACAACGGACTGGAGGAACTTGACCGTTCCCTCATCCTTCATGTTCTCATTTTCATCAAACAATCCAAAGGAGTTTGCGATATATGCCTCTGGTTGCTGCAGGACTTGCATGTTCAAGAAGACGAGGGGTTGACGCAGATGGTGATTTGCACCAAAGCCACTCAAGTTCGATGGAGACTGGCTAATGATTGCTGCGGGCTTGCCATCCCAGATGCTTTGGCCATAGGGGCGAGATCCTACATCAAGGGCGTTCTTGAGTCCCCCGGGTATGGAACGATTATATTCGGGTGTGACAAACAACACAGCGTCAATCTCTTTCATTTTGCTGCGGAACGCAACATATTCTGCAGGAACATTGCTTCCCTGGTCAATGTCTTCGTTATAGAGGGGGAGGTTACCGATCTCGATAAACTCTGTACTAAATCCATTGGGGAACAAACCTGCCACCACTTTTGCTAATTTCTTCGTTACGGAGTCCTTGCGGAGACTACCAACGATAATTCCGACCTTTGTCATTGGAGATTCATCCTTTCGTATTGCCTTGCTGATAAGGTTTACATAACTTAAGTGTATCATACATTTCCGGGAATTGTATTACGCTTCTATTAATAATAGGATTGGTTATCGTTAGATCGATAAAAGGGACATAGATATTGCAGGCCAATTTGGGTTTTTTGGACAGGGGGCCTGGATAAAAAAATCCCATCACACATTTGCTTTACAGTTGTTGAACAGGCCTTGGAGCTTTGCACCGAACTGATAGTAGTAGGCTGCAACGGTTTCACCCGTTATCGTGTTGGGGAAGGGCGTGTAAGATTAAAGACTTGCATCCGTTCTTG
>CAZAJB010000031.1:0-23602 GCA_964485345.1 uncultured Clostridiaceae bacterium
GTAAGCACCAACAATCACATCACCTTGCAGAGCGACAACGGCAACAGCAAAGCATATAAACAAGCAGTCCGGATCTGTCAATAGAAAATTTAACGAATATACTAAGATAATATAACCTACACCGCAGATTACTCTGTCCGTTCGTCCACCAACTCTTGCAGAAGCGTAACCTCATTCTGCAGCTTACGTTGCTGCCCATGGATAAACGTGGTGTACCCCAAGAGTAAAAGCCAAATCACCATGTACCCAATTGCAAGAAAAGTCATCATAATCCCTTCTTTCCAGCAAAGAGCGTCGCTCTAGCGCAACAGCTCTGCCTTGAGTTGCCGTACTTGCTCCTTAAGAGCAATGGACTTCACACGTAAAGGCACCAAATACACGTATAGTAGTGAAAAGACTGCTAGACTCATAAACAAGGCCACTTTCATTTTTCCAGTCAAACCGATTCCCTCAGTGGTTACCACGATAGGGTGAATGGAGCGCCACCACCGAGCCGAAAAGAAGACGAGCGGGACGTTAACAAAAGCAATGATACCATAGATAGCAGCCAAACGTTTTCTGGCCTCTGTGACGCCTCCACTTTGTAGCGCCATGTAGGCCACGTACATAAACCAGAGGACCAAGGTTGTTGTCAAGCGCGGATCCCAGGTCCACCACGTATTCCAAATGGGGTACGCCCATAAAGGTCCGGTGAGTAAGGTGCCAGTGATAAAGACCGTTCCAATCTCCGCTGATGCCAGCGCCAGATGGTTGATGCGATCTTCTCTCCTCCAAAGGTAGAGAATACTAGCAGCAAAGACAACACAAAAGGCCAAAAGCCCAATCCAAGCTGCCGCAACGTGAAAATAAAAGACCTTCTGCACGATACCCATGGTTTTTTCTACAGGGGCGTAGTAAAAAATCACATAGAGGTTTATGGGTACAAGCACTGCAAGAATCCAAGACAGCGGATGCACTTGTCTCTGTTTCATGTCTTATCCCTCCAAAACGTAGTCAAATAATATCAAAGGAACAACTGTAAAGATCAGATCAAAGACCAAGAGCAAATAGAGCCAGCCCATAACAGGTTGAACCACTCCCAACATCGCGCCCTGGGAGCTAAGAACAGCCCCCATCAGGAGCGGCATCAAGAGCGGAAACATTAGGATGGGGAAAAGCAGACGGGCCCCGGGCAACTGCACTGTCATTCCATTGAGCATAGTTCCAATTGCCGCCAGACCCCAACTACCCAAGAATAAGGATGCCAGAAAGTAACTTAGATTCAGGCTGTGGCCACTAACCCCCATAAACATCCAAAAGAGGGGGACCACTACCGCTTCAAACATCAAGAGGACGGTCAAACTGCAAAGGAACTTGGCAATAAACAGAATTCCCCGATCCCCACTGGCTAAGAGCAAGGCATCTAATGTTGCGTCGTCATGTTCTTTGGCAAAAGGACGTTGCAGGGCTAGGGTGGCGGCAAAGTAGACGGTTACCCAAAGTATCGCTGGAAAGATTCTGTCCGTCTCCAAGTCTACGAGCTGAAGGGAGTAACTAAAGATGAAAACCAACATGACACCGAAGACCAAGGTTCCTACCAGATGGCTGAAGGTGCGGATCTCGTCCTTGAGGTCCTTTTGGTAGATCAGAAACACTTTAGTCCAGAAGCTTGGCAGCATCAGCACCCCCTTGTACCCGGCCAGCACGGAGCCTGAGCTCCTCATAACAAGAACCCTCCAAGAGCCCGGGTTCGTGGGTGATGAGTAGTTGAATGGCTTGCTGGCGAACCTCCTCTAGAACTCCCCTCAATAGACGCTTACCATCCTGGTCCAGACCGGTGAAAGGTTCGTCGTAAAGAATCATGTGGGGCCGCGAGACAAGCACGCGGGCTAAAGCGAGTCTCTGCTGCATACCCCGGGATAAGATGGCTACAGGCTCATTACGGTACTGCCACAAATCCACTAGCGTTAACAGTTCCCGTTCCCATTTCTCAGAAGCGGCCCCATACATACGCCCGAAAAAACGCAGATTAGCATGGACCGAAAGAGTCTCATATAGCATGGGTTTATGAGCAACATAGCCAATCTGACCATGATTCAAGCCATAATTCGAGCCGTTCCACAGGACCTCCCCTCCGCTCTTGGGAAGCAATCCGGCCAGAATGCGAAGTAGAGTCGTTTTCCCAGCGCCGTTAGGGCCCGTGATAACCACAAGATTACCCGTTTTAGCCTCAAAGGAGACGTCTTTCAGAATCCATTTTGCACCGATTTGCTTGTGAAGCCCCTTGACGACTAAGGCATTTATCTTGCCCACAAACTCACCTGCTTGCCCTTGATGTTTAGGGACATACCACCCAGCAAGATCACCAACGTACCGATGTACATGATCCATGAACCGACCCAGATCCAGCCTACCAAGGCAAAACGGATGATATGAAGCTGGGCTGTTTGGTTCTCCCAACCAGCTAGATTTAGATAGACATCTTCCTTGAATGTGCTAAAAATCCCGACCTTTGTTGAAGGCTGAGTGAGGCCGTCCCAAAAAGTCTTAACGGATGTGATTTCACCCCGCTGCCGTTCGCCTTGCATAATTGCCAACGTGGTTTCTACTGTGTACCGGTCAGACGCATAGCGAGCTCTTAAGCCATCATACTCCAAGACATAGTCTCCCAAAACAATCTGATCCTCTGGACTCACTGACACAAGAACATCATCGACAAAAACCGAGGAGCCCGTTACTCCCACCAAGACAACCAAGACCCCTAGATGCACCAGTGCGCCACCCCATCGTCTCCTAGAACGTGGAGACAAAAGGCTTGGCAAATGGGTGCCAAATCCGAAGGCAGCAAGGGCAAAGGCAAAGGTTGTAGTCACGCTAGCTCGAGTCGTGACATAGGTAAAGACAACCGTTACCAAAGCCAACAAGACAGGTAGAGCCAAGCTCTTAACCCAATTTTTGACTCCTACTGGTTTATGGCTGAGCAAAGGAGATATGCTCATCAGTGAGATCATGGCCAAAAACAAAGGAGCGCTCAATTGGTCAAAAAAGCTAGCGTCTAAGACGACTTCACGTGCGGCAAAGGCACGGGTAATCACAGGAAACATGGTACCTAGGAAAACCCCGGCACACAGCAGCAAGAGTAAGACGGATCCTACCAAGATATTCATTCCCACTGCTGACAGACGTCTATGAGACTGCCCTTCTTCACCAGAGGCACCCAGCATCGCGCGCTTCCACCAGCCCAGAACAAGACCAGCAATGCTAAGGAATGCTAAGAAACCTAAGAAAATCTGCCCGAGAATTCCACCGGCAAAGGCATGGACCGAATCGAGGATGCCACTCCGGGTCAAGAACGTTGAGAAGACGGTGAGAACATACGTGACTACAATAAGGATATAGCTCCACAGTCTCTTTGTACGATACCCGCGGGGTAAAAGCAAGATGTGCAATAGTGCCGTTGACGTCAGCCAAGGAAAGAGGGACGAATTCTCAACAGGGTCCCAAGCCCAGTAGCCTCCCCAACCTAGTTCTGTATAAGCCCACTGACCACCAGAAACAATGCCAGCGGTCAAGAACAGCCAAGAAAAAAGCACCCATTTCCCCACAGATCGGAGCCATGTTGCATCGCTGTCGTTTGTCAATAATCCCACCACGGCCAAAGCAAGGGGAACAAGAAAACCACTGAAACCGATGAAGAGCAGGGGCGGATGAACCACCATGCCCAAACTTTGTAGCATGGGATTAAGACCACTTCCGTCAAAGGGAGCGTCCGCAAGAAGCTGGAATGGTGGCGTAATAAACAGCAAAAGCAGAAGAAAGATAAGGCGCACAAAATCAATCACCACACCGAGCCTAAGGTCTAGGTCGTTTTCCCGGTACTGCTTGCTTTTTTGGACTACTAGGGCCAAGATCGAGATGATCAAGAGCCACAATAAAAGCGACCCGCTCTGCCCCGCCCACAGTGCACTGATTTTGTAGATCAGAGAGAGGTTGCGAGCCGAATGACGCGCCACATAAGCGATACTAAAGTCATTTTGTAAGAAAGCAAACACCAGACTCAGCGCGGCCAAGATAACAGAATAGGCTGAAAGCGCGCTGCCCTGGCGTGTAAGCACCCCAAGGGACTCTTTCTTGCCCTTGAGGAATAAGAAACTAGTTATGAGAGCAAAAACGGTAGAAGCACCAGCAAGGTAGAGTGATATGGTTCCGATGTAAGCCACTTATTCTTCTCCTTCATACTTTGATGGACATTGTAGCATGAGCTTGCTCACTATGAATTCTCCTTGAGGATTCACTGTACCTTCTATAATCACCTCTTCCGAATGGGTAAAATTATCCGGAAGCACACCGCGATATGAAGCTGCCATTTCATTGGCACCATCTGTCAAGACAAACGTAAGCCAAGGAATACTTGGGTCATAGGTCACACTATCTGCAACGAGCTCTCCTTTCACCCTTAGTTTTTGCTCCGAAAGCTCTGCGGCATGTACCTCTGTGATGGTATAGTAATAAGCTGCCGAGTTCTCAAAAGCACGGTAGGCCAAAAAACCCAGTAAGAGCACTGGTACTAAGGAGAATACGAGTATTCTTAGTTTTGTTTTGGACATCATCTCAACTCCTACGAAAATAGACTGAGGAAAGCGCCGAAACGCTTTCCTCCCAGTCAAGCACATGCTTAGAACAAGGTTCTAGAACCCGTGCGGGTCGTGGCAGGATCCACAGCTCATGATACCAAGACTATCATCCACAAGGCCACCAGGACCATGGCAGTCATAGCAAGCTTTTGTTTCTGCAGACATAGGATGTGCAGGTACAAATGTTCCTGCCAGCATTTGATTCATGTACATAGCAGCTTGAGCAGCTGTGTCACCGGTAACGGCCTTACAGCGAGGTCCTCTTTCGCTGGCTTTCTTGCCAGTGGCTTTACACCAGTTGGAAATCGAAGCATGGCAAAGCGGGCTGTTAGACACCGAACTCTCAGTGGTGTTTAAAGGCAAAGCTGTATCACTATACCAACCCATCAGCTCATTTACAATCACGCTCGTCCCTTGACCGCGTCCATACACCAAGGAAACCGCGGCTGCTGCTCCGTTAATGGAGCCACACAGGGTACCCCAGCCCACTCCGCCGGCCTTACCAAAGTTCATAACTTGGGATGGCACATTACTAAAAGGCTCGCCAAGTACGGTAATGAGAGCCCTGAATGCGCCTTCTGCACAACCATTACCTTCGCCGAAGGACTGTACCGCTACATCCCACACTCTCTGCACATCAAGAGGTTTGTCAAAGTACTGCTCCCATGGATACTCCGGAAGCGCAACATTCGCTCCTTCTGCCTTAGGGGTTAACAATCCTGAACTAGCGCCGGCTAATGCGATACCAGCTACCGTTCCTCCTGCACTGAGAAGAAAATCCCTTCTCGTCAATCCCTTTTTCGTTTCCTCCATGTTCGTGTTCCCTCCATAATCCTTTTTTGTGATGGTATTCACTATTACTATCCTTAACTTCTTTATAGACCCGCAAATTCCTGCTTATTTTGCAAATAATGTCCAAACTTTCTTCGTGCCCCCAAGCACTCCTTTCAGCAGGAAATTCAGGCCTGGCACGGAAGCTATTTACGAACCATTACATAATACGAAGGGATGAAGTGATTTGGAGAATCTGCGCCTCGACGATTTCACAAAGTACAAGTTTCTCTCCGGCATCGAACATAATCAAGCTGGAACACACGCCTGTTTCATTGCCCATGAAGCCAACATCAGCGAGAATGGCTATACCTCGAACTTGTGGGTATATGATCTGGAAAAATGTAGCTCCTTTCAACTGACCGCCCTCGGTAAAGAACGTTCCTTTATCTGGCTCGAAAATCATGTGATCCTCTTTGCAGCTACCCGCAACCCTAAAGACCAGGAACGCCAGAAGCAAGGCGAAGACTTCACAGTGTTCTATAAGATCAACATCCATGGTGGTGAAGCTCTAGAAGCGTTTCGGATTCCCCTCCGCGTAGAGCAGCTCGAGCCCCTTGGAGATGATTGTTTCTTGCTCACCGCCACCTATAATCCCCAGCGTCAGGACCTCACGGGCCTCTCTGAGGAAGCCAAGGCAGCAGAACTGAAGCGGCGCGAAGAGGAAAAAGACTACGAAGTTCTGGAAGAGATCCCCTACTGGAGCAATGGCGGGGGCTTCACAAGTGGTAATCGCTCACGCCTCTACATCTATAACGCCAGCGACAACTCTCTTCAACCCCTAACCGGTGAAACGATGGAGGTGGGAGGCATTCAGCTTAACCAGGCCAAGACAAAGGCTGTCTTTATGGGTTCTGAGTATACGGGCATGATGCCCCTGACAAACACCCTCTACCTCGCAGATATTAACACCAAGAGCGTGACCAAGCTAACACCTGACGAAGAGTTTTCCTATTCTTCAGCCCACTTCTTGAGCGACCAGGAAATCATAGCAAGAGGAAGTGCCCGAGAGCAGTATGGCTTGAACGAGAATGCCCAGTTTTACTTGGTTAACGTGCACGATGGCAGTAAGGTGCTCTTAACGCCTGACCTTGACCGTTCCACCTATAGTTCAGTCGGTTCCGATTGCCGCTTTGGCGGCGGCAAAGGTATGATCCTCGACGGGGACTTCCTGTACTTTGCGACGACAGAAAATGAAAGTTCCCAGCTCAATCGCATCAATCGATCAGGAACCATCGAAAGGATCTCCAGCAAAGCGGGCTCCATCGATGCCTTCAGTGTCAAGAATGGCCAGATCCTGATGATCGCCCTGCGGGACTTGTACCTCCAGGAACTATACCGTCTTAAGGATGGCCAAGAAACCAGGCTGACCACCTTCAACAGTTGGGTCAAGGAAGAGCGAAAACTGTCGCAACCTGAGGCACTAAGCGTTGCCATAGCCCCCGGCGTGACCTGCGAAGGCTGGGTGCTGCCGCCCGTCGATTACACCGCAGGGAAAAAGTACCCCGCTATTTTGGACATCCACGGCGGACCTAAGACTGTGTTTGGAACCGTCTTCTTCCATGAGATGCAGTATTGGGCCAACGAAGGCTATTTTGTCTTCTTCTGTAACCCACGGGGTAGCGATGGTAAGGGCAATGAGTTCGCCGATATCCGCGGCAAGTACGGCACCATCGACTATGATGACCTGATGCGCTTCACCGATCTGGTGCTGGAGAAATACCCCGCCATCGATCAGGCAAGGGTAGGAGTTACAGGCGGATCCTATGGTGGTTTTATGACGAACTGGATCATCGGCCAAACCCACCGCTTTGCGGCAGCTGCCTCCCAGCGCAGTATCAGCAACTGGGTGTCGATGGGGTACACAACGGACATCGGCTACTACTTCGCCCCTGACCAAATCGGAGCTACCCCCTGGACAGACCACGAAAAGCTGTGGGAGCAATCGCCACTAAAGTATGCGGATCAGGTCAAGACCCCCACCCTCTTCATCCACTCCGAAGAGGATTATCGTTGCTGGTTGCCTGAGGGTTTACAGATGTTTACCGCCCTAAACTATCATGGCGTAGAGTCACGGCTTTGCATGTTCCGCGGCGAAACCCATGAACTCAGCCGGAGCGGCAAGCCTAAGCACCGCATCCGTCGTTTGGAAGAGATCACGAGTTGGTTTAACCGCTTCCTCAAGGAGCAATAAAGTGGCTTTGCCAAAGGAGCGGCCGCCCGGTGAGAGCTCCTCTAGGCTAGGACCAAAAACTCTGGCTTGTCAGAAGGAAAAACACCCCAACTGAGGAACCAGATCACGAATGCACATTTGTGAACCAAAGAAGGGAGATGTCATTTTGTACAGACAACTAAGATACCCCCTATTGCTCGTCGTAACTCTGCTCCTAGCCTTGACCGCCCAAGTGGGGGCCGCTGACTACCGGGATACTGAAGCCCTTATTCACAGTAAAGAAGTGCCGAAGATCCAAGAGGCTATTAATCTTCTCGAGGAGAAACTCGAAAGTAACCCCGAAGATGGTGAGGCCCTTTGGCTGATCGCCAAGGCCTACTTGTACCTAGGCGACCGCGTAGTCGAGAATCGACTCGAGGTACTCGAAAGCGGGAAATCCTATGCGGATCTGGCAGTGCAGCATCTCCCTACTTCACCTCATCCCCATTTTTGGCAAGCGTCCCTCATGGGTCGAATCGGTCAGACCCGAGGCATCCTCAGTAGCCTCTTCATGGTACGGCCTATGAAAGACGCCCTCGATCAAGCCATACAGCTCGATGAAACATACGCGGACGCCCACTGGGTGCTGAGCCAACTTTACCAACAGGCTCCAGGATTTCCCCTGAGTATTGGGAACAAGAAGTCTTCCCTGCAGTCTGCAGAGCGTGCTGTTGAACTGGATCCTTCGAACCTGGAATACTTGCTTCAACTGGCCTTAGCCCTCGAGTATAACGGACGAAAAAACGAGGCCATCGCAACCCTAGATGACCTCTTGGCAAACCCCGCCCTCAAGGAGGACCCTGAACTAAAAGTCGAAGTCGAAGAACACTACGCCGCTTTTACCAAGTAACTAGTAGCCGACCACAGAGACACGGCCATTGGATGTGGCAAGGCGCACGGAGGGGCCTTCGCCGCGCTGCACGGCAACCTCTCTGCTTCCGGTGATCTGATCCTCCCCAACATGAAACGTTACCTTTCCATTGGAGGTTGTGGCTCGAAACGAGCCTGGGGTGTCATGGGGGACCCGCAGTTCAATGGCACCATTGCTGGTTTCAAAAAGATAGGTTCCGTCCTGGGAGAATTCGGTCTGACCAACAATACGGCCGTTAGACGTGCGCACTGAACTTGATCCCTCAAGGAGGAGTCTGCCAAACTCCACCCGTCCATTGGAGGTTGCGGCAGTAACTTGGCCCCTGCCTGACTGGAGCACAATCGAGCCGTTTGCGGTCCGTAGATCGAGCTTTGCATGAAAGGCTACCTCCACCGCTATGGCGCCATGACTGGTTTTCGCGCACAGCTCTCCAATCTGCTCAGGCGAGGCGTAGAGCTTGAAGCGGACTTGGGCATTGACCAAGCTAGAAGGCAGCACGGGCTTTTCTGCCCTGAGCACCATTTTCCCCTGGGAAGTGGTGCTTTTGACCACGAGGGCTTCCAGAACTTCGTCCACGGCACCTGAGCTTAGACCCCTAACCTCTTTTTCTGCCACAATATATGGCCTATCGCCCTCCAAAGCCAGCCAGCTAATTGAGCCACTAAAACTGTGGAGCTCTATGGCATTGACCTCTGAACCTAGAAAGAACTCCTCTTGCAGATGTTTCTCGACAAATAGACCCATGGTCCCACTCCTTTCCACTGCTTGGTTGCAGTATATCATCGGTCTTACCCTCTAACTAGGGTCCAA
This sequence comes from uncultured Clostridiaceae bacterium, assembly GCA_964485345.1. GTDB lineage: Bacteria > Bacillota > Limnochordia > Darwinibacteriales > Darwinibacteriaceae > UBA5420. The sequence goes on from CAZAJB010000031.1 coordinate 9,338, forward strand.
GATGGGAGTTGTACTCAGACTAGAGACCTATTTTTTCCAATCCTTCATAATTGAGAAGGAGAACCAATACTAAGTGGGGAAGATAAAATGAAACGAATGGAGGTATCGATTCGCTATGGATAAACGAACCGTGTACATGCATAAAAATCCCCTAACAGCCCTTGGTAAGCAACTTGCCGTTGGAGACATGGCACCAGACTTCAGACTGCTCGATAACGATCGAAAGGTGAAGACCCTCGGTGATTATGGCGAGGCGGTAAAACTAATTAGCGTTGTCCCTTCCCTTGATACAGGGGTATGCGACACACAGACCAGGCGCTTCAATGAGGAGATCAGCCGGTTGCCTGGAGCTGAAGTCTTGACTGTCAGTGTTGATCTTCCTTTTGCCCAAAAGAGGTGGTGCGGTAACGCAGGACTCGAGGGAGCGACCACCCTCTCGGATCATCTCAGCGTCTCCTTTGGTGAAGACTATGGTGTTCTCATCGAAGAGCTCCGACTCCTGGCCCGGGCGGTTTTTGTCTTGGACCAGAATAACACCATTACCTATCTGGAGTATCTTGAAGAAATGACAGAACACCCCAACTATGAGGCGGCCCTTGAGGCGCTGCGAGCCTTACTCTAACTCCATGAACTGTGTTCGAAGAGCCGGACACCTCCACAGAGGTACCCGGCTCTTCCCTATCTTAGACGTAGTATCCATTCCAACTAACAAGATCGGTAAGATCCTTGCGCTTTTTCAGCGGTCGAGAATCATCCAAAGGATAACCTAATGGAATCAATGCCACCGCTTCGAGATGCTCCGGTAATTCCAGCACTGCCTGGACGTGAGCTGCGTCAAAAGCACAAACCCAGCATGTGCCAAGTCCGAGTTCGGCCGCAGCGAGTATCAGGTGATCCACGGCAATGGCTACATCGATATCCGCGTGGTCCTTACCGTCCCGCCTTTTCCAGGAAGCATCGTGATCGGCGAGGGCTACAATGACAACAGGGGCTTTCGTAAACCACTCTCTAGAATAACCCTCGGCAACTCTCGCCTTCAAAGTTTCATCCGTAACTACAATAAAGTGGTAGGGCTGGTAGTTTACTGCGCTCGGAGCGAGCCTAGCTGCTTCAAAAAGTTGCAGTATCTTGTCCTTTTCCACCGCTCTCTCGCTGAACTTGCGCAACGAATACCGCTCCGCTGCTAAATCCAAAAATATCATAGACATGCTCCCTTCCTGCCAAGCTCTATGCCTTCGTATCTAGGTGTAATCCCATCAAACGCCGAATGCGGATCCTGTGGTCGACCTGGGTGGCTGAGGGTAGGTGCTTGACCGTCTTGCCCGTCCTTGTGTCCACAAGATGGGCCACGTTCTCGCCTAAATCCTCGTTATACTGGAAGCTGAGACGATGATGATCCTTCTTACCCTTGAAGTTGACATCCTCTACACGATCCACCTGCTGAGGGGCGAGTTTGGGCGAACGACCCTCTAAGAGCTCCGCTGTCTCTGGTCGAATCTGAATCCGGTCAGGTATTCTCATACGTCCACCTCCAAAAGATACTCCTACTAATGTTATCGGCAGGCGCCAGCAATTCTATAATCAAATGTAGCACAACCGGCAAGACAGCTGATTGTGTTAGGGAACATAGATCATGGTCTTGGTCATTCCGCCGTCGATGGTGAGATTCGTGCCGTTAACAAAGCCATTACCAGGGCTCGTTAAGAACAGACAAGCGTTCGCTATATCCCCCGCTTGACCAACTCTCCCAGACCAATGCTGCATATGATCAAGATCCCGCAGCTTGTCATAGTCTCCGGTTTCGATCCAGCCGGGACTGATGGAGTTGACTCGAATGCCATCAAAAGCCAGGGACGCCGCCAAAGCATGGGTTAAAGCAATGATCCCGCCTTTGGACGCAGCATAGGCCTCGGAGTTCGCTTCAGACTGAAAGGCCCTGGTCGAAGCAATATTCACAATGGATCCTGTGTTTCGCAGACGCATAATCTTTGCCGCCTCGCGAGAACAGAGAAAGACGCCGCGCAAGTTGGTGTCTACGATCGTATCCCACATCTCCACACTTAGTTCATAGGGCGAGCCAAAACTGGATAAGCCCGCGTTATTAATCAAGATGTCCACCGTGCCGAAGTCGTCACGCACCCTGTGCATGAGCTCCACAATCTGATCAGGATCCCGGACATCCGTTGGAACAAAGAGGGCCTTGCCTCCCTGTTCTGTGATCAAGCGCTCCGCCTCGGATCCAAGATCGGGATTGAGCTCAGCGAGGATCACTTGAGCCTCTCTTGCTGCATAGGCCTCAGCTACCCCTCGGCCAATTCCCTGCCCAGCACCTGTCACAATAACGATCTTGCCTGCATAATCTGAGGCTTTCACCATATTGTTCCCTCCTTTAGTGCTCGAGACGAATCTCATAGACGTGTCTCCAAAGCTTGCCTGTAACAAAGAGACGATCGCTTTCTTGATCGTAGGCGATGCCGTTCAAAACATTGACATCCGCGTTTTCCGCCTTTTCCCGAATATGTAGAGCCGTTAAGTCAATCCAGCCTCTGACCTCACCCATGAGGGGATCGATGAGACAAATTCGATTATCGTACCATATGTTGGCAAAGATTGTCCCATTGATATACTCCAACTCATTCAGGAGGTCGATAGGTCCTTCTGCCCCATACACCTCGATCTGCTTGATGGGTTCATAGGAGACCGCATCTAGAAAGGTTAGGCTAGGGGATCCATCACTCATGATTAAGTACTCTCCATCGGTGGTGAGACCCCATCCCTCTCCCTCATAGCTAAACTGTTCGATCTGCCTGAAACGATCCCGATCATAGACAAAACCGAGACCTTCTTTCCAGGTCAACTGTAGGATCGACTCACCCAAGATTGTGACTCCTTCTCCAAAGAACTGATCGGCTAAACGGACATTCTCGAGGACTGCACCATCGTCTAGACGCACCTTGCGTAGGGAGGATTCGCCGTAGAGCCCTGTTCCTTCGTAGAAATAGCCATCATGAAAGACTAGACCCTGGGTAAAAGCCTGAGGATCGTGGGGATAGGTGTTAACGACTACGAACGAATAAGCGATCTCTCCTGCGTATAAAAGACAAGGGACCAGCGCACAGGCAAGTACTACAAGAACTATCATCTGCGCTTTCTGGCGGCGCCTGAGCATCGACAATCATCCCCTTTACATACTTGTTTTTCTCCTATCTTCTGGGCAGAATACCCCCTAGAAGAGAGAAAGGAGACTCAACAATGAGACTTAAGGGTTATGGACCAGTGATCGCAGTGATTGCCGTCTTGGCCGTGCTCGCCGCGGCCCAGGGCATTTTCAGCCGCACTGTCCAACCAGAAATGCTCCAATCCCAAGTGGGCGGAACAGAAAACTCCTTGCAGGACGTACAATTCTTTGATCTAGAGATCGAGCTTGTTGATGACCGCGAAATAGAAATCCGTTACCAGGCCCGCAGCGAGGACTCACAGACAGCCGAAATTCGCCGTGGTGATCGCGATGAAGAGACGCTTTCAGGCCAAGAAGCCGTAAGTGGCGTTCAGACCATAATCGAATCGGCCCCTTCCCTCAGTACCGCCGAACCCCTAACGTTGATTCAAGGCCTGCTCGATCAACTCGAAATCCATCAAGCCGAGGTTAAGGAGTTTGATCTCGAGTACGCCTTGTCCGATGGAATTGAGCGTTCGATTGAGCTAGACGTGGATCAGGACCGCGCCAATGACGACGACGATGATGATGATGACGATGACGATGCGTTTGGTGATTAGTATCTAGCGCCAACAACCGCTTGGCGAGATCTACGCACCTTCCGTCAACTGGTCTTTAATCTTGTTGAGTACGGCGATGGCTTCCCTAAAGCCTGATTGCTCTTCGTGCAGCGACTCAAGGTGAGGGCGCTGACGTGGCAAGAAATTCCGCCAATACTCGATAGATAAGAAGGGCGGATTCAGCATTTCCTCAATCTCGTCAACTCGAACTTGAAGTTTGGCGATCCTGATCGTGATTGCCTGCGAGATAACCTCGTGGGCAATCTCTGTCGTGTTTGTGCTACGCTTGCCTCGAGTGGCCAGCCGGAAGTTGCGCATCGCCTCATCAAGATCGTCCTTTTCTAAAGCTTTGAGGGCCCGGTTCACGTAGGTGGATTGCGGCAGATAGCCATATTTGTCGAGGCCTGCGATGCCCAGCTTAGCTACTACACCGGTTAGAATCCCGCTCAGCAATCCAAGGGAAGGAAACATGCTAGACCTTCAGGGCTTTTTCAAGCCAATCTGCGGTCTTGGGGTTAACTTCTTTAAATTGCCGCCATTCCTTCTCAGAAATCTCCAGAGGATCTTTGCCAAACATCTGCTCAATATTGCGCGAGGCCGCCTTGACAAGCTCTCGGTTGACGGATAAGGCAGCCAAGACCGAGCCGCTCACGGCAAACAAACCATCGACAAAATCTAAGCCGGTGAGGCTTTCTAGGCCCTGTTCCAATAAAAGACCTGCTAGAAATCCCACTCCCCCAGCAGCCGTTGTTCTCACAATCTTACTCACAAGGTTTCACTCTCCTCATCTTTCATGCTCCTAATTGCTTTGGCAATATAGTCATCCTTTTGCCTCAGACGCTTTTCCAAATCGCGGATCTCGGCCCGCAATTTCGTCTCCGTCCTGGCCTTATTGCCAATGAAGCGGCGGTAAAGGACTGCGATGTTAATTCCTAGCACAATGCCAACTAAGGTTCCAAAAAGCAGGTATGTCATATTCCCATCTCCCGCCATGTTCATAGGACCTCTACTCCTAAGACTCGCCTCACAATACTACCTCCTCATGTAACGGACTATAGTTGAAACCATTCTACCACTTCGGTGAGCCGAGCGGCAATAGCACTGAGGTCTTGCGCTGCAGAGGCAACCTGCTCTGTTGAGGCAGACTGACCATTCCTTGAGCTCTGTTGTTTAAACGTTCCACAGTGGCGGCGAACTGATTGGTACTACTTGCCACCTCTTCGATGGAAGCGGCAGTCCCCTGGGCAGCAGCTGATGTCTCCGCACTGGTTGAGGGTGAACTTTCTGCGTTAGCCTCCACGTCACCAATTACCTCTCCCAGCTTTGCCCATCTTCACTCGCTACCCCGCTACTTGTAATTTATACATAATGGTACAAGAAACCTGCACATAAAGAAAAGAAGAACCCGCGGTATGGCAGGTTCTTCTTCTCGCGTCTAGCCTTCCTTATAGCGGAGCCACTTTGCTATTTCTTTGAAAGACGCATTTTTCCCATACATCAGCATCCCAATGCGGAAAATCTTAGAAGCAAAAAGCATAATGACCCAGGCGGTAAGGAGCAGTAGCGCTGCCGAACTAAGCGTCTGCCAGAGGGGTACCACCGTTAGGCCACCGCGTAGCATCATGATGGCAGGGCTCGTAAAAGGAAAAAGGCTAGCAAACACAGCGATGACCCCATCTGGATTGGTAAATACGGGACCCATGAACAAAAAGGAGAGTGCAGGCAGCATCATTACCAGGCCCTGAGAGTTACTGGCACTTTGCATATCTTCCATAGTCGCCCCTAGACCAACAAAGAGGGCACTGAAGAGAAGATAGCCGCCTAGACCGAAGAACAGGATCACTGGAAGGTTTACAGCTGCTAGGGCTTCCATGACGGGAAATTCCCAGAAGTAGCGGGCGATAGGAAGTCCGATCGCCACCCAAAAGACGAGTTGCATCATACCCAAAAGGAAATGCCCTAGAATTTTCCCTTGCATCAGCTGGGTTGCCCGGACTGATGATAACACGACCTCGGCCATGCGATCTCGTTTTTCCTGCAGGGCACTTTGCATCAGCATCGTCCCTGAGGTGAAGATGAGGAAAAAAACTAAAATGGTAAAAATCGAGGCGACAATCATATGCATCCTTTGAGGTTCAAGCTCCTCATCTAGAGCCACTTCTCTAACCAGAGCAGGTGCCGTTACAAAAGCGAGTTCTTGCGGGCTCACCACCGAATTAGCTAAACGTACTTGCTGCAAAAGAGCCGTTAATGACCGGCCAACAGTGTTCAGAGTCTCCATGCTCCGGTCATTATAGACAACATCGATCTGACCCGTCGTTAGAAAAGCCTGATCAAGTGTAAAGTAGCCGCTGGCGTTGGTTTCTCTCACCATCTCAGCTACTGAAGTCACCTCCACATGTTCCTTGAGAACAACATTTTCTGGCAACATGGTCTGGAGATTGGCTCGTTCACCAAGATGGTCTACCACATAATAGATGCTTAAGGATGGTTGATTCAAGCGGTCGAGCAAAATCGGCACTCCAGAGAAAAGACCGATCAATACAGGTGTTAACAATAGACCAATGATAAACTGCTTGTTTGTCAAATTACGAGTAATTTCCCACTTCGCGATCTTCCAGAGACCCTTCATCATCGGCACCCCCTTGCGCTACATTTACAAAGATATCATGGAGTGATGGCCGAGTTATGGTAAGCTCCCGCACCTCTAGACCCGAAGGCAAAGTTTGGATGAACTCCATGGGCTTGATGCCATCCTTCAAGGTATAACGATAGCGTTCTTGGGCGAGCTGTTCCACACCTTCCACCATGTGCGTTTCTAGGACAGACTCCTTAGGAAGCGACGAAAGCAAGTTTACCCTAAAGCTACCGTAACGCTCCTTTATCGATTCCAGATTACCCGTGACGACTTCTGGTCTCTTATGGATTAGGAATATCTAGTCACAGTGGGCCTCCACAGTATTCATCTGATGGCTGGACAGAAGCACTGTGGCGCCAGAAGTGGCCAACGCTCGAATCTCTTCCTTGAAAAGATCCTGGCTGACTGGATCTAGTCCCGAAAATGGTTCATCAAGAACAATGAACTTAGGCTCGTGAAGAACCGAAGCGATAAATTGCACCTTTTGCGCCATCCCTTTGGAGAGTTGTTCCACCTTTCTGTGGGCGTAGTCTTCTAAATCGAATTTCCTAAGCCAGATCATGGCACGTTCCTTGGCCTGGGTCTTCGGTACATTCTTCAGCCCCGCCAGAAAGAGCAGGATGCTCATTACCCTAGCTTCCTTGTATAATCCTCGTTCCTCCGGCAAGTAACCAATGGTGGAGAAAGGTACACCCTGCGTCCTTACTCCCTCACTCGCAAAAAAAACATCCCCCCGATCGGGGGCCGTTATCCCCATGATCATGCGAATAATGGTGGTTTTTCCCGCTCCATTGGGGCCTAGTACCCCGAGGATTCTTCCTTGGGGGGCTTGAAAGGAGACATCGTCAACGACCGCCTTGGAACCATATATCTTGCAGATTCCTTGCACCTGTAAACCGTCCATTTACTATCATCTCATTCCTTGCAATGTCTGTTCAATGAGCATTATAGCACAACAGGCGGGTTTGTGAAACATGTGCCAATCGGCATAAAGAGGCATAGGTAAAGTGCGAGGCATTGACACCTTTGCCCAATTGCAATAAGATCGATCCAAACGCAACGGAAATGAGGTGGTATTATGATCAAAGTCATGAACGAACACTCAGACCCCCGCATCAACCTAGCAGTGGAAGAATATGCCCTGAGTTACCTTGATCCAAGCCAGGACTACGCGATTTTGTGGCAGAATGAACCTGCCGTCATCGTAGGCCGCAACCAGAATACTGTGGCCGAGGTGAACGCCCCTTATATTAAGGAGCACGGCATTCATGTCGTACGTCGTCTATCAGGCGGAGGGGCAGTGTATCATGATCTCGGCAACCTCAACTTCACCTTCATCGTAGACGCCCAAAAGAGCGTTGTCAGCAATTTCGCCTACTTCACCAAACCGGTCATTGATGCCCTAGCTCACTTGGGAGTGCAGGCTGAATTTTCTGGGCGTAACGACATCACGATTGGTGGGCAGAAATTCTCCGGCAATGCCCAGTATTGGTCGAGAAATCGGCTCCTGCATCATGGCACAATTTTGTTTAACTCCGATCTATCCGTCGTGCAAGAGGCCCTCAAGGTTAAGGCAGACAAGATCCAGTCTAAAGGAGTGAAGTCCGTACGCAGTCGGGTGACGAATATCTTTCCCCATCTGCCGCAGCCTATTACCATTGAAGAGTTCAAGGAAACACTCTGGCGGTTCCTCGTTCCTCATGGCGCGGGCCAAGAGCACGTCCTCACCGAAGCGGACTGGTCTATCATCAAGGATCTTCAAGACCGCCGATATAACCAGTGGGATTGGAATTATGGAGCTTCACCCGAATCAGAGATCGAAAAGGAAGAACGCTTTGCCGGAGGCAAATTAGAACTGAAATTCAACGTAGTTGATGGCGTTATTCAGGATATGAACATCTTTGGAGACTTCTTTGGCAGGAATAACGCGCATCAGTTCGCCCAATTACTGAACGGAAATGACTACCGGGAGAGCGTGATTGGCGAGTTCCTGAAGACGGTAGAGTTTGAGGGCTATTTTATAGGTATCACGAGGGATGATTTCATCCATTGTCTTTTCTCATAAATATCTCAATACTGTTTAGCCAATCCGAATAGGAAGAGGAGAGAGGACCGAGTTTGACGAGCCTTTCTCCTGGTTTTCAATCCTTCCTAATTGCATCCAGCTCTAATTGGGTCACTTCGGCTGTCCTTTTGATCAAGTCCTCATCTAGCCCTTCCGCTAACAGCTTCCTTGCAAGGCGCATTCTCTCTTGCTTGGCTCCTTCTTGTAGCCCTTCTTGTAGCCCTTCTTGTAGCCCTTCCTGCAGTCCTTCTTCATGGGCAGAACGCACAGTACTTCTAAAATCCCGCTCTGCCTTTTCTCGAAGCTCATACTGCCTTTTGGCATCCTTATCAGCGGCTAGTTTCGCCAAGTCTTCATAAGCATGTTGAATGTTTGGATCATTCATCAGAATCGCCTCCTTCAGCTCATGGGTCGTATGGTCACTCAAAAACAACAACCAACGGGTGAGGGCACAATTGAGATCCACCGCATAATCTTGTAGGCGTGGTACTTCAAGGAAGTGAATCTCTAGTATGCCAGATAGTTCCGCTAACGTTTCTATTTCCAACACTTTGTAGATGCTGTGAACCTTATCATTACTGAGATAGGGGAAATCCAGTATATTGATGGTTATTGTCTTTTCGAGCTCACGATAATCCTGACCTTCCCGTAGTTGGTTGGCATATAGCTTGCTCCAATAATAGAGCGAGCGTTTTTCCATATTGGCTTGATTGAGAAGTTGTACCTCAATATTGATGTGATGTTTTTGAGACGTCCGGGCTCGAATATCCAGGCGACAACTCTTGAGACCAAGCGTTTCGGTCTTCAGTTCCGTCTCCTCAAGGGTGATATATTCGATGGGTATTTCCTGCGTTTTCGCTAGAATAGCATTAAGCAAGTTGAGCAAATTATATTTACGGCTCTCGCGGCCAAAGATAAAATGGAAAGCCACATCATTCATGGGTCGTATCTGCAAAAAAGCATCCCTTTCATCCTCCCTAGGCAAGGAAGACTCTACAGTGATTTTACCATGGGAGGAACGCCAACGCAATATATCTGTTCCATTATTCAGTCAATTTAGGAGTAGGACCAGCTACCTTGGGAAAAAACGGGCTGCTTAAGATGAACTCTGATGCGTCATTTTGTGACAGCCCGCTTCTCGTTGTCTATTTCTTGAAGAAGTGAATAGCTTGGTCAATGGTAGCCTGGGCGGCTTCCATGATGATTTCCGAGGACGTTGGATGGGGATGAATAGCCTGTGCGAGATCATGAATGGTTCCTTCGAGCTCGAGCGTGGCCACTGCCTCAGAGATCAAGTCTGTGGCCTGGGCAGCAATAATATGCACACCAAGCACTTCCCCATACTGCTCGTCAGCAACGATCTTGACAAACCCCTCCGTTTCACCTTCTGCTAGGGCCTTACCATTAGCCGCTAGGGGGAAATTACCAATCTTGAGCTTGTGCCCTCGTCTGGTTGCTTCTTCTTCTGTGAGGCCCACCACGGCCACTTCGGGGAAGGAGTAGATGGCAGCCGGCACCTTGTCATAGTCAATTGTGCTTTGACCACCCAGAATATTCTCCACAGCAATCATCCCTTCTGCCGAAGCCACATGAGCTAGCATCTGTTTCCCGTTCACATCACCGATAGCGTAAACACCGTTGACGCTTGTCTCTAGGCGTTCATCTGTGCGAATAGCAGAGCCGTCCATGGTCAAGCCTAATGATTGCACAGCCTCCACAATCGGTTTGCGGCCTAGGCTGACGATGATCTTGTCGCCAATAAAACGCCGTGCTTCGCCTTTCACCTGAGCTAAGACTGCGGCCCCGTCAAAACCTTCCACCTCTACCCCTTCCAGAATCTCAACGCCCTTCTTGCCCAGGGTACGCAGCATGAACTTGCGCAGATCCGAGTCGAGGCTCCCCAAGACCGCAAACTTCTCGAGTACAGTAACTTTGCTTCCTAGGGCGTTAAAGAGGGCTGCAAATTCTATACCCACAACGCCTCCGCCCACAATAACCAGTTCCTTAGGGATCTCGGGAAGTTCCAGAGCACCCTTGCTCGTTACCGCAAAGCCATCGGCAAAAGATGATTTTAGACCTGGAATGGGCGGAATATTCGGTCTAGAACCGGTGGCAATTATCAAGTGCTCTGTAGATATGGTTTGGTCGCCCACAAGGATGGTATGGGGATCCTTTACCTCACCATAGCCGTTGATTACCTCTACACCATTTCTCTGCAGAAGCTGTTTCACGCCTGTGGTGAGCTGCCTCACCACCCCATCTTTGCGTTTTAGCATGGCGCCCCAATCAACTGTGATGGCGCTTTCTTTACCGATTTTGATCCCGAAGTTTTCTGCGTTCAGAATATCTTGGTACACTCTAGCACTCTTGAGGAGCGTCTTCGTGGGGATACAGCCCTCGTTGAGGCAGACACCCCCCACCTCCGATCGTTCAATCAAGACAGTCTTCGCCCCGAGCTGGGCGGCCTTAATGGCCGCCACATAGCCCCCGGGACCACCACCCAAAATGGCAATCCTGTAATCTGGCATACTATCCCTCCCTACCCTTCTAGCTTAGCAAAAGCAGAACCGGCTGCTCTAGATAGCTTCTAAGTCTTTGCATAAAGCGACCGGCATTGCCTCCATCAATGAAGCGGTGATCGAAGGCCAAGGTCACAGGCAGAATGTGCCGGATCACAATCGCATCATCCCTATCCACAACAGGCTTTTTCGTAATCGTTCCGATGCCTAGAATTCCTGCTTCAGGGTATTTGATAACCGGAAGACCCGAGAGGGCACCGACTGCCCCGTAATTTGTCAGGGTAAAGGTTCCGCCCTGAATCTCATCTAGGGTGAGGGTACGCTCCCTGGCCTTTTCAGCCAGAGCCCGAACCTGATCCGCCAGGCTTAGTACGCCAAGCCGGTTGGCGTGTTTGATCACAGGAACCAGGAGACCATCAGCGGTGTCAACCGCGATTCCAATATTATAGTGCTTCTGTAGCACAATCTCTTGCGTATCCGCTGCAAAACTGGCATTAAAGAGGGGGAACTCCTGTAGCGTCAGGGCTACGGCCTTAACAATAAAGGCCATGTAAGTGAGCTTGCTGCCCTCCTTATCTGCCAACACCTTTGCCTCTTGTCGAAATCGAACCAGTTCGGTCACATCAAACTCATCCATCACGGCAGCATGGGGAATTTCCTGTTTAGAGAGTGCCATGGTCTTGGCAACCGTCTTGCCCAGTTGCGTCAGGGGTACCCTTTCTTCCGCAGCATGGCGCACGCCGTTAGGCGCTATGGCCAGTTGCTCCCCTTGTTGGGCCTGCTTAGCATCCTTTCGAATGTCATCTTTCATCACTCTGCCCGCAGGTCCAGTACCGATGACTTGGTTAATGTCAACACCGAGCTCTTTAGCAAGATGCCTGGCAACTGGAGTCGCCAACACTTTGCGTCCACCAGTGGCTGCACGTTTCGGGCTACCTTCACGACTGGTCTCAAGCACATGGGATGACGTCTCTAGGGCCCCAACCACGCCGGCATTCTCTTCTTCTACCGCTTCGGTCTTCGTGGGCGTAGATACCGGGGCTCGGTCTTCTTGTGATGATCCATCGTCAATCCGAACAACCACATCTCCTACGTTAATCGTGTCCCCCACAGCGCCAATGGTTGATAAAACCTTACCGCTGGCAGGAGAAGGAATCTCGGCATTCACTTTGTCTGTTTCCACCAGAAATAGGGAGTCGCCTTCTTTGACTTCTGCCCCTGCCTCGACAAACCACTTCAGAATCACACCCTCGGCGATACCCTCGCCGATATCGGGAAATCTAAATTCAAGCATAGCTGCTCCTCCCCTCTAGTACTTGGCAACAGTCCGAATCCCATGGGCCATGCGCTGGGCATCCATAAAGTAGTGATGCTCGCCCCTGGGAATCGGAATGGTAACATCAAAGCCTGCGATACGTGTAGGTGGCGCTTCTAGATGTAAGAAGGCTCCCTCATTGACCAGGGCCATCAGCTCGGCTCCGGGCCCAAAGGACTTGGCGGCCTCATGAACCACAACAAAGCGACCGGTTTTTTGCACCGATTTGATAACCGTTTCCTTATCAATGGGCGAGATTGTGCGGAGGTCGATGATCTCGAGGGAGATCCCTTCTTCTTCCAAGATCTTACTCGCCTTGAGTACTTCATGGACATAGGCGCCCCAAGCCACAACGGTCACATCCGTTCCTTCCTGTAGAATCTTGGCTTTGCCAATGGGAATGGTGTAGGCTTCTTCGGGAACTTCCTGCTTAAAAGCCCGATAGATCTTGGATGGCTCCAGAAAGATCACTGGATCCTCGTCACGAATTGCCGATAGGAGCAAGCCCTTGGCGTCATAGGGCGTGGAGGGAGTGACTACCTTCAGGCCCGGGATATGCCCCAGTAAGGTGTCCAGACTCTCCGAGTGGTGTTCGAGGGCCTTGATGCCTCCTCCATGGGGCATACGAATCACCATGGGTAGATTCAGCCTACCCCGGGTACGATTTCGCATGCGAGCTACATGGGAGACGATCTGGTTGTAGGCTGGGTAAATAAAACCAGAGAACTGAATCTCGGCCACCGGGCGAAGGCCGTTAATGGCCATCCCAATGGCGGTACCCACGATCGCCGATTCAGCTAGGGGGGTGTCAAAGACACGCTGCTCCCCATATTTCTTCTGCAGACCCACAGTGGCTCGAAAAACGCCGCCCTCTAGGCCCACATCCTCACCAAAAACCACAACACTCGAATCACGTTCCAGTTCGAGATCTAGGGTGTGGTTGATTGTACTAATCAGGTTCATAACTGCCATTTACTCCACCTCCTTGAGATACTGCAGATACTCATCATATTGTTCTTGAAGGTGTGGAGGCATTTCCTGAAAATGATACTTGAAGATATCCTCCAGTTCCGTTTCTCCGCTCGCCTCTACTCGGCGGAAAATCTCTAGGGCTTCTTCATCATATTGTTCAATGAGGCTAGCATCTTCCTCCTCGCTCCAGACTCCCTGTGCAATCAGGTAGGCCTTCATCCGCCGAATGGGGTCTTTCTTCTGCCAGGCCTCTACCTCGCGATCCTCCCGATACTTTGTGGGGTCATCGGAGGTCGTATGGGCTCCGAGGCGATAGGTGTAGGCCTCAATCAAGGTGGGACCTCCGCCGTAGCGGGCCCTGTTCACCGCCTCTTTCGTAGCAGCATACATCGCCATGAGGTCGTTACCATCCACTAAGACACCGGGTATTCCCGCGGCCACCGCTTTCTGCACCAAGGTCTCGGCCTTGGTCTGCTTTTGTCTCGAGACGGAAATTGCATACTGGTTGTTCTGAATGATGAAGACAACCGGTGCGTTGAAGACTCCTGCGAAGTTTAGCGCCTCGCTGAAATCACCAATGGAGGTACCCCCATCGCCTACGTAGGCCACTGTCACATCATCTTCACCCTTGATACTGGATGCCATGGCAATTCCCACAGCATGCTGCAATTGCGAGGCAATAGGAACTGCAATGGGAAGCACCCGCACGTCTTCGGGAAATTTGCTTCCGAATTCGTTGCCATACCAGTAAAGGTAGACCCGCTCTAGATCCACACCCCGCGTGAGCCAGGCCCCGAGTTCTCGAAAGGCCGGAACCAGCCAGTCGCCTGCGGCCATGGCGGCTGCAGAACCCACTTGGGCTGCCTCTTGCCCCGTATTCGGTGCATAGGTGAGCATGCGTCCCTGTCTTTGCAGTTGGAGCGCCTTATTGTCTGCGCTTCTGGTTCTGAGCATTGTTTTATAGGATTCTAGCCATTCT
>CAZAJB010000032.1:0-23528 GCA_964485345.1 uncultured Clostridiaceae bacterium
GGACGCGCGGCGTAGTGAAACTCCAGCTGAACGTAGTGACATTCAGCGAAACGTCTTGACGTTCAGCAGAACGGCTTGCGTAATCAGCTGGAGACAGGACGGTTCCCACGAATTCTTAGGGCTTCGGGCGGCCTAGGACTTAAAGCCACCCTCATTCTGGTTAAGGCTGTTTTCGGCCTCGGCAAGCATGCGGCGGACCATCTGCCCACCCACGGCCCCGCATTCACGCGAAGAAATATTGCCCCAATAACCGGTCTCGTAGGCAGGATTAATTCCTAATTCACTAGCCATCTCATATTTGAAGACATTCATGGCCTCGGTGGCCTCAGGCGCAAGGATCCGATTTTTCTTCCGGTTTCTTCTGGCCAATTCAATCCACCTCCTCCTCTAGAAAAACAGGATGCCTCGGCACAATCGCACCGGGCATCCTGTCAGTTAGGTACTTACCTTACTGATTCTGCTGTGGTTCTTGTGGGAAGCCCCCACGAAAACCAGTAGTTCCTGCGCCCTGGCCCACTAAGGATTGCTGAGCAGCGGCGACCATACGTCTTACCATATGTCCACCAACGGCACCACACTCACGGGAAGAAATGTTACCCCAATAGCCAGATTTGTACTCGGGGTTGATACCCAGCTCAGTGGCGACTTCGTATTTGAACTGATTCATGGCCTGGAACGCTTCGGGTACAGCTTTAATGTTCGATCCAGAGGATCCTAATGCCATCGATTTCACCTCCCTCTTTTCCTGGTAGGCTTAATGTTCCCGCTAAGCGCACAAGCTAACCGAGTAGACTTCTGGGGAATCTGGAAAAAAGAAAACCAGCTAAATAGCTGGTTTGTTAAAAACTACAGGGATATCGCTGCGGTTGGGCACGAATCTGCAGCTTCTTGGCAACATCCTGCAGCTTCGCAATTAGCGCCGTCTTTCACATGTGCAAGCCCATCATCACGCATCTCAAAGACAGCGGGACAGGTCTCTTCACACAGACCGCAACCAATACACTCATCGGCATTAATTGTTGGATTCACTCGTTTTTCCTCCTCGACTCCTATAGTTCTTCAAACAAATCCTTGCCAACACCGCACTCGGGGCAAGTCCAATCATCTGGAAGGTCCTTAAAATCTACTCCTGGCGCAATATTTTGTGTTGAATCGCCAATAGCCGGATCATAAACGTAACCGCAAACTGTACACTCCCACTTTGACAACGCCTTCACCTCTTTTCCGAATTTTCCCTTGCTGTATTCGACCTAAACCGAAAAAATCCTACCTGAATTACTGGATTAATTCCCGAATAGAGGAAGGAACCGAAATACCATAGGCGCCATACATGGATTCTATGACAGGAGCCGTCAGATTAACACCGCCGTAGATTATGGAGCTTTCAGGCAAGACGACCTCGATACCACTTGACTCAGCCACTGTCTTGATTATGTCCAGAATGAAGGTAACCAAATCGAGTCGCACTTGCTGTTCAATCTGTTCAAACTGCAGTTCAACATTGGCAACTAATTCTTGCCACGCATCACTAGCAACTAATGCATCAATCTCTTCTTGGGTCTCCAATTTCGCTGTTTCCTCTTCCATTCCTAAGTACAGTTCTTCAGCCGCGACCTGTAGGTCTGCGTTCTTGGCATCATACTCTGGATGGGCGTAAAACAAGAACTCGAAGTCTACATAGCCAATGGTATTGGCGGAAGCCATGGCGGGCACGAGAAATGCGACCAATAATACAAGCATGATTCCTAGTGTTTGTCTTCTCAAACTGGACACTCCTTTGAATTTCACTGTCATTTACTATTCCACCCCCGACATATATTTCCTGCCGCACCTTTATTTTTCGGGGGTATTGAGCACTAAATCTGCAATCGTCCGTTTTTTCAGAACGTCAATAAAAGCCCCTTGCGCTTCTTCCCAGATCGGGTGCATGGGACAATGGCCTTGCCTGGAACAGACCAAATCGCTGCTAAGGCACTTGGAAATCGCAATGGGTCCTTCAATCAGTTCTATGACATCCTTGAGCGTAATCGTGGCCGGATCGACTTCTAGACGAACGCCCCCCCCTGGGCCCCGCACACCTACTACCCAACCAGGTGCACCGAGTTGTGCGATGATTTGAGGCAAAAAATTAACCGGGATCTCCTGCCGGTTTGCTATGACCTTCGAGGAAATAAACTCTCCCGGATACTGGGCCAGCTCTACCAAGGCACTCACAGCGTATTCCGACTTTTTAGTAATCTCCACTTCTTTCACCATCCAACCCCGCTAGCGAAACCCACTCTGCGGGCGATTTTTGTGCCTATTCCTTATCAGAATTATACTGATATCAAGAACGTCTGTCAAGAAAGACTGGGGCTTTGCCCAGCTTTTGGGCAAAGCACAGTTTCCTTGCCGCGGTCAATCTGTTAGAATAAGGGTAACTTGAAACGTAGGAGGCTCTGACCATGGACCGAATCGGCATCATTGATCTTGGCTCGAACTCTGTGCGCCTGGTCATCATCGATATTAAAGAGAATGGTGCTCATCACCAGATTGAGAACCTTAAAGAGTCCGTCCGCTTGCGCAGTAGTACCAACGCCCAGGGCTTCTTGACAGAAGAAGCAATTGACTCCGCTGCAGAGATGCTCTCCCTCTTCGTCCGGTTTTGCCGGGCTAGACAAGTTAGGCAGATTATTGCCGTAGCAACCGCTGCTGTCAGACGAGCTCCAAACCGTGCCGAGCTGGTTCAACGGGTAGCTGAAGACACAGGAGTGACCATCCAAGTGCTCTCCAGCGAAGAAGAGGCTTATCTCGGCTATATCGGGCTGGTCAACAGCGTGACCGAATCCTCTGGTCTCATGGCAGACCTCGGTGGTGGAGCGTTGAAGCTCGTGGGTTTCAACGAACGACTCAACCAAAACACCATTACCCTAGATTTTGGTGCAGTATCCCTCATGGAGAAATATGACCTACAAGACCTGCCTTCACCGGAGAACCTGCGTGCCCTAGACGCCTTTCTCGATGAGACCTTCGCTCGCATCGCCTGGCTCCCTCAGTATCCAAGACTGATGGGACTTGGTGGGACCTTTCGTTCGCTGGCAAGAGTCTACAGGAACCACGTTCATTATGTACCCGATGTCACCCACGGTATTGTGATTCCCGCCGAGGCTGTGGGAGAAATCTACACCATGCTAAGCCGCATAGACCTGAAACAGAGAAGGAAGATACCAGGACTTGAACAGGATCGTGCCGACCTAAGCGTTACCGGGTTTTGCATTATCCACCATCTCCTCAAAGCCAGTGGTGGACGAGAGTTGATGGTTAGTGCCAGTAGCCTCAGAGATGGTTTGTTCTATAAGTACACCTATCCAAGGGATCCCATTTTGTTCAACGTCCTGACGCATCACACGAACAATCTCATCGACTATCACAACTTGGATGAAAACCATTTAAGGCGCGTGTCCAACCTAGCCGTGATTTTGTTTGACCAGCTTGTAGCATTGCACAATCTAGGCAGTCACGAGCGGAGACTCCTGCTCATTGCAGGCCTTCTGCACGAACTCGGCGTGGTAATCAGTGTAGAGAGCCTGGAAAAACACACTTTGTACGCGGTGTTGAACTCCCCCCTCCTAGGTCTAACGCAGCGAGAACGGGTTTTAGCCGCCTTTTTAGCGGCATCCCATGACGGACTCGTCCATGCCAATCTGCAAAATTACGTGGATCACGGTCCCATCCAAGCAGAGGATATCCTGAGGATCAAGAAACTTACTCCTCTACTGCAGATCGCCCATAGCCTTGACCGCTCTCGAACAGGAGTGGTCACAAATCTACAGACCATGCTGACACCAGGGGTCTGTGAACTCAAGGTATTCGGGACGCAAAAGCGGGACGTAGAAATTCGTGATGCCCGCCGCCGCGTGGACGCATTTCAAAAAGAGTATGGCATCGAACTGCGGATCCTTCAAGGTTAAACCACAGGTGGCCAGGAACAAGCAAAAAGTAGGATCCCCACGATTTTGCCCAGTCCGTCTGCGTCTTGCGAAGTAAATCGATTTGAAACAGGGCTGTCCACATCGAGAACGCCCAAGAGTCTACCCTCTGAGGTCATCAGAGGAATGACTACTTCTGACCGGGAGGCTGCATCACAGGCAATATGCCCTGGAAATGCGTGAACGTCAGGAACGACCAAAACTTTGCCCTCGGCAGCTGCGGTGCCGCAGACTCCTTTACCTAGCGGTATGCGTACGCATGCTGGTTTTCCTTGAAATGGACCTAGAATGAGTTCTTCACCTTCTCTGAGATAGAAACCTACCCAGTTCAGATCGTCAAGTTCAGAAAAGAGCAAGGCTGACGTATTGGCTAAATTCGCCAGCCAATGCGTCTCCCCCTCTAAAAGGCTCTGAAGCTGACGCTGTAGCATCCTATAATCCGTATTGTACAAGGCTCTCCCCTCCTGCCCTTAGTATAGCGGAGGAAATGCAAAAGCGCCAGATTCCGGCGCCCGCTTTTTTGTCTATTGTATTGCCATGGCATTTGCCACTTCGTGCTTGATTCTTCGCAAAGTCGTCGAGGGTTGATACATTAGGTTGTTGTACTCCGTGAGCATGTGCTTCGTGGAGAAGCGGTGCAAAGCCATAGAGATACTCGCCCGCATCATTTCTTGCCAGCGGGAGCGGTCTTCGTAGTACATGGGAATAACCTCGTCGAGCAGAACCTCGTAGAGCGACAGGGCATCCACCATGGTTTGCTCGGGGCCTTCATAACCCCCGCCAAACTGCCATCCTGTCACCCCGTGCAGACATCCCTCCGTCCACCAACCATCCAAAACGCTCAAGTTCAACACTCCGTTCAGGGCAGCCTTCATGCCCGAAGTCGCCGATGCCTCAAGAGGTCTTTGCGGCGTATTCAGCCAGACATCGCAACCGGAAGTAAGAATGCGTCCAAGCTCCATGTTATAGTTCTCGAGGAAGACGACACTATCCGGGAACTTGTAGGCAATTTCCGCGATATTGGCAACGATCCGTTTTCCCCATTCGTCTTCGGGATGCGCCTTCCCAGAGAAAACCAGTTGGATGGTGCGATCCTTTAAGAGGGGCTCAATCACATGGGGTTTGTGAAAAATTAAGCCACTGCGTTTGTAGGTAGCTGCGCGACGGGCAAAGCCAATGGTGAGGGCATCGAGGTCCAGAGCAACCCCAGTACGATTCTCGATTTCCTCCAACAGCTTCTTCTTGAGCTGAAGATGTGCTTTCCAAAGATTGCCCTGCACATTATAGGTTTGCTTGATCTGCTCATGCTGCCAGGT
The DNA here is from genome assembly GCA_964485345.1 of uncultured Clostridiaceae bacterium. GTDB lineage: Bacteria > Bacillota > Limnochordia > Darwinibacteriales > Darwinibacteriaceae > UBA5420. The sequence continues at coordinate 5,285 of CAZAJB010000032.1, forward strand.
ATCCACGTGAACGCCATTCGTGATGCTGATAATTGGTGACGCCCCTGGATTACCCCGCCACATGGCGCGGGCCGTAGCACCATGGAGCTGGGATACCGCATTTGAAATGTAACTGAGGCGTAGACCAGCCACTGTCATGTTGAAGGGATTTCCTCCGATTTCCTCTACCTGATCGTACTCGAGACCAACCCAGGCCCCCATGTGCTTCAGGATGCCGTGATCATGCTCCTCGTTACCAGCCATGACAGGCGTATGGGTCGTAAAAACAATTTGCTGACGAGTGTCTTCCCAAGCACGGTGAAAATCAACTCCCCGAGACATCTTTTCTCGAATCAGCTCTAAACCTGCGAAAACTGCATGACCTTCATTCAGATGGTAGATATCAGGATCAAAACCCAGTCTCCGCAGAAACCGTACTCCGCCGATGCCTAAGACCATCTCCGCCGCTACACGTTCTTGCGGCGAGCTAGCATAAAGCTGTCGGGTAATCCATCCGTGCGATGTCCCCGGCAAGTCTGTGTCTAAGAGATAGAGGGTGGCGTTGTTAAAGGCTTCTGTTTTCCAGACTTTGCAGGTAACTTCTTCGCCGCGAATCCACAAACTCACAGTAATCCCTGTATCCTCCAGAGGACCGCGGTCGTAATTCTGCCTGGAATGCTGAGGAAAGCCATTCTTGTCTAGATACTGATCAGAGTACCCCTCGTTCCACAAGATACCGATCCCCACAAAGGGCAACTTCATGTCTCGGGCCGTCTTCAATATATCCCCTGCTAACACCCCTAAGCCGCCCGAGTAGATAGCAAATGCTTCGTCTAGTCCATACTCCATACAAAAGAACGCTACTTTTGGTTGGGGAATAGCTACCATGTCGTATCTCTCCTATCTTTGATGCTGCTTAATTAAGTCAACATAATGTTCAATGAGGCTCGCCGCTCCAGACTCGGTCTCTGCTTCACCATACAGCCTAAACACCGGCTCGTCCCCGTCGGGGACTGCCAAGACCCACCCATCATCGCCGCGCTCCTTGACGCCTTCGAGGTACAGAGTCCGCTCCGGATCAGAACGTTCGATCAGCTTCCGCATCACCCTGCCCTTTTCATCCCAGGGGCAATGCACCTCGGTCGTAGTAATCTGCGAGGTTCCCTGCCAGGAACTTAGGGGCACCTGAGTGGAGCTGACGAAGGACAGAAGCTCACCGATGCTCGCCAAAGGCTCGATATGAGGGAAAATCTCCAAGTTTTCCTCGACGAAGGAGTTCCCCAACTCTGTTGCAGCCTCCATCCAAAAGGGTGCCTCCATTTTTGTCCAGCACACATCGAGTCCTTCTTCCCGGGCTGTCTGGGCCACCGTCTCCGATAAATGAACGGGTACGGCCACTGCCCTCGCATTGCGCCTCTTCAAAGCGTGAATGAACCCCTTCCACCAATCTTGGGTCGAGAGGCGTCGTCCCTTTTCGTCCTGAAAGAACCAATTCTGGTTTTGCACAACGATGGTTGGGATGCCCTCAACCCGATCTGTCATGACGCGGTATCCACTCCGCAGGAGAAAATCTCGGACCATTTCGCCAAAGGGATCTCGCGGTGGTTCGATCGTCAGACCCACTGCGAACTCCCGCGTACCGCTTGGATAGTAGCGCGCCAGACGCTGCAGATAGCGCTTTTTCAAGCCGGCCACTTGGATAAAATCACCCACGTCTTCGGCCCCAAAGCGAGGATAGTCTTCCCTGACGAAAATGCCTTCAAGTTTTCTCTGTTCTCCCTTTGTAAGCAAGCGGCCACGTCCATCCCAGCACTCTATGAACACGAAGTTGGGGTCACCGGTTTTTGCGCCTACATGTAAAGCTCCATCTAGAGCCATCTCTTGCACGGCAAAACGAGTTATGCGTCCGGCAACTTCTCCTCCATCGCGGGTATCGAGACCTCCACCCCGGAGGCCAACGACCAAGGCACGCTTTGCCAGATCCGCCACCTTAGAGAAATCACTGGTGACCAACACCCTTTTCTGCCGGCCCAGAAAAGCCGAGTAACTCAATCCTAGCTGAATGAGGGTCTCAGGAGTAAGATTTCCTCTGATATCACCTGCTATACCATGCTTTGAGAAGATTGGTCTTTGCTCTTGGCTTCCCCAGACTAAGGATCCTCGTAATTTGCTGCCACTTAGGATGATTTTTTCGGGCCACACTTTGGAATTGGGAGTAATCGTGGACATAGCCCCAACACGGACCTTTGGTCCAAGTACTGCCCCTTCGTAAATTTCGCTTTCCCTTTCGACCAACACATCCTTGGCCAGAACGCATCCCCGTAGCTGCGTGCGGCTGGCTAACTTCACGCCAGACCAGAGCAGACTATGCTTCACGTTGGCGTGCGGGTCAATCTGGCTGTAAGGACCGGTTACGCTATAAGGGCCCACATAGGCATGGGCTCCGATTCTAGTGCCCTTCCCAAGGTATACAGGCCCCTCAACTACGGCACTTTCATGGATGTACACGTCCTCTTCTAGATAGATGTTTCCTTTGTAGGGGGTTGGCAGTTCCAGCTGAACTTTTCCATCGAGGCAATCCTTCTGGGCCTGCCGGTACACATCCAGATTTCCCACGTCTGACCAATAACCAGGTGCCACAAAGCCATAAAGTGGGGCTTTGCGCCTTAAGAGCTCTGGAAACACATCTTGGCTGAAGTCCACCTTCTGCCCAGGCTGCACCAAATCCAAGACCTCAGGTTCTAGTATATAGATGCCGCTGTTTACTGTATCGCTAAACACCTGGCTCCAGGTTGGTTTCTCCAGGAACTGTGCGATTCGGCCATCTTCTGCGGTCAGCACCACGCCGTAACTTAGGGGATTCGCCACACTCGTCAACACCAATGTTGCTAGGGATCCCTTCTCCCGGTGAAAGGCCACTGCTTCACTTAAGTCGATGTCTGTCAGCGCGTCGCCGCTCACAACTACGAAGGTTGAATCGAGAAACTCCGATGCGTTTTTCACGCTCCCGGCGGTTCCAAGTGGCTCTCTTTCTATGTAGTAGTTCATGGAGACCCCAAAATCGCTACCGTCGCCAAAGTGGGTAGTGACGTCGTCCGGAAGGTACCAAAGTGTGCTGGCAACGTCCTTGAATCCGTGACGTTTCAACAAATTGAGGATATGCTCCATCATAGGCCTGTTTAAAATGGGAACCATTGGTTTGGGAAGCGTGCAGGTGAGAGGTCTTAGCCTAGTTCCCTCACCACCTGCCATGATTACTGCTTTCACGGGTGCGTGCCCCCCTCTCAACGAATTTGTTAGTCAGCTCGTAACGATCGGCAAACTCCTTATGCTCGTGGGGCTGCAACTCGACCTGCTTATAGCTCTCTACGGTCTTTTTGGCTATTTGGTTCCAATCGAACTTTTCTTTCAGATCCTCGGCCGCCCGGGCATTGAGGTTGCTTGCTAGAGTCTTATCGCCTAGAACATGTAAAATGCTATCCGCTAACGAGTTGGCGTTTCCCGCATAAAACGTTAACCCGTTATGGCCATGCTCCACTGTCTCAGCAAAACCACCTACATCGCTCACGACAACTGGAGCCTGACCGGCCATGGCTTCTAGAGCAACAATGCCAAAAGGCTCATAGCGACTAGGGAAAACCGCTGCATCGGCTAATCTATACAGGCTGTTGCGAGCAAGATCATCGATGAAACCTGGAAAGTGCGTCTTCTCACCTAGACCTAGATCCCAAGCCTGCCGCTTTAGCTCATTTGTGAACGGACCTTTGCCAGCGATTATGAACTTCGCTTGAGGACGATACGAAAGCACTTTAGGGACTGCAGCCAGCAAGAGATCAATGCCCTTTTCGTAGACATGACGCCCAACATACAAGACAATTTCTTCTTCAGGCAGAGCCCAGTTATTGCGCCAGGCGTCAAGGTTTTCATAGACATTGGCGAAATCAGCTGCCCGCACACCGTTGGGGATCACACTAAGCTTGTCTTCAGGCACCTGGAAGATCCTGCGCAGTTCTGCCCGCATGTACTCGCTGCAGCAAATTACGCGATACGACTCATACGTGAGCCACCATTCTAGGTCGCTAATGTGACGCTGCAAGTCGTTATGCAAACCATTGTTGCGGCCCCATTCCGTGGCATGGATTGTGCTGACTAAAGGCTTTTTGAACGCATGTTTCAGTACCTTAGCACTGGGAGCTACGAGCCAATCGTGGGCATGAATCAGGTCGAAGTCCATATGGCTCAGTAGTTCCGCTCCCTTTTGAGCCAAGTGGTAGTTCATGAAGTGAACTTCATCCAAAAAGTCCATGGGCTTGGGGAAAAACTGGTTTACCCGGTAGACTCGCACGCCATGGACATATTCTGTCTGCTCACTTTCTGGCCAATCGCCTGTCACCACCGAAACCTCGTGCCCTTCTTCCACCAAGGCCTGTGATAGGTCCGCAACTGCTCTAGCCAAACCTCCAATCACTTTTGGAGGGTATTCCCAAGATAACATCAAAATCCTCAATTTCGGTCACCACCCCTACTGCTCTCTCTCATCACAGGATACCCTGAAAGGACAGGTATTATTAGTCAATGTAGAGAGAAGCGGCCTTCTCGCATACTGGACACGAAAACAATACTTTTTCTCGCATCACTTCCCTCTTCAGCTTGTGGAGAAGGATATCAGGGCAAAATCGCCAAATAGGAGACGAGAACTGTTTGAAGGAGATTAACCATGAGAAAATTTCACCAGAACAGACCATCAATATATGCCTTCGACCCTTGGCAAGTGGTGGAGACGGAGTGGAAGCCCGAGTACAATCACCGGAGCGAATCAATCTTCTCCCTCGGCAACGGCTATATGGGTTTGAGAGGGAGCTTTGAAGAAGGACTACCCGGGCAGATTCCTTCAACGCCCGGAACCTATATTAATGGAATCTACGAAACGGAGCCCATTGTCTACGGCGAATACATGGCCAATCAGCCCACCGAATACCAGTCGATGATTAATGTTACCGATTGGAAGGGCTTGAAGATCCTTTTGGACAGTGAAGAATTTTCCATGTTCAACGGAACCATAGAGAACTACTCGAGAACGCTCGACCTGAGAGAAGGCGTCTTGCGCCGCGAACTGATCTGGACCAGTCCGAAGGGTAGACGCCTGCAGATTGCATTTGAGCGTTTTATCTCACATGCCAACCAACATCTAGCCTTCTTGCGCTGCTCCGTCACGCCTCTCAACTTCTCAGGATCCATCACTCTTCGATCCCATGTCAATGGAGCGGTAACCAACTACCACCACCTTAAAGAACCAGCACTAAACGTCGTTTCCACAACATTAACCAACGAAAGTGGCGTGCTGGTGTCCCGCACAAAGAATAGCGGACTATCTGTAGCCTGCGCAGTCTCGCACACGACTACACCCGCCACATCGATCATGGGATCAGCATCCACAACTCTCCTTGATTTCTTGGCGCGTTTTCAGGCAGAGGCTGGGCAAACGATTACCCTAGATAAGTTCATCGCTCTAGGTTCTTCGAGGGAAATGGGCGAGGGGCAATTAAGTGATTATCTGGAGCGGATCGTGCTAAAGAGTGCCGAACATGGTTATGCTCGCGGTAGACAAAAACATGTGGATTTCTTACAGAAGTACTGGGACGACACGGATGTAGAAATCGAGGGGGATCTAGCTGTACAGCAAGGTATGCGCTTTAATGCGCTCCAGCTTCTTCAGTCCACAGGGCGCGATGGCAAAACCAATGTGGCCGCCAAGGGATTAAGCGGCGAGTACTACGAGGGACACTATTTCTGGGACACGGAAACCTACATCGTCCCCTTTTTCCTCTACAGTCAACCAGATCTCGTTCGCAAGCTTTTGGAGTATCGCTATAGTATCTTAGATGCAGCTCGGCTCAATGCTAGGCGTATGCGTGATCAAGGGGCCCTCTATGCATGGCGGACGATCAATGGTCATGAAGCATCGGGTAATTTTCTCGGTTCCACAGTGCAATACCACATCAATGCTGCTGTAGCCTACTCCATCCACAGGTACCTCGAAGCTACCGACGATCTGGATTTTCTACTGGAAATGGGTGCAGAGATTCTGTTCGAAACCGCCAGATGCTGGGCCCATCGCGGCGTATTCTTGGAATCGCGAAACGGTCAATACTGCCTCAACGAAGTCTGTGGACCCGACGAGTACAAACCAGGGGTCAATAACAACTGCTACACAAATTACATGGCCCAGTTCAACCTCAAAACCGCCTTAAGGGCCCGGGATACATTGAGCACCAAGTATCCCCAGGAGTTTGACAGATTAACTCGCAAGCTCAACCTCCAGGAGGCAGAGTTTGATCTATGGCAACGATGCGCCGATCACATGTACCTACCCTTCAACGACCAACTCGGAATCCATCCGCAGGATGACTCCTTTGTTGATAAAGACCCTATTGACATCGACTCCATCCCCCAAGAGGAAATACCCTTGGTGGGAAACTGGCACCCGCTTGTTATTTGGCGCTATCAGGTGATCAAACAGGCGGATGTGATCTTGCTTCTGTTCCTCCTAGGCGATCAGTTTACGCTAGCGGAGAAAAAGGCTGACTTTGACTATTATGAGCCAAAGACAACCCATGATTCCTCACTTTCTCCCGCCATTTACAGTATCATTGCGGCAGAACTGGGTTACGAGGAGTTTGCCTACAACTACTTTCTCCAGACCGTTCGCCTCGATCTCGATGACTACAATCGTAATGCCTGGCAAGGACTCCACACTGCCTGTATGGCTAGTTCCTGGATGGGTGTTGTCAACGGTTTTGCAGGCATGCGCACCTTTGATGGTAACCTGAGTTTTCAACCCTTCCTGCCGGAGAAGTGGCAGAGTTACAGTTTCAAAGTCAAGTTTAGGGGCGCTCAACTTCACGTTCGAGTCAGAAGCGACCACACATCGTATACCCTCCTCAAGGGTGAAGCTTGTTCATTTTTCCATTGGTCGCAACCGGTTACATTGAGTCTGGGAGAAACGCGCCGCGAGGAGAACGCCCATGCATAAGAAAAACGGTCAACTGAACATATCTGCCGTATATTTCCTGTTTTTCGCCTCCGTTGGAGCGTTCGCTCCCTATATCTCCCTCTACCTAAGTGATGGAGGCTGGAACGGAGTGCAGATCGGCATTTATGCAGCTATCGGTCCGCTGGTGACCTTTCTCACCCAGCCACTATGGGGCTATTTTGGGGATCTGTGGGGTAACGTGCCCAGGCTCTGCGCCCTGTTAGTGCTTACAGCAGGTGCTAGCGCCTTGACCTTTGCTTTCCTGCCTGTCTCATCCCTTTTCTTTGTCCTGGCCATACTTATGGGATTCTTCCAAGGACCAGTCAGCCCTATGCTAGATTCCATGAGTGTGCGGATTCTGGGGCAAAGCAAGGGCCGATGGGGCGTAACAAGACTGTGGGGCTCCATCGGCTTTGCAGTAGTATCTTTAGGCGTCGGCATAGTCTTTGCCCAAAGCAACAGACTGCCCTTTATTGGCTACGCCCTAGGATCCTTGTTGACTGCCTTTGCGGTCTTGCGCCTCCCCTTCGCGGCTCTGGCAAAACCTGGACAATCCAGGCCACAGCGTTTCCAGCTCTCTGGACTAACCAGCGTCTTGCGAGGTCCTTTTCTCCCGTTCTTGGCGGCCATGTTCATCCTTCAGCTCGGTCACTACATGCCACTCAATTTTCTGAGCCTGGTTATGGCCGACCGAGGCGCCACCAGTACCTTGGTGGGGCTCGCTTGGAGCAGCACAGCCCTTGTTGAGATTCCTGTATTCTTGGTGACCATCCGGTTGTTAGAAAGACTCAGTGCAGAACGCCTCGTGATCTGGGCCGGATTCTTGACCACCCTGCGTATGGCCATATTTGCCTTCTCCTTTGATCCGCTTCTCATGCTCCTTGTCCACGGATTGAAGGGCGTCACCTTTGCCACGATTCTAGTGGCTTTGGTGCTGATCGTAGACCGCCTGGTTCCTGAAGAATATCATGCCACTGGTTTTACCCTGAATACTGCCGTCACCGTCACCCTGCCCCAGCTCCTCGGGGGCCTTCTGGGCGGACGACTCTACGATGCATCGGGTGGAACCGCGCTTTTTATCACCAGTGCAGCGGTCTCGCTCCTGGGAACGGTGGCCTTTATCGTTTGGTGGCGTGGCTCCCAGAAAACTTTGAAAAACGCCAAGGCAGCCACCCTTGTGCTGGCCTTAGTCTTACTTATCCCTGCTTTTTCCCAAGCGGCCCATGGCCAAGAGATCGTGATCCTGCACACAAATGACCTGCATGGAGAATCCCTAGCCCAGATTGCGACGATGGTAACGGAGCTTAGGGCAGTCCACCCCGATCTACTACTACTTGATGCAGGCGATCTATTTTCAGGCACGCCTGTTTCGAGCCTGTTCCAAGGAGAAGCGGAACAGGCATCCGTCTTGACCCTGGGCTTTGACGCCCTGGCACTGGGTAACCATGATTTTGACTTTGGTCTCGAAACGCTAGAGCGGACCCAAAGGGCAGGCGTTCCCTGGTTAGGAGCTAATATCTTTAGAGATGACGGAACCACGTTTGCCCCACCCTTTCTGATCAAAAATGCGGGCGGTGTAAGGGTTTTGATCGTAGGATTGACCACGACCGCCGTGCCGAGAATGTCCTTTGCCCGCAATATAGAGGGTCTGACCTTCGCCGATCCTGTTAAGGTCCTGCAAGACATCCTCCATGAGCAAGCAGATGCCTACGACCTCTGTATCGTCTTATCCCACTTAGGCTATGGCGAGGACTTGTTGTTAGCCCAAAAGGTACCGGGAATCACCGCGATTATTGGTGGTCACAGTCACACTGTCCTGAGTAAGCCCGTGCGTATTGGCAACACCCTGATCACGCAAACCGGCTCATCAACCCGCTACCTGGGGAAAATCGTGCTTAGCGCCGATCAAGGTTATCTGGCCCGGGGAGAACTGCTGGAGGTCAAGGAGAGCACTGCCCGGCATCGAGCTTTGGCGGAGATTGACGACCTGTATGGGGCTGTCCTAGCTCTAGAAATGGAACAGGCCATCGGGTATGCCCCGCGTGGCTTCACCAAAAATGGGATGGGCCTCTTGCTCAACCAAGCACTTTTGGCTTTTAGCGGTGCCGATGCGGCCCTTTATAACGCGGGGGGCGTTCGCTCAGGCCTCGCTCGGGGGCCAGTAACGAAAGGCGATGTCTTCACGGTGGAGCCATTTGGCAACGAGACCGTCATCGTAACGCTTAGTGGACGAGCATTTTCCGAGCTACTCTCGGTTAAGTCACGGCGATCGAGCGATTACTATCAAGGCCCTAGGCTAATCGATCTCGATCGGTCCTATACCGTTGTCACTAGTGACTTCTTGGCCGGCGAAGAATCAAGCTATCCCATGTTAGCAGAGGGTGAGGTTGTGCATTTAGGCTCGAAGGTCCGCACATTACTCGAAGAGTACCTGCAAAACGTCATCTTGGAGCCACTAAAAAAGGAAGGAGCCCTGTAGGGTACCTTCCTTGTTCTGTGTAGTCGCTAACACAAATCCGATAGCAAATAGAAGTAGACAAGCTTGGCCGTGTTCACAACGGAGTCCACATGGGTCCGTTCAAAGGCGTGGGAAGCGTCAATTCCTGGCCCAATCAAGCCATGGACAATATCATGCCCCGCCCGGAGTGCAGCACTTGCATCGGAGCCATAAAAGGGATAGATATCTACTTGGTACTCAATATTGTTCTTCTCAGCCAGGTTCACCAAATGCTGCCTGAGTCGAGCGTTATAGGGTCCAGTAGAATCCATTGCGCAGATTGAGACGGTATATTCATCCGTCATCTGTCCGTCACCTATGGCCCCCATATCAACTGCCAGATACTCGGCGACGGCTGCGGGAATGTTGGAATTTCCACCAAAGCCAGTTTCCTCATAGTTAGAGAAGAGAAAATGTGTAGTGAAAGGAAGCTGGTCCTTGGCTTCCTGCATTTCTTGTAGCAGGTATAGAAGGATGCTGGCACTGGCCTTATCATCGAGATGCCTAGACTTAATAAATCCGCTAGGTAAGACCTCGACCCTGGGGTCAAAGGCCACGAAATCACCAACGCTGATGCCCAGTTTCTTCACTTCATCGGCATTTTTGACTCTAGCATCCAAGCGGACTTCCATATTTTCCTGGTTGCGCTCAGCGGTTGAGGCATCTTTGTAGACATGAACGGAGGTCTGGTGCATCAAGATAGTGCCAGTGAACGTATTGTCGTCGGTGGTGAAGATCTTGCAGTACTCACCTTCCACATGGGCCCACCTTGATCCGCCGATCTTGGTTAAGCGGAGGCGACCATCAGACTTGATCTCTTTCACCATGGCCCCAAGAGTATCCACATGGGCGGTCACCAGGCGATGTACACTAGCGTTTTTCCCCGGAACCGTGGCAATAACGGCGCCCTTGCGGTTCTTCGTGTTCTCAACACCGATCCTATCCAAAGAATCTGCGATATGGTCAATAATACGATCGGTGTACCCAGATGGACTCGGAATAGACACCAACTCATTGATAATCTGCAGGAGTTCTTTTCCGCTAAAGGTTATGGGCAATCTGATCAGCCTCTCTTTCCATGACCATAATAGTTTGACATTATTTGCTTTATCCCTTCCCTGGGCGGGAAAACGGATAGTCTAGCGTCCTTTTTCTCAGACTATGGCCAAGGAGGCGAAGATGTGATGGAAGGACCAAGAAGGAAACCCAGACGAATTCGGGACTTGCCCATCGAAGAACACTCCACAGCGGCTTGGGCCAATGTGGAGAGGGAAAAACCTCAATCGAAAGTGCCCGTGCCCAGCACCGAAGACATGGAACTAGCACGGGAATGGGTGAATCACAATCGTAAATAGGCGAAAGGGGATCGAAGCTACAAGGCTTCTGATCCCCGTCTTTTTGCTCAAATATTCGCCAACCGCACATACTCTTCGAGGCGGCTTTTGGCATCAGCTTCCGCCTTGTCGAAGAGTTCTGCTGCCACATCAGGGAAGGCGCGCTGCAGTGACGAATAGCGAAGCTCACTCATTAAGAACTCCCTAAAGGATGTACTAGGTTCCTTTGAATCCAAGGTGAACGGATTCTTGCCTTCGCTCTTAAGGAGCGGGTTGTAGCGATAAAGATGCCAATAACCGGCCTCCACCGCCCGTTTCTCCTGCAGGATACTCGAACCCATCCCAGCTTGAATTCCATGGTTGATGCAAGGTGAGTAGGCAATAATCAAGGAGGGACCGGGATAGTTTTCTGCCTCTAGAATCGTCCTGATGGTGTGATTCATATTAGCCCCCAAAGCAATTTGCGCCACATACACGTACCCGTACGTCATAGCCATGCGCCCTAGGTCCTTCTTGCGAATCCGCTTGCCAGAAGCAGCAAACTTAGCCACCGCACCAGTAGGCGTTGCCTTTGAGGACTGCCCCCCGGTATTAGAATAGACTTCGGTATCCAAGACCAGTATGTTCACGTCCTCACCTAGAGACAACACATGATCTAGACCCCCGTAGCCAATATCATAGGCCCATCCGTCTCCCCCAATAATCCATTGGGATTTCTTCGTCAAGTGTTCCTTGTTTTTGAGGATTTCATCCACGACCGAACTCCGCCCCCGTTCTCCCTTTAGCTGCTCCACCAGCATTTTACTGGCCCTGTGCGAGGTTAGAGAATCGCGCCGGTTTTCGAGCCACTCCAAACAAGCATCTTTGGTGCTTTTGGCTACACTGTTTTCGGCCACAAGCGCTTCCACCAAGTGACCAAGCCGCCGTTCGATATGCTTTCCACCAAGACGCATGCCAAAGCCAAACTCCGCATTATCCTCAAAGAGCGAATTTGCCCAGGCAGGGCCCTCCCCGCGCGCGTTCTTAGAATAGGGGAATGAAGGGGCGCTCGCCCCATAAATGGACGAACAACCTGTGGCATTGGCAATAAGCATCCGCTCACCAAAGAGCTGGGTCAAGAGCCTAATATACGGAGTTTCTCCACAACCAGGACAGGCTCCGTGGAACTCAAAGAGCGGAGTGCGAAACTGGCTGTTCTTGAGTGTTCGCCAGTCCACGTAATCCTCTTTGCTGGTGACCTGTAGGGCATAGAGCCAGTTGTCCTTCTGTTTGGCGATTTCTTGATCGGCCGGTCGCATCACGAGAGCCTTGTCAGGTGCCGGGCACACATCCGCGCAATTACCACATCCAGTGCAATCAAGTGGACTCAATTGAATGCGGTAGCCAAAGCTATCTAAACCTTTGCCAATGGCCTTTTTTGTTGTGAAGGTTTGTGGAGCGCCCGCCATCTCTTTCTGATCTAGCAAGAACGGGCGGATCACGGCATGGGGGCAGATAAAGGAGCACTGGTTACACTGAATACACTTCTCTATTTGCCACTCGGGGATGGTTACGGCGATTCCCCGCTTCTCGTAGGCAGTGGTACCATTGGGAAAGGCACCATCTTCCATACCCACAAAGGCACTGACAGGCAAATCGTCGCCCTCCATGCGCTGCATGGGCAGTTGGATATCCTCCACAAAGGGTGGGGCTCCCTCAGCATCGTCTTCACGTTCGAAATCATCCTTGATGTTGGCCCACTCAGGCGGAACGCTTATTTCCCTCAGGGCTGTCGCCCCTCGATCAATGGCTGCCACATTCATGTCTACAACCTTCTGTCCTTTACGTCCGTATAGATCCACCACAGATTCCTTCAGAAAAGCGAGAGCCTCATCCACAGGAATCACCTGAGCGAGCTTGAAAAATGCAGACTGCATCACCATATTAATCCGATTGCCTAGACCGAGGTCACCTGCAATGGAGAGTGCGTCTATGGTGTAAAACTTGACCTTTTTTTGCGCTATCGCCCGCTTCAGATGTGGCGGAAGGTTTTCTTCGAGCTCCTTTCCCTCCCAGGGGCAATTGAGTACGAAAACTCCACCTGTCTTGATGCCCTTGAGTAAGTCATAATTGTTCACAAAGGCTTTGTTATGGCAGGCGATGTAGTCGGGATAATCGACTAGATAAGGTGCCCTGATGGGCTGTTTGCCAAAGCGTAAATGCGAAACTGTGGTTCCCCCTGATTTTTTGCTGTCGTAGAAAAAGTACGCTTGGGCATAGAGATCCGTATGTTCTCCAATGATGCGAACAGCGCCCTGGTTAGCACCCACTGTACCATCAGAGCCTAAACCCCAGAACTTGCAGCTGATGGTACCCTCAGGAGTGATGTCGAGGGGTTCTCCAGCGGGAAGCGAACTATGGCTCACGTCATCAATGATTCCAATCGTAAAACGGTCCAAGGGCGAAGGCTGATCAAGGTTCTTGAAGACGGCGACGATTTGCGACGGTACCGTATCTTTTGAGCCTAAGCCATAGCGGCCACCCACAATGATCACATCTTTGTGGAGAGCCTCGCAGGCCTTAACGATGTCCAAATGCAAAGGTTCGCCTGCAGAGCCAGGTTCTTTGGTGCGATCCAATACAGCGATTTTTTTCACGGTGTGAGGCAAAACCCGCAAGAGATGATGCGAGGAAAATGGTCGATAAAGACGTACTTTGACCAAGCCTACTTTTTCGCCGCGGCCTCGCAGGTAATCAACGGTCTCTTCGATGGTATCGCAAACAGATCCCATGGCAACAATAACGCTATCCGCTTCGGGGTCACCGTAGTAGTCAAAGAGCCGGTACCTACGGCCCGTCAAGTCGGCAAAGCGATTCATGTAGTCTTCTACAATCTCCGGAACTGCTTCATAGAAGGGGTTCGCCACCTCCCTTCCCTGGAAATATATATCAGGATTCTGGGCGGATCCCTTGGTTACGGGGCGCTCAGGGTTCAAGCCCCGTTTGCGAAAGCGATCCAAGGCATCCCAATCTATGAGCTTCGCCATCAGTTCATACTCCAAAGACTCGATTTTCTGGTACTCGTTGGAGGTTCGGAATCCATCAAAAAAGTGGAGGAAGGGAACCTTTGCCGACAGCGTGGAGACATGGGCAATGCAAGCAAGATCCATCACTTCCTGGACATTCGTCGATGCCAAGAAGGCAAAACCCGTTTGACGACAGGCCATAACATCCTGGTGATCACCAAAAATAGACAAGGCATGGGCGGCTAAGGCCCTAGCGCTGACGTGAAAGACGCAAGGCAAAAGCTCACCCGCGATTTTGTACATGTTGGGAATCATGAGTAGCAAACCTTGCGATGCTGTGTAGGTTGTGGTGAGTGCGCCAACGCTCAAGGATCCATGGATAGTACCTGCAGCTCCTGCCTCTGATTGCATTTCGACGACTTCAAGCACATCGCCAAAGATGTTCTTACGGCCGTGTGCGCTCCACACATCCACCAGTTCTGCCATAGGCGAAGAGGGAGTAATGGGATAGATAGCACTTACCTCTGTAAAAGCATAGGCTACATGCGCGGCAGCCTCATTACCATCGACTGTAATATACTTTCTCATGCTTAGTCCTCCATCCTTTTCCGAATTCCATTCTATTATTTGACAAATACTCGTTCTCATACAGAAAAGGTGGTGAGAATTCGGATTTAGGGAGAGCTTTTGTTGAGGTTATCTCTTGGTTACGACACTTCGATACGAAATTCACAAGCGTGTTATTTTTTGGAGAAATAACCCAGAAAAGCCGAAAGCGAGGAGGATTAACGGGAGGCTTGAGTAATATATAACTTGAATAATGAGCAAAGGAGGTCGTATAGTAGTGATCGAGCTAAATAAGGACTCGTGGGAGGAGCATATTCCCAACTCTAGTGGCTGGGCAGTGGTGGACTTTTGGAGCCCCAAGTGTGTACCCTGCATGAATCTCATGCCAGACATTAAGGCCCTTGCTGACAAATACGAGGATAAGATGGATTTCTACTCTATAGACACAACAGCCGCCAGGCGTTTGTCTATGGCACAAGGTGTCATGTCTTTACCAGTAATTGCCTTTTACCATAACGGAGAAAAGAAACACGAGTTTAGCGGGGAGTTTGGAGCTGAAGACGTTGAAAAGCAGATCCAAACAATCATCGGCTAACACTGACTAAAGGGAGGTGAATGTATGGAGTTCAAGTTAGGTAACATTTTCATCAAAGATCTGCAGTTTGGTTCCAAGACAGAAGTCAAGAACGAAACACTGTTCGTGAACAAGGACGAGCTCACTGAATATCTGCTAGAAGATGAACACCTAGCCTCGGTGGAGCTTAATATTGCCCGCCCAGGTGAATCCGTGCGTATTATGCCTTGTAAGGACGTAATTGAACCAAGGGTCAAGCCAGAACAAGATGGCGGCATTTTCCCGGGCATGGTCAGTAAGATGTTTACCGCAGGTCAAGGCACAACCCATGTACTTAAAGGCGCTGCCGTTGTGACGACAGGTCAAATTGTCGGCTATCAAGAGGGTATTATTGACATGACAGGCCCAGGTGCCGAACTGACCCCCTTCTCACAACTGAATAACCTTGTGATCGTAGCCGAGCCAGCAGAAGGTGTTATCACGTATCAACACGAAGCCACGCTCAGAAAGATGGGGCTCAAGGCAGCCAACTATCTAGGCGAAGCGGCTCGTAACCTGACACCTGACGAAACCATAACCTATGAGTTTCTGCCCTTGCACGAGTATCATCAGAAATACCCTGATCTGCCAAAGATAGCTTATGTGTACATGCTGCAGAGTCAAGGTCTGCTCCATGATACGTATTATTACGGAGTGGATGTCAAGACCATGACACCAACGTTGATGAATCCAACAGAAGTGATGGATGGTGCGATTGTTAGTGGTAACTGCGTATCCGCTTGTGACAAAAATACCAGCTACCACCACCAAAACAGCCCAGTCATCCATGATCTTTTGGCACGTCACGGCAAGGATCTGTGCTTTGTAGGTTGCGTGATCACGAACGAAAACGTAACACTCCTGGATAAACAACGTTCGTCCGACTTAACAGCCAAATTGGTCGAGTACTTAGGTGTTGATGGCGTGATCATCAGCGAGGAAGGCTTTGGCAATCCTGACACCGACTTGATCATGAACTGTAACAAGATCGAGGCCAAAGGCATCAAGACCGTCTTAGTCACCGATGAGTATGCCGGTCAAGACGGAACGAGCCAGTCCCTCGCCGACGGCAGCCCCAGCGCCGATGCGATTGTCACTGGCGGAAACGCTAACGAACTGATTACTCTACCCGTATTGGATAAAGTGATTGGTAATGTGGAGCCTGCTGAAGTCATTGCCGGAGGTTTCAAGGGTAGTCGCAAGGATGACGGCACTATCGTAGTAGAGTTGCAGGCTATTATGGGTGCAACGAACGAACTCGGATTCAATAAGTTGACAGCTCGCGAGTATTAGAAAATAGAAGGAGGAGTTGGTTCCATGATCGATCTAAAGGGCAAACATATTGCCATTATTGGCGATCGAGATGGTATTCCGGGTCCCGCTATTGAAGCCTGCATCGAACACACAGGCGCAATAATGGCTTTCTCCACCACCGAATGCTTTGTTTGAACGGCGGCAGGAGCAATGGACTTAGAAAACCAAAATCGAATTAAGAATTTGGTTGAAAAAGAAGGTAAGGAAAATGTAGTTGTAATCTTAGGTGGAGCAGAAGCAGAAGCCTCTGGTCTAGCCGCTGAAACAGTTACAACTGGTGATCCTACTTTTGCCGGTCCATTGACAGGAGTTCAGTTAGAACTCCCCGTATATCATATTCTTGAGCTTAAAGATATCGTTCCTGAAGATGTGTGGGAAGACCAGATTAGTATGATGGAAATGGTCCTAGATGTAGATGACATCATCAAGGAAGTCACCACCTATCGTACACAGAATGGGGGGTAAATGTATGGAAGAGAAACGTATCGTTCTCTATATCAATCAATTCTTTGGACAAATTGGCGGAGAAGACATGGCCCACATTGAGCCCCAGAGTCACGATAAGCCGATGGGTCCAGGCGTAGGCTTAGCCAATCTTCTTCCAAAGAACTGTACCATCGTGGGAACCATCATCTGTGGTGACAGTTATTTCAACGAAAACTTGGAAGAAGCAAGCGCCACGGTAGGCAAGATGATCAAGGACTTCAATCCTGATTTAGTCATCGCCGGCCCAGCGTTCAATGCTGGACGCTATGGCATGGCCTGCGGAACTGTCGGACAAATTGCTCATGATATGGGTATTCCAGCCGTTTCTGGCATGTATATAGAGAATCCCGGGTTAGAAAGCTACCGCCAATACCTCTATATTGTTGAAACAACTAATTCTGCAGCTGGTATGCGTACTGCACTGCCCGCTATTGCCAAGTTAGCAGGCAAAATTGTGAATGGCGAACCTATGGGTACTCCCGCTGAAGAGGGTTATGTAAGCAAGGGCATCCGCAGGAACGTCTTTGTGGAAAAAAGAGGTTCTGAGCGAGCTGTTGATATGCTCCTCCAGAAGCTTGCGGGAGAAGAATTTGAAACCGAGTATCCTATTCCCCTCTTTGACCGAGTGGATCCTGCAGATGCCATTCCTGATCTTAGCAAGGTTACTGTAGCGCTTGTGACCAGCGGTGGAATTGTGCCAAAGGGCAATCCTGACCGCATTGAGGCCTCGAGTGCCTCTCATTATGGCAAGTATTCCATCGAGGGTTTGGATGGTCTGACATCGGAAGGCTTCCAAACAGCCCACGGTGGATATGACCCAGTTTACGCCAATGAACACCCCAACCGGGTTATGCCGGTAGATGCTTTGCGCGCCATGGAAAAGGAAGGGAAAATCGGTAAGCTCTTCCCCTACTTCTACTCCACCGTTGGCAACGGCACATCTGTAGCAAATGCTGTAAAATATGCCACAGAAATTGCCCATGAGTTAGTGAACGAAGGTGTACAAGCAGTTATCTTAACCAGCACCTGAGGCACCTGTACTCGTTGCGGCGCAACGATGGTAAAAGAAATTGAACGGGCTGGAATCGCTGTTGTACACATTTGTACAGTGACGCCCATCTCCTTAACCGTGGGAGCAAACCGAATCGTCCCGGCAGTGGCCATTCCCCATCCATTAGGGAATCCCAAACTGTCGGAAAAAGAGGAATTTAGTCTGCGCAAGAAGCTCGTTGAAAAGGCGCTGAAAGCCCTGGCAACACCCGTTTCTGAACAGACTGTTTTTGAGGACTAAGTCCTAAAGCAACGAAAAGGGTCCCACGCCCAGTGGAGTTGACAACGTCATACTCCAAGCCGATTGTAACGCAATCAGCAAGGGTAGGGACCCTTTATCTATGTGGAGGTGTGTTTATTGACCAA